>CALWFY010000027.1 GCA_944377775.1 uncultured Mediterraneibacter sp.
GAAGTTTGATCTCTTTGCCAACAGTAGACTTATCCTTGCCGATGGTCTGGGCGATGGCCGTTTTCGTGGAGCCGTTCGTAATGCCGGTGAGAATGATACGCCGTTCCTCTAAAGTTAAATGAGAAAATGAGTTTTGAGTTTTCATAATAGACACCAACCTTTCCGGCGACTGCCTAGCATGAAAAGTGTAAGACTAAATGCTGCATATGGGGAAGTGGAAATGAGTGAAAGGCTAAAATCTACTTCTGTCTATCCAAAGTGGAAATAAACTTTTCACTTCAGGAATTAAAAACAGATCAAAAAAAATAAAAAAAGTTGTTGACATTAGCAAAACCTTATAATATAATAGTCTAGGTATGAATAGGAGTAATAACAATGTTAATTAACCTATCAGACGTTTTATCAGACCAGCATAAGACAGTTGAAGAGACTGTGCCGCTTACAATGGAGGAAATCAGGACAAAATCCGGAACATATCCCATTGTCAGCAGTGAGCCGGTTCATGTCCGGGCAGAACACGTCAGAGGAAAGGAAATGCTGATTCATGCACAGACCAGACTGATGGCGGTTATCCCGTGTGACAGGTGCCTGGAGGATGTTACGCATGAGTTTGTGCTCAACAGTACAAAGCATGTGGACGTAGGTCTCTCCGACGCAGAACTGACAGAGGAGCTGGATGAATCAAACTTTATTGACGGATATCATCTTGACGTGGACAAATTGCTCTACAATGAGATTTTGTCGGAATGGCCGGAAAAGATACTGTGCAGAGAAGACTGCAAAGGTCTCTGTAAAGTGTGCGGCCAGAACCTGAATACGGGGTCCTGCGGCTGTGAAGATGTGGGACTTGATCCTAGGATGTCAGTTGTCCGTGACTTATTTAAGAATTTTAAGGAGGTGTAACCTATGTCAATCTGTCCAAAGAATAAATCTTCAAAAGCAAGAAGAGATAAAAGAAGAGCTAACTGGAAGATGAGCGCTCCGAACCTGGTGAAATGCAGCAAGTGCGGCGAGCTTATGATGCCTCACCGTGTATGTAAAGCCTGCGGGTCATACAATAAGCGCGAGATCATCTCTGTTGATTAATTTGAGAATACAGCAGGAAAAGAGACGTAAAAACTTTGCGTTTTGCGTCTTTTTTTTGTTGATTTTTATAATGTTTTCCAGTAGAATATGTTCAGTAGTGTTAGGAGGAGAAAAAATGTCTGATATTACGAGAGTTGCCCTTGACGCCATGGGTGGCGATAACGCCCCGGCAGAGATCATCAAAGGGGCTGTGGAGGCAGTACAGCTGAGAAAAGACATTCAGATTCTGCTGACAGGACAGGAGGAAGTACTCAAAGCAGAGCTGTCAAAGTACACCTATCCGGCAGAGCAGATCAAAGTGGTGAATGCTTCTGAGGTGATTGAAACCGCGGAACCGCCGGTGAAAGCGATCAGAGGGAAGAAAGATTCTTCAATCGTAGTCGCCATGAAGCTGGTGAAGGATGGAGAGGCTGACGCTTTTGTCTCCGCGGGCAGTACGGGAGCTGTGCTCGTGGGAGGACAGGTGCTTGTCGGAAGGATCAAGGGAGTTGAGAGACCGCCGTTGGCTCCGCTTATACCCACTTTGAAGGGTGTATCCCTCTTGATCGACTGCGGCGCCAATGTGGATGCACGTCCGTCTCATCTTGTACAGTTTGCAAAGATGGGCTCCATCTATATGGAGAGCATCATGGGTAGGAAAAATCCGACGGTAGGCATCGTAAATATCGGGGCAGAGGAAGAAAAAGGCAACGCTTTGGTCAAAGAGACATTTCCGCTTCTGAAAGCATGTGAGGACATCAATTTCATCGGAAGTGTAGAAGCCCGGGAAATTCCATACGGGAATGTGGACGTCATCGTCTGTGAGGCTTTTGTGGGAAATGTGATCCTTAAACTCTACGAAGGGGTAGGGGGCGCCCTTGTTAAAAAGATTAAGAAAGGGATGCTGTCCAGTCTTCGTAGTAAGATCGGGGCACTCCTTGTAAAACCGGCGCTCAAAGCTACATTAAAAGACTTTGATGCCAGCGAGTACGGCGGAGCGCCGATGCTGGGGCTCAAAGGATTGGTAGTCAAGACACATGGAAGTTCTGCTTCCAAAGAAGTATGCAATTCGATTATCCAGTGCGTCACATTTAAAGAGCAGAAAATTAATGAGAAGATAAAAGCAGCTATCGGAACGACGCCGGAAGAAAAAAGAGAAAACGAGTAAAGTTAAGGAGGAGTTTGTTATGGAATTTGAAAAACTTCAGGAGATCATTGCAGATGTTCTCAACATGCAGAAAGAGGAAATCAGACCTGAGGCTGCGTTTGTAGATGATCTGGGTGCAGATTCTCTCGATATTTTCCAGATCATTATGGGTATTGAGGAAGAGTTTGATATTGAGATCGACAACGAGGAAGCAGAGAAAATCGTAACAGTTCAGGATGCTGTTGACCAGATCAAAAAAGCAGTGGAATAAGTAATGAATCATTAAAACGAAAAAGCCCCTGTGGGCTTTTTCGTTTTAGAGGGAAAATGTGAGGAAGAAAAAATATGCATGACAGATTAAAAGAGCTGGAGAATAAGATCGGCTATAAGTTTACAGACTTTACTCTGCTTGAACAGGCCATGATGCACAGTTCCTATACAAATGAAAAAAATCTGCCGAAATCCAGCTGTAATGAGAGGCTGGAGTTTTTGGGGGACGCGGTGCTTGAGCTTGTGTCCAGCGAGTTCCTTTTTAAGGAGTCCCCGGACACGCCGGAAGGGGAACTGACAAAGACAAGGGCGAGCATGGTATGTGAACCCTCCCTTGCCCTGTGTGCGAGAGACATCGGACTTGGCAATTATCTTCTTCTTGGAAAAGGGGAGGAGGCAACCGGCGGGAGATTCCGGGATTCAGTGACTTCTGACGCAATGGAAGTACTGATCGGTGCTATATACCTGGACGGTGGTTTTACTAATGCAAAAGAGTTTATACACAGGTTTGTGCTCACTGATTTAGAGAATAAGAAACTCTTTTATGATAGTAAAACTATCCTTCAGGAAATGGTTCAGGCGAAAAAGGACGGAGATGTCACTTATCGCCTTGTAAAAGAAGAGGGACCTGACCACAACAAATCCTTTTATGTGGAAGTGCTGATCGGCGGCGCAGTTATGGGAGAAGGTTCAGGCCGCACGAAAAAAGCGGCAGAGCAGCAGGCTGCCTATAAGGCCATTGTAAGCCTGAAAAACAGAGATAAAGCAGGTGTTATATGTACTTAAAAAATATAGAAGTGCAGGGTTTTAAGT
>CALWFY010000028.1 GCA_944377775.1 uncultured Mediterraneibacter sp.
GCGAAGCAAAGGACGCATTACAAAACTTTATCAACACAGATGTAAAATCATTCGTGGAAGAAAGTCTTCCAAGTGCAGTAGAGGGGATGTCAACGTTACTCGAAGCGAACAGGACGAATTTTGTTGACGTTGACCAGCAGATCGCAGACAGCATCAGTGGAAGTTAATTGAACAGACAGAACAAGAGCAGCCCGCCCATGCGAAAATGCAATATGGGCGGGCTGTCTTAAGACAGGAGAGGGGGCTTATCCATGGCCTTTCGGATATTAAAAGAGAAAGAATTATCGCTGCTTACCGGGCAGCAGAGAGAACAATATGAGAGAGAACTTGACATCTATCAAAAGCGGGCTGCTTTTGTTGAACAGATAGAAAGATATGAGAGCACAGAGATCAAACCGTTTCGGCCGAAACTGGATTTTACTGCTCCGCCGGAAACCCCGGACATCGCGCCATACCATCAGCGCGAGTATCAGGTAAAGCTGCAGGAACCTGCTGCAAAGCCGGAGGTACAGCTTCGTTTTCATAAGATGGATGTAGACCTTAAACCGGAAATGCCGGCTGTGAGTGTCACTGCAGCAGCAAACAGGGAGCTCCGTAAGATTGAAAATCCGGAGCCAATCCTGCCTGTGGTTCCTAAGCCGGCAGAGATCGATCTTCCCATCAGAGAATTCGATGAAGTACATGCGGAATTACCTGAAACCCGGCAGGAGCGCTTAAATGTTCCCCGGCAGATCTGTATGGAAAATCTATCTGGCCATATCTCAATTACCGCGCCGAAGCCGCCGAAGATGGCTGCACTGCCGGAAAACCTCCCGGCAGATTTCGGGAAGTCCGCGGCCGGCCTCCCGGATGTAGACGTGCCGCAGGCGGTCTTCCCGGATGTGCGTATCCCTGCGGAGCAGAGAGAGCTGAAGCTTCCGGAAGTCCCGGCAGAGTTGAAGGTAAGGACGCCGGAACCGGCAGGGATGCCGGAGATAAATCTGTCCGCCCTGCCTGCCGTACAAAAGCCCCGAATCCGTGAGATCGGGGGATTTGGAGAAATAAAGATACAGCAGCAGAAGGCGCCGGACATCCATGTGCCGGAGGCAAAAAGTGTATCGTTTGTACAGCCGGAAGTCCGCCCGGCAGGGCTGCCGGTGATCGAAAAAGCAAGTGTGACAGCAAGGAGCTTCCAGGCACCGCAGATCCATGTCCGCTCCTTGGAAAGGACAGAGGTAAAAGTGCCGGCACTGCATCCGTTACAGCCGGTCAGGGTGAAAAAGGCAGAGCCTCCCGCGGTGAAAAACACAGCTGTAAGGCAGATCCGTATCCCGGCTGTCAGTGTGGAGATCTCTCCACGCGCGGCGGTGGAGATACCGGACGCGCGCGGTGTGCTGGAGGGGCTTTTTAAGAAAAATACAGAGAAGGAACAATAGGGGATATATTTATGAAAAATAATGAAATTCTGGTCTCGGCAAAATTTGAAGGAGAAGGGGTCTCCGAGGAGCTCTCCTTTCTGGTCCTGAAGGATATCACTCTGAAAGCGCTGATCCAGGCGATCTATTACGGGCTCAAAAAAATGGATGGGCATGAGAAAACCTTTGAGCTTCTTACAGAGTATCTGAAAACAAGAAAGGAACTGCAGGTATTATACAATTCCAAAGGTGATTTTAATGTCATTGATTTTACAGAGACAGTGGATGAAAAGCCGATCTATGACAAAGCTCTGGATGAGCTGGGGATCGTGACCTCCACCTGCCTGTATTTCACGCTGGATACCGTGGTCAGGCAGCAGGCTCTGTTTAAGCGTGTGGAAAGCAGCTATATCTTAAGGGATGGAGAGTCGCTGGAATATAATATCAGCACCCGCAGGCTGAATGTCATCGAGTCGTCAGTGATCGATATCCTTCCGCCGGGAGAGATCCCGGCAAAGGACAAAGGCTCTCTTCTGGATGTCCTGATCCCGACGCTGCTCTCCACAGGCGGGATGCTGGCGGCCCGTTTCCTTATCATGCGCGTCTCCCCGAGCGCGGCCAGCATGGGGGATACCATGCTTTTAATGTCAGGGGCCATGGGAATCGTGGCCTTGGTCACATCCCTGTACAATTATGTGAAGAAGAAAAACGAGCACAGGGCCAGCGTCGAGGAATGGAAGACCAATTACGAAAATTATATCCACAGGATGATCAACACGATTAAAGAGTGGCAGGTCAGTGATATCAAGTATCTCAACAGCATGTATCCTGATATGGATACCCTCTTTAAAAACACGGCGGAGATCAACGGGGCTCTGTTTTCCCGGTCCCAGAATGACAATGACTTTATGCGCGTCACGCTCGGGACGTCGGATGAAGTGAAGCCGCTCTTTGAGATACGCAGCGAGAAGAAAGATAATATCTTTTACGATATTTACTATAAGAAAATCGGGGACAGGATCCAGATCCGGATCCCTTCGAAAAAGGACTCAAAAAGACGGAGAAGCCTGACACCAGATGAGCGGGCGAAGGAAGATAAAAATCAATTTCTGCTCACAGACCTTCCGTATGTCTTTGCGAATAAAGGCGTGGACAGTGAGGATGTGAATGAGGTCGTGGGATTTAACTATCTTCGGAGTGACGACGGGACGAAGCCGCCGCTGCTCCTTGATCTGCGTTCAAGCGGTGCCCTGGGCGTCGTGTCCAATGACGACCAGACGTCGAGAAACTTTATCCAGCATATTGTCTTTGAACTGGCGTATTACCACTCTCCGGAAGACCTTCAGTTTGTCTTCTTCTTTGACAGAGAAGAAGACGCGGCGAAGCAGAATGAGGTCATGAAGAATTATAAATATCTCCCGCACGCGAATGAACTGTTTGAGGGAATCTCACAGTTTGTCTTTGACAAGAACAGTTCAGGCCTGGTATTTGGCCAGCTTCTGAGCATTATGAACGAGCGCGCCAAAGCGGACAGCGAAGAGGGAGACGCGATGCCGCAGAAGCAGACACAGATCGTGTGCATTGTTTTTGATGATTACAATATTAAGGAAACCGGTTTCTCTAAGTTCCTTCCGGAAGTACCGAAAGAAGGAGAGCCGTATGTCAATAAAAACGGGCTGACCTTTATTTTCGTACAGCATGAAAAAGAACAGCTGCCCAAATACTGCGGCAATATTGTTGATATTGATAAGGATAACCCGAACGGAAGAAAGTCCAGCCTCAGGTATAACATTCTAAGCCGGGAGACATTGAATGTATTGAGCAGCGGCACGGAGGAAGCGGGCAAAGCAAATGATACGGATAAACTGATTGAGTACAAGCATTTCCAGAACGATTACATATTTAACGAGAAAGCATATGAAGAGCAGTTTGAACTGGCGTTCAGGCAGCTGAGCGCGATCTATTACACCCGTATTGCCGAAAACGGAAAAGTGCCGTCCATGGTCACTCTCTTCGAGTTATACGGATATGACACGGAGAAAGTCAACAGCGGGAAAGTGAAAGAAGAGATCCTTCAGAACTGGATTGATGTGGAGGCAAATGACATTACCAAAAATCTGTGCGTGCCCATAGGCAAGAACGAGCATGGCGCAATGAATCTCGACCTCTACGAAAAAGCGGACGGACCGCATATGCTGGTGGCAGGCACGACAGGATCGGGAAAATCAGAAACCATTATCACTTATCTGATCGGCCTTTGCATGAAATTCTCACCAATGGATCTGAACCTGATGCTGGTGGACATGAAAGGAGGCGGCTTCTCTGACCGCCTGGGAAATCTGCCCCATTGTGTGGGAGCTGTAACAGACACCGCAGGCGAGAGTGAAGGAACTTCGGCAGCCTATATGCTGAAGCGGTTCCTGGAGGCGCTGAATGCTGAGATCAAGCGGAGGAAGCTTTTGCTCTCCAGCCTGGGCGTGGACAATGTAGACGCCTATATCCGGGCGCTGCGGGTGATCAAAGAGATCAAGACCATGGATGAGAGCCCGGAGAACAAGGAAGCAGCAGAGAAGCTCAAAAGAAAGCTGAACGAAAAGCAGATCGAGGCCTTGAAAAAAGACCTCTCTGAACTTGTCCCGCTCTCCCATCTTGTTCTGGTTGTGGATGAGTTCACAGAGCTGAAACGCTTCTCCTCCGAGAGCAGTGACGTAGACTTTATTGCAGAGATTACCACCATTGCCAGGGTGGGGCGTACTTTGGGATTCCACATTATCCTCGTGTCACAGAATATCGAGGGAGCGATTACAGATGACATCCGCGTGAATTCCAAGGCAAGGATCTGTCTTAAGGTGGCTACGAAGCAGGCGTCCAAAGAGATGATCGACAGTCCGGCAGCGGCTGCTCCGGGCATGCCGCTGAATGGACGCGCTTACCTGCTGGTGGGGACGGGCTCAAGATTTGAGTATTTCCAGTCCGCCTATACCGGCGCGAACCGGAATCTCAATGTAGAGGCTCCGGTGCTCGTCACACAGGTCACGAATTCGGGAAGGTTCAACACGGAGTTCTATTCCTCCAAGCGGGACAATGAACTGGAAAAGAAAAACAGCGCACAGGTCAGCGAGCACGATACGCAGCTTGCGTATATTGTCAATACGATCGAAGAAATCAGCAAAGATATGGAAAAACCACGGCAGATCTTCCTGCCGCCGCTGCCTGAGCGCATGGCAGACGCTACAGAATGGAGGGATTAAACAATGGGCCTGAATAAAATGATCTGTACATTAGGTAAATTCGATATCCCGATTATACAAATGCAGCCGCCTTTTAATGTGGATCTGCTGGACGCCAATATTGCACTGTTCGGTACCGCTATGAGCGGGAAGACTACCTTTTTGAAAACACTGATTAATATTTTACATAAGCAGTACAATGAAAAACAGGAGCAGATCTTTCTTCTGGATTTTGGCGGGGCCTTATCGGAATATCGGGAATTCCCGCTGGTATCCGCATATTTTGACAATTCAAATGAAGAGTATGTGAAGCGGGTCTTCAAGATATTGGAGAATATTCTCAAAGAAAATATCAGGGAACTGAGCGGGAAGAACTACCGGGACTGCGAAGCGCAGCCCATCCATACGACCTTTGTGATCGATAATCTGAACGCCCTGATCGATGAACCGAGATATGCGGCGTATCAGGAAAAGCTGGCGAAGCTTTGCCGCGACGGACTGTCCAAAGGGATCACGGTAGTGGTTACGGCTGCGGACACAAAGGGCATGGCGTCATATCTCAGCTCGATGAAGCAGAAGATCGCATTTGAAATGCCGGCAGATAAATATATGGAGATTTTCAACGGGAAGACAGGGATGATCGGCAGCAATCCGGGACATGGTTTTGCAAATGTAACAGTAAAACCAGACGGGGTGACAGGTACTTTCCGCATGAATCTGCCGTATGAGATACAATGCGCGTCTCCATACAGCGAAGATGGGAGCGAAGGGGAGACAGAATCCGCATTTACAGACAAGCTTCACAGCAAATATTTATACAGGGAAGGAACTTACGGAAGATCCGTGAAAAAGTACCAGATATTTCCCAAAGAGCTTACGCGGAAAGAGTACGAGAAGCTCATGACGGGGAAAGAGGACGCAGCCGTGCCGGCTGACGGGGCTGTCAGCGTGGGTCTGGACTATGTGGACTTCCTGCCCGTCAGGGTAGACCTGACCAAATCCCATGTCCTGGCTGTCTACGGCAAGAAAGAATTTGGAAAAACAAACCTGCTCAACCTGCTGCTAAACGGGCATTTAGAGAAGCATCCGGATTCACGGGTGGTTCTGTTCGACGACGGACGCAGGCAGCTGTCGCCTCAGGCATGCCATCTCCCGGCGGGGACAGAGTGCGTACGCATTGACAGCTTCCAGGAGAGAGAGCTGGTGTTTAATGACGGCACGACAAAGGTGAAAAAACTTTCGCCGCTGCAGCAGTTCTACCTGTATCTCAATGAAAATTATATTACTCTGGATAAGCGGTTTATGGCAGGAATTTACGGCGTCAGCAGGGAGATGTCCAGGGAATACGGAAAGATTCCCGACTGTAACGTGGAAAACGCTCCATTTACTGTCTTTGTGATCCAGAGCAAGCTTGCGTACTTAAATGCGTATGAGAATAAGTTCCTGATTAACTCTGTGCTGCCCCAGATGGCGGCAGTGGCGGAAGAAGAGGGTTATGCCTTTATCTTCTCAGACGTCCAGAAAATATCGGACGCAGAGCAGAACCAGTTCTTTAACAATGTGCTTTCCACAGCATTTCTGCTTGACAATATAGCAGAGTTCGCAGGCGAGCGCGGTCAGAAGACAACCTTTGGAAACATGGACGTCAAAACGCTCAAAGAGGATTATGCGCGCTGTGAATGCGGGGACGGTTATTTTTACGATGTGGAGGCAGATAATCTGCAGAAACTGAAATTCATCAAATATGAGTAAGGCTTTCTTTAGCCGGGAGGTACATGAATGGCAACGATTGCTCTATATGCCGGAAAAATGAATCAGATGCCGTCTTTGATAGGCGAGGT
>CALWFY010000029.1 GCA_944377775.1 uncultured Mediterraneibacter sp.
GCGCCCTTTCGGACAAACGGTTTTCAAGACCGCCTCGTTATGACCACTTCGATACCTCTCCATATATATGCCGCTGATTTACAGACTTACTACAAGTTTCCTGTGCGACGTTGACTATTCTAGCACAGATATAAATTCCATGTCAATACTTTCTTTTCAAAAACACTTCGGCAACATCCAAATCTTCCGGGGTCGTTATCTTGATATTTTCATAAGACCCTTGAAACATCTTTATAGGAAAATTCAGCATCTGTTCCACAACCATGGCATCATCTGTCACTGTGATGTATGTTTCCCGCATAAGCAGGGAATATGCATTCTTCACCAGCTTTGTTTCAAACACCTGGGGCGTCTGTACAATCCAAAGACTCCGTCGGTCAGGCGTCGCTTTTACAAAATCTCTCTCGTCTGCAATCTTGATCGTATCTTTCGCCGGCATCCCTGCCACGCACGCGCGATTTTCACAGACACAGTCATAAGCGCGAAGCAGCATCTCCCGATCTACAAGCGGGCGTGCTCCGTCATGGATAAATACAAAACCCTTCTCCTGTGCTTCCTGCAACCCGTTCCAGACTGATTCATACCTTTCTGAACCTCCGGGAATAACTTTGCTTACTTTTGAAAGCCCATATTTATCAGCAATCTCCGTGCGGCAGTATTCTTCTTCACCTGATCCACACACCAGGATAATCTCATCAATCACCTCTGAATCCTGAAATGCTTTCAGTGAATAATAGAGCACGGGCCTGCCTCCGAGAAGTAAATACTGTTTATGCACTTTTGTCCCCATGCGCCTGCCGCTCCCGGCAGCCAGCACAATGGCTGTCCCATATGTCCTGTTCATTTTCTTCTCCTCTGGCAGCTACAGCCTGTTTCTCCTGGAATCTGCCCTATTCCTTTAACGCTCACCCAGCTTTAGATTCGGAACTGCATTTAAATCCCATCCGTGTCTCGTTCCCGCAAGATATTCATAAAATGCAGCCGCACCGATCATTGCCGCATTATCCGTACAGTAGATCGGAGACGGATAATAGAATCGGATTCGCCGTTTTTCACACGCTGACTTCATAGCAGAACGAAGAGCCGTATTGGATGCCACGCCTCCTGCGATCGCAAATTTATATATTCCCAAATCTTCCGCTGCTTTCATGGAGTTTTCCACAAGCACATCCACAACCGCTTTCTGGAAAGAGGCCGCGATATCCGCCGGATCAAAACTTTCATTTTTCATCTTACAACCGTTGATATAATTAAGCACAGCCGATTTAAGACCGCTGAAACTGAAGTCGTACTCCGCCCCCTCAATATGGGCTTTCGGAAATTTAACCGCATCAGGATTTCCCTCTTTTGCAATCCGGTCAATCTTTGGGCCTCCCGGATATCCAAGGCCGATGGCACGGGCCACTTTATCGTACGCTTCCCCGGCCGCATCATCCCGCGTGCGTCCGAGAATCTCATATTTCCCATATTCTTCTACTTTCACAAGATGGGTATGTCCTCCTGAAGCCACAAGGCAGAGAAAAGGCGGCTCCAAATCCGGATGTTCAATATAATTTGCCGAAATATGCCCCTCAATATGATGCACGCCTACCAGCGGAAGTTTCCGGGCATAAGCGATGGCTTTCGCTTCTGCAACTCCTACAAGAAGCGCGCCTACCAGTCCCGGTCCGTAAGTCACGCCCACAGCATCAATATCATCCAGCGTCACCTGCGCTTCCGCCAGCGCTTCTTCAATCACCTGGTTGATCTTCTCAATATGCTTTCTTGATGCAATCTCAGGTACAACGCCCCCATACAGTTTATGCAGGTCAATCTGCGACGAAATAATATTGGAAAGCACTTCACGCCCGTTATGCACGACCGCGGCCGCGGTCTCATCGCAGGAAGTCTCGATTGCCAGAACATTAATATCTCTTATTTCTTTCATCCTATGCCTCTCAATCTTCAAACATCAGATCAACTGACATTCCATCTTTTCCCGCTTTTGCCCCCGGGAAAATACTCCTGACCTCGTCCATATACGGCTCCGGCCGGGTCAGCGACGGGCTGTAATGAGTCAGCCACATTTCCTTGACCTGCGCATCCTTCGCAATCTTCGCCGCCTCATAGAATGTCATATGCTTATATTTGACTGCCTTAGCAGCCTTTTCCTTTTCTCCATACATACCCTCACAGATAAAGAGATCGGATTTTTCCGCATTTCTGCGGATAGACTCTGTCGGACGGGTGTCCGTTGTATAAGTCAGTTTCAGACCCTTTCTGGGCGGACCCAAAACCATATCCGGAGTGTATACATTCCCTTCTGATTCAACAGTTTCGCCTTTCTGCAGACGATTCCAGAATGCAAGCGGAATGCTCTGTTCTTTTGCTTTCGCTGCATCAAACTTCCCGGCACGGTCAATCTCCAGCGTATAACCGTAGCAGAGCACATTATGGTTGACACGGAACGCTTTCAAACGATATCCTTCCATCTCAAACACCTGCTCCGCTCCTTCTATTTCTTTAAAAATAACAGGGAAAGGCAGCTCCGGAGCGATCACGCGAAGACACCCGACTACCCGCTCCAGACCTTTGGGGCCGATCAGAGTAAGCGGCTCTGTCCGGTCTGCATTTCCCATGGTAAGAAGCAGCCCCGGAAGGCCGCTGATATGATCTCCATGATAGTGGGTAAAGCAGATCACGTCAATCGGTTTAAAGCTCCACCCCTTTTCTTTTACCGCAATCTGAGTTCCTTCACCGCAGTCAATGAGAAGACTGCTCCCGTTAAACCGGGTCATCAGTGCTGTCAGATAACGGTAGGGAAGCGGCATCATGCCGCCGCACCCAAGCAAACATACATCTAACATATGATTCCTCTGTCTTATTCTTCTATTTCTGCAGGCAGTTTAAAAGAAGCGACCAACCGGTCATAGCACTCCTCGCACAGATCAAAGTGATGCTTTTCTCCGTCTTTTTCAGAAAAATAGCCCCACTCCTGATCAACGCTGAGTACCCCCTCCCGGGGACATCCGTCCACGACCGGGATTTCTTTTCCACACTGATTGCAGATAATCATTTTTATTTCTTTTGTTTCTTTTAACTGATACTGGCGCATACATCATCCTCCTGTAAAAACACAGTTCTGTTCTCTGTCACGCCTACATTATATCGGATCAGCAGGCTGATTCCCACTGGGAACTGCTGCCGTTACTGTGATCACTTTTCCAGTCTCTGTATCCGCTTCCCGAAAAAGCAGTCTTATTCCTTAATCAGGGCTTTACTCAGGTTTTACCTGCATACTCATCAAAACGGCATCCTCATCAGGATTCTCATAGAACCGCTGTCTGATCCCGTCTTCAGTAAACCCGGCCTTTTCATACAGACTTCTCGCCGCCTCATTTCCCGAGCGGACATCCAGAAGGATTTTAGCAATCGACTCTGTCCGGCAGATCGCTTCCAGTTCTGCCAAAAGCGTACGGGCTACCCCCTGCCTCTGCAGTTCCTTTACCACCGCAATTCTTGCAATCTCTGTCTCGTCTGCCGCCGTATATGCCAATAGATATCCTGCAGCTCGTCCGGCTTTTTCTGCCATCAGACAAATACTGTTCTTCTGTTCCAAGGTCTCAAGGATAGATTTTTCACTCCACGCGTCAGAAAAAAGCTGATGTTCCATCTCTGCAACCGCTGCCCCGTCCTCCATGGTCATTCTGCGCACCCGGGGCACCGCCGTCTTTTCCCGCTGCGCCCGCTCGCGCTCCGCCTGCGACATGCGCAGATATTCCGGCTTATGCTCTGCCGCACTCTCATATCTGCCCTTTTGATAATACTGTATTCCAAGAGCGCCCACTGCTGCCGCTCTCTGACGGTTCATAAATGAAGACGCAAAGAAATAAGGAACCTTCAGTCCCCGGGCAAGCATCTCCTTATACACAGGAACGCCGTCTCCGAGGAACATCACCCGCTTTCCGTACACGTTCAGACGCCGGATAAGTTCTTCTACAGAGACCGCCATCCGGACACGCAGAACTTTGAATGCATAGTCCATATATGTTCCGTTTTCCTCCGCTTTTTTCGGAACAAAGGTGTAGATTCCCGTATAAACCTGGTTTCTTCTCGCATCCATGATCGGACAGATTATATCCTCGCACCCGTACATACTGTATGCCAGCGCATCCACTGTGGGCACATGAACCAGGGGCTTCTCAAGCGCAAGCCCCAGTCCTTTTGCTGTAGCAGAGCCGATCCGAAGCCCGGTAAAAGAACCCGGTCCGCCCGCTACCGCAATGGCGTCCACTGTGGACAGGTCTATTTCCACCATCCTCACCATCTCGTCGATCATGGGCAGCAGCGTCTGCGAATGTGTTTTTTTATAATTCACTGTATATTCCGCGATTGTCTGGTCATCCTCCACAACCGCGACTGTGGCAGTCAGCCCGGAGCTGTCTATCGCCAATACTCTCATAGTCTGTCCCGCTTTCTTTTCTCCTGATATTTCTTATCCGATCTGTGTGATTGTGAGCTTCCGGTAGTCAAATCCCTGCTCCAAATCCTTCTCTATCAGAATCTCCGTGCGTTTCTCCGGAAGAATTTCCTCAATCAGATTCGCCCATTCGATCAGAGAGACTCCGTCTCCCATCACATAATCCTCAAAGCCGATCTCATCCATCTCCTCCACATCGCCGATACGGTACACGTCAAAATGATAGAACGGAAGCCGACCTTCATCATACACCTGGACAATGGTAAAAGTAGGGCTGTTTACCGGTTCTTCAATCCCAAGTCCTTTCGCCAGGCCCTGAGTGAACACAGTTTTCCCCACACCCAGCTCTCCCGTAAGAGTAAAAACCTGACCGGCCTGCGCACTTTTGCCCAGCTCCATTCCTACCCGGAAGGTCTCCTCAGGACTCCTTGTCTCTAATATCATAAAGCTCTCCTTATTAGTGATGGAACAATCGGATTCCCGTAAATACCATCACCATGCCATACTTATTGCACGTCTCGATCACGTTATCGTCCCTCACAGAACCGCCCGGCTGTGCAATATATTTCACACCGCTCTTATGCGCGCGCTCAATATTGTCTCCAAACGGGAAGAACGCGTCTGAACCAAGCGCAACATCCGTCATTTTATCAAGCCACGCTCTCTTTTCCTCACGAGTAAACACTTCCGGCTTTACTTTAAAGGTGTTCTCCCACACTCCGTCTGCCAGAATATCCATGTATTCCTCTCCGATATACAAATCAATGGCATTGTCCCTGTCTGCACGTCCGATACCATCTTTAAACTGCAGCCCCAGCACTTTCGGGCTCTGACGCAGCCACCAGTTGTCCGCTTTCTGCCCAGCCAGACGTGTGCAGTGGATGCGGGACTGCTGGCCCGCGCCAATGCCGATTGCCTGTCCGTCTTTTACATAGCAGACAGAATTGGACTGTGTATATTTCAGAGTAATCATTGAAATCGCAAGATCTACCTTTGCCACATCCGGCAATTCTTTGTTCTCTGTCACTATATCAGAGAAGAAATCCTTATTAATGTTCAGTTCATTTCTTCCCTGCTCAAAAGTAATACCATATACCTCTTTGCGCTCTAAAGCGGCCGGAACATAGTCCGGGTCAATCTGGATCACATTATAATTTCCTTTTTTCTTCTGCTTTAACAGTTCCAGCGCCTCAGGCTCGTATCCGGGCGCAATAACGCCATCGGATACCTCGCGCTTGATCAGCCGCGCTGTATCCACATCGCAGATGTCAGACAAAGCGATAAAGTCACCGAAAGAGGACATTCTGTCTGCGCCTCTTGCGCGCGCATAAGCGCATGCCAGAGGAGAAAGTTCACCCAGATCATCCACCCAGTATATCTTTGCCAGTGTCTTTGAGAGTGGAAGCCCCACCGCAGCTCCCGCCGGAGACACATGCTTAAAAGATGTCGCCGCCGGAAGTCCTGTTGCTTTCTTTAATTCAGACACAAGCTGCCATCCGTTGAACGCGTCCAGAAAGTTAATATATCCCGGGCGTCCGCACAGTACTTCAATAGGAAGTTCACTTCCGTCATTCATATAGATTCTTGATGGTTTCTGGTTTGGGTTACACCCATATTTCAGTTCCAGTTCTTTCATTTTTCACCCGCTCCTTTATAATTTACTTCTTACTGATTTTTATTTACGAGTTTTGTGTCGTATTTTCCGGTTTCAATATCAATATAGCGGACAAAAAGAGAAACTTTATTATCCTCATCCAAACTGTTCCAAAGCAGGTCTGTAAATTCCTCCATGGAATCCGGAATGCCGATCAGTTTCGGTTCTCCCTCAAAACTTGGAAGCGGATCACCATCACACATATATGTGTGAATAAAACGCCCTTCCCCTGCTTCCGGATTCTCATATGCAAACGTATATCTGTTGCAGCCCTTTGGGCTGCCATTATTACTCTTTAAAATAGACATGGCATAATTGTAGATCCCGTTTTCTATATGCATGATCCCTGAAATACGCGGCGTATAATTGGGGCCGTCCGGCTCAAACTCTCTGGTGCGCAGCGACTGCTCAAAAGTAAGCTGCTTATCCATACCCTCATAGATTGTATCCGTCTGATCTCCGTTTGTGACAATGGTTTTATTCCCAAGCACGCGGACCGGTGCGTAAATAATCAGACTGGGGTCTGTCAGCTTAGACGGGTCAAACGCCTGAGTGCGTATACCCTCTCCGTCCTCCACGAAAACGCGGTTTCTGCTGTTCTCACTTCTACCCATGATAAAATAAGCTGTGACCGCCTTTTTCCCATCCGGGGTTTTCCCGATAATGATTCCCCTCCCGGGATAAGAATTGTTTTTCAGTTCCTCCTCAATCGACAGTATTTTCATAGCGCTGCATCTCCTTTCTGCACTTTCTGCATTTATCAATTATTCCTCTTCTGCTTCCTGCACTGGCTGTATCTTAAGCCCCGCTCTGCTGATCCGGTTATCACGGACTTCTTCCACAGTAAAAATCAGGTTGTCTGATCGGATCACATCCCTGTCACCTTTCTCCGGAATATGTCCCAGCTTTTCAATCAGGAACCCTGAAAGAGTGTCATAATTTTCTGTCTCAATCTTCAGGCCCAGCTCCTCATTCAGATCATCAATCAGAATACCGCCGTCCAGCAGATAAACATCTTCTTCCACTTTCTGAATTTCAGGGATCACATCCTCATACTCTTCATTGATGTCACCCATGATCTCCTCCACCAGATCCTCAATTGTAACAATGCCGGAAAACCCTCCGTACTCGTCCACCAGGATTGCCATGTGATGGCGTTGTTCCTGCATGGAACGAAACAACTCGTCCGCGTCCTTTGTCTCAGGAACAAAAAACGGCTTGTGAAGCATTCCTCTGATATCCATGTGTTCCAATTCATTCCTGCGAAGTTCAATCATCACGTCTTTTACATAGAGAATACCGATGATATTGTCAATATTCCCCTCATACACAGGGATTCTGCTATGCCTTGTCTCCAGAATCTCGTCAAGCAGCCCCTCAAATGAATCCTCAATATCAATCGTGATCACATCTCTCCTGGGCACCATGATCTCTTTGGCGATTCTTTCGTCAAATCTGAAGACCGAATCAATCATCTCCCGCTCATCATCGTCAAAAGTTCCGCTTTCATTTCCCATTTTAAGAAGGGCTTTGATCTCCTCTTCTGTCACCGCTTCTTCCTGATCTTCAGTCTTCATCCTCAGTATCCGGAGCACCAGCTTGGTGGAAAAAGACAAAAGCCTGATAAAGGGTGACAGAACAATGGAAATATAATGCACGGGCATCACAGTCAACATACAGAATGCCTCTGCTTTCTGAAGCGCGATCCTCTTTGGAACAAGTTCGCCAAACACCAGGTTAAAAAACATAAGCAGCAACGTCACCCCATTATAAGCAATCTGGTGACTGTAGGGTATGCCCGCGCCCTCCATCCACTCAGCGAGTACCGGTGATATCCCCGCTGCCGCAGACGCCGAAGAATAAAATCCCGCGAACGTAATGGCCACCTGGATAGTAGAAAGGAATCTGGTAGAATCATCAAACAGCTTCTCGATCACTTTCGCTTTCTTATTTCCTTCTTCCGCCAGGCTGCGTATACGGTTCTTATTCACCGACACCACAGCCATTTCTGCTCCGGCAAAATAAGCATTCAGCAATGTGAAAAATAACAACAACAACAAATCAAACAAAATCGTGTTCCCCGCAGGGTCTGCGTTCATAAAAAATAACTCCTCCTGAAAATAAATTATTTCAGGAGAAGTATATCATGCGCCTGCTGTTTTCGCAAGTTGCCAAAGGCCGAAGTCCTACTGTCCGTTTATTACAAAAAATTCATTTTAAAGGTAAGCACTGATTATCCGTCATTTACAATCTGTCAAAAATCGCGTATGAATTATACAAATCACTCCAACTCGGAAAGAACTAAAATAATTTTAAATTTAACCGCACTATTTGGCATTTACGTTACAAACACACATTAAATAGCTCCGCCTATCCTCTTAAATTTTTCTACAAAAGCAGATATTTTTTCAAGCACACTTCGTTTCTTAGTATGATACTCAGGATTGAGAGGACTCATTTTAGGCAGAGCCTCATTCAAGCCTGTTCCATTTTCGCTTGCATATTCTTTTTTTAATGACGCAAGAATATATCGTTTCGCAGCTTCCTCATTAAGTTGTTCCTCTCTTATCAACTCTTCCGCTTCTTTTTTCTGTTCTTTTTGCGCAAATTGATAAAATGCATCCAGAACACTCGCTTTATCCTTTATTTCATCTAAAGACGTTTGATTAATAAAATCCACAATCAAACTTTCCTTGGCACGATTTTCTGCGCTGGAACGTGTTATACGACGCATTTCTTCGACTAAAACACTCTTATCTTTTATATTTTGGTTTTTTTCAAAAATGAGTTCAAGGATATAATCTAAATTGATCTCCTGAGATTTTAATAAATCCACTTCAAATACAACATCATCCCAGTCAATTTTTGAATTTTCTCTATCTCTTCCTTCCTTTTCACGACGAATCCATTCACGAATATCATTATATACTGAACGATAATCTTGAATCATCCTTTCTGCCAATACGTCTATCGATTGCATCTCTTTGATATCTTCATCGCTGACAAAATACGTTGCCTTAAATTCGTTTACTGCTTCCAAATCACTTAAATCAATTTTCTGCAATTCTTTTAAGCATGTAAACTCGTCATAGTTCTGCAAAATATTTTCGATTCTTAGATATTCGCCAAACAGTTTAACAAATTCTTTTTTATCCTTTTCTGTAACAATCTCTTCAACATCTGCAAAACGCGAATTCAATGCCTTCACTACATCCACATAGCCCCGACACACTTCACCTGTAGCAATATCCTTAAATCCTTCCATATATTCTTTATAACTTTTTTCCAGAACTATATTTCTTGTATTGTCATCCCCAAAACATTTTATCGCATCAATTGTCGCTTGTTCCAGATTTCTAAAAGTAACAATATTCCCAAATGTTTTTGTCGAATCATAAATGCGGTTCGTTCTGGAAAACGCCTGCATAAGTCCGTGATAACGAAGATTTTTATCTACAAACAGCGTATTCAATGTTGGTGCATCGAATCCCGTCAAAAACATACCGACAACAATCAAAATATCTACTTCTAGATTCTTCACACGATTAGAGATATCTCTGTAATAATTTTGGAATTCTTTACTTTCAACGCCAAAAGTCGTTTTAAATGTTTTGTTATATTCATCAATAGCAAAAGCCAGAAATTCCTTTGCGCTGCTGTCCATTGCTGTAGGCTCAAAAGTTTCATCCGGGATTTCCCCTATTGCATTCTGTTCTTCATTCGCCGCAAAAGAAAAAATCGTTGCAATTTTCAAAGGTCTTTCACATCCCTTTTGCAGACTGTTAAGTGATTCATAATAAAGTTTTGCCGCATCAACGCTACTCACAGCAAACATTGCATTAAATCCCTTTGCGCCCAAATGAGTACGATGCGTTTTCATTCTAAAATTATTCAAAATATACTGCGAAATTTCCTTTATTCTTTCCGGATGCAATAAAGCTTCTTTTGTTTCAGCAGCCGTCAGCTTTTTCTCATCCTGTTCCATTTCAATTGATTTAAACTTGGGGCGGACATCATTATAGTCAACTTTAAATTTCAAAACCTTTTCATCTCTGATCGCATCAGTGATAATATATGAATGTAGCTCTCTCCCGAATACTGAAGCAGTTGTTTCAGCTCCCAATGCATTTTCAGGAAATATTGGTGTGCCTGTAAAACCAAATTGATAATATTTCTTAAATTTCTTTTTGATATTTTTTTGCGCTTCACCAAACTGCGAACGATGAGCTTCATCAAAAATAAAAACAACCTGCTTATTGTAAACTGCTAAATCTGATTCAGCTTTTACAAGATTATTCAATTTTTGAATTGTAGTAACAATAATTTTATTGTCATCTTTTTCAATGTTGCGTTTCAATCCAGCGGTATTTTCCGAACCATTTACACTATCCGGTGAAAAGCGCTGATATTCTTTCATGGTCTGATAATCCAAATCTTTCCGGTCCACTACAAAAAGAACTTTATCTATATAATCCAGTTCTGTAGCTAATCGGGCAGCTTTAAAACTAGTCAGCGTTTTGCCGGACCCCGTTGTATGCCAGACATATCCGCCCCCCTCAGTGGTCCCCCATTTTTTGGCATTATAAGAACATTTTATTTTCCAGAGAATCCTCTCTGTTGCCGCAATCTGGTAAGGACGCATAATCAATAAATTATCGTTTACATCTAGAACAGAATAAATCAGCAACACCTTTAATACTGTACTTTTTTGAAAAAAAGTTGCAGTGAAATCTTTTAAATCCTTAATCAAGGTATTATCTGCTTTCGCCCAATTCATCGTAAAATCGAAACTGTCTTTGTCCCTTCTCGTCGTATTTGCAAAATAGCGGGTGTCAGTACCATTTGAGATCACAAATATCTGCAGATATTTATATAAAGAGTTTTCTGAATTAAAACTCTCCTTGCTATACCTGTTTATCTGATTGAAAGCCTCGCGTATAGCTACTCCCCGTTTCTTGAGTTCTACCTGAATCATCGGCAAGCCATTGACCAGGATTGTAACATCATATCGGTTAACCCGAGTACCGGTCTGTTCAAATTGAGAAATAACCTGTACTTTATTTTTTACGATATCTTTTTCTTCTTTCTTTACAAGATATATGTTCTTAATATGCCCATCGTCAAATACGAAATCATAAATGTAATGATTATGAATTTTACGGGTTTTATCTATATGGTTATCCCCTGCTTTGTCTAAATATTCCTCACAAAATCTTGTCCATTCTGAATCAGTAAATTGAACATCATTGAGCAACTGCAGCTGTACACGTGCATTCTCAAACATTGCCTCCGGCGTTGTCAGATGTGGCAGATATTCATACCCCTGACTTCTCAGGTCTTGTATAAATTCGTTTTCAAGGGATGCCTCTGTCTGATATGTACTTGTTTCACGCACACATGATACATGCTTCTCATATTTATCCAGAACTATGAAATTGTTTGATTCTGCTATCGAATTATATTCGTACATCATTCTGGCTCCTTCCAAAATTTTGCATTGTCGATCAGATAATTAAATAATAGTTTCACCGTTTGTTTTTCTGGTTCTGTCGGTTCTCTCACTTCATCATTCAATAAGGTTCTGTGGCTATAAAAATTCATAATACGGCTTGCATATACTTCCTTATCGTCAGGCAGCAAATCTGACCAGTTTTTATACCCAAGAAAATTTGCTGCCTTTTCATATAGATTACGCAACAAAATAAAATGATATTTTTCAATTTTATTTTCTTCAATTGCCTGTTTAATTATCCAGATCAGATGGTGATGATAAGAAAAACTTTTATTTGAATCCCCCTTACTTTCATTTAGATCATAAGTCCCGTCTTCATTCTTTTCTAGCATGTATCCTGCTTTCTTATTTAGTTCATTATATAACACATTGTAAAACACAGGGCTATGTGTAGTAATAATAAATTTTAAATCAGATTCATTCTTTCGGATTATTCCTGCAAGATTTACCGCCATCTGTATCAAATGATTATCGTCAAGGGATGTCACCGGATCGTCAATAAAAATATATTCTAACTGATTCAGTTTGTCTGTTTCTCTGTCACTTTCTTCCGGTATATTTAATACCTCTACAACTTGTTCCAGTAAACTATAGAAAACACTCCAGACAAAATTGCTTTCTTCTCCTTTGGATATCTTAATATTTTCAACATCCTGATCATTTCCTCTTTTCAAAGAAAATGTTACCTCCGAAAAATCTTCATTAAATTTCGGCGTTAATGCCTCATTATTGACATAAGCTTGAAAATTACTAATAACATTGCGCTCTTGTCCCTGCTCAACAAATACCCAATCTGTAAATACATTCGGATGGATTTTGAGCTTCAAATTAGTATCGTTATCCAAATCATTATCCCAATAAAACAAGTCCTCTGTAAAAGCATTGTAATAAAGTATTTTCTTGCTCGCCAATCCTGTTTCTTCTTCATCCGATTCATTTTTAGGGGCAACCAAGTTTTTAAACGCTCTTGAAAGCCGTGTTTTTCCAGTACCATTAAAGGCATATATCAACTGTACCTTTTTGCCACAGTCTTTGAGCTGTCTTGCAATCTCATCTAAAGTTTTTCCCATACTGCACCTCTGGTTCTTTAAAATGATAATAATTTATCCCTGTAATATTCGTATTGTTTTTGTCTAGCTTCTATTTCTGCCGGAAGCCCGGAAGAAATATCATTGCATAGAGCGTCAAATCGGTCAAGGATCGTAACAATGTGTTTCTGTTTCTCAAGCGAAGGAACAGGGATTTTCAAACTTAAAATACGTGAAGCATTCAAATCACCTCGTGACCCCTCTCTTCTTGAAAGTAATTCTTCGTATTTGCTACATACGCAGTAAAAAATATACTTATATATCGCAATATTAGAGTCTATCTCGATATTTAGGCAATGTTGATTCGTAGTCAATGGTATTTTATTAATTGCACATCTACCAGCAGACGCACCAGATATAGCTATAATTACACAGTTTTCGGGTATCCACTTTGCAGAAGTTTCCTTAACTGCGGTCTCTGTAATGTAGGCCGTTGCTTCATACACCTCATTAAATCTAACATCTTGTGTGCGAAGCCATGGTATAGTTCCTCCTGCATAGTAATCGCTATTTCCCTTTTTAGGGGTTGCACCAGAACTGCTGCGTATGCAAATATCGTTCAAGGACAGAGAAACACATCCAAAAACATATTGCAAAAGTTTAATTAGGTTCTGTCTGTCTGTCTGTCTGTCTGTCTGTCTGTCTGTCTGTCTGTCTGTCTGTCTGTCTGTCTGTCTGTCTGTCTGTCTGTCTGTCTGTCTGTCTGTCTGTCTGTCTGTCTGTCTGTCTGTCT
>CALWFY010000030.1 GCA_944377775.1 uncultured Mediterraneibacter sp.
GATTCTTCGTAAGGCTCATTCACCAGCTTGGTAAGCTCCACAGGATTCGCAGTTCCCGCCAGTGTGGTCGCCGTGATCAGAGATGTAAGAAATACAGCTGCACCTAACACCCCGGCAATCAGCACAACTGCTTTGGCCGTGGTTTTCCTGTACCATTTTCCCATACACTGACCTCCTATGATTTCTCGATCTTATATCCCACGCCCCATACAACTTTCAGATAGCGGGGCTCTTTGGGATTGATCTCGATTTTTTCCCTGATGTGCCGGATATGCACTGCCACAGTATTGTCCGCACCAATGGCCTTCTCATTCCAGATTGATTCATAAATCTGATTGATGGAGAAAACTCTTCCCTGATTCTTCATGAGCAGAAGCAGAATATTGTACTCGATGGGCGTCAGTTTTACCGGTTCTCCGTCCACGGTCACTTCTTTGCGGTCATCATTGATACAGAGTCCCCCTGATTCGTAAACCTGATCTTTTGCCTCCTGCACATTTCCGCCGAACTGGGTATACCTTCGAAGCTGGGACTTCACTCTGGCCACCAGTTCCAGCGGGCTGAAGGGCTTTGTCACATAATCATCTGCTCCCACATTCAATCCGAGGATTTTATCTGCATCCTCGGATTTGGCGGAGAGTATGATGATTGGAATACTGTTGTTTTCCCGTATCTTCAGCGTGGCGCGGATGCCGTCCAGACGCGGCATCATCACATCCAGGAGCAGAAGATGAACTTCTTCTTTCTCAAGGATATTAAGCGCCTCTATTCCGTCATAGGCTTTAAGTATACGATATCCCTCCTGGGACAGATATATCTCGATTGCCTCCACGATCTCTTTATCATCATCACACACAAGTATATTGTACATTCTTATCACCTCATATTTCCCTCTCCTAACAGTATACATGATATCGAGATTTTTTTAAGAGGGGAAAGAGAAAATCTTATGATTTCCTTAAAATAAAGCGGACCGCCTTTTTTCTTCTCAAGAAAAAGGTCAGCCCGCGCTTATTTGATCCGATGTATATTCAGCCTGATCCTAATTCACTTCATTGTGGAGCAGTTTATGCTCTTTCCCTTTCAGAATACCTTCATAGACTGTCGTCACGATCGGGTTCTCATTAGACAGCTTGATCTGTGCCATGCTGTCAATCTTATAGATTCCTTCCAGCCGTGCCTTCTTTGTCCTCGGTCCGATTGGAACCGGCTGCCCACCGCCGGCAATACAGCCTCTCTTGCAGGCCATAACCTCCACAAAATCATAGTGGACCTCTCCTGCTTTCATCTTCTCCAAAAGTTCCTGCGCACATCCGAGTCCGTTTGCGACTGCAATCTTCACTTCACGACCGTTTAAATTCACCTTTGCCTCTTTAATTCCGTCGACGCCCCGGATTCCGGAGAAACTGATCTCCTCCAAATCCTCCGAACGGCTGCTGCCCGCCAGACGGCGAAGCACAGCCTCTGTCACGCCTCCGGTGACCCCGAAGATAGCGCCGGCGCCGGACGAAAGTCCGAAAGGCATATCGAGGGCTTCCGGCTGCACCTGTGCAAGATCAATTCCCGCCTCCTGGATCATGCGGGTAATCTCTGTTGTGGTGAGCACATAATCCACATTCTGTTCTCCGTCCGTAAAATGTTCCGGCCTTGTGATTTCCGCCTTCTTAGCTGTGCATGGCATGATGGAAACCACCATGGTTTTTCTGCTCTCCCTGCTTTCCTGCCGGTCTTTTTCTGCGTTCAAACGAGCTTCTTCCTTTAGAAGAGCGCCGAACATCTCCTGAGGAGAACGGCAGGTGGAAATATTTTTCCGGAACTCGGGATACCGGTTCTCACAGAACTTTACCCACGCCGGACAGCAGGAGGTAAACAGCGGCAGATTTTCTCCGGATTCCAGTCGTTCCACCAACTCTTTGGACTCCTCCATAACGGTCAGGTCCGCGCCGAAATTCGTGTCATACACCTCATCAAATCCGATTCTGCGCAATGCCGCCACAAGACGTCCCAATGTATTCTCGCCTTTTTTGATACCGAACTTGTCACCCACTGCAACTCGCACTGCCGGAGCTATCTGGGCTACAACCCGAATATTTTTATCAGCCAGAGCCGCCCAGACAGGCTCCACATTCTGCCGGATACTGATGGCTCCCGTAGGGCATACGGCGCGGCACTGACCGCAGCCCACGCAGTCCGTCTGCGCCAAATCTTTATTAAACGCGGGCGTCACCTGCATTTTGGAACCCCGGAATGCAAAATCAAGAATACCCAGCCCCTGAATTTCATCACAGGTTCTCACACAGTCCCCACACAGAATGCATTTATTCGGGTCCCGAATGACACATTCCGATGACATATCTTTCGGAAGCTGTTTCTTATTGTTTTCAAAACGCACATCCGTGATTCCCAGCTGGCGCGACAGCTTCTGCAGTGTACAGACGCCGTTTTTCGCACAGGTTGTACAGTCCCTGCAGTGCGCTGCCAGCAAAAGTTCAATAATCATCTTCCTGTGGTGCTGCAGCCTGGGGGTGTTCGTGTAGATCACCATTCCATCCCTGGGCACTTCGGAACAGGACGCAAATATCTTTCCTCTGTCATCCTCCACCACGCACATGCGGCACGCGCCGTATGTAGACAGCTCAGAATGGTAGCAGAACGTGGGAAGATCAATTCCGGATTTACGGATTACGGAAAGCACGTTTCGCTCATTTGTAAATGTCACTCTTCTGTTGTTTATCGTCATATAACTCATGCTCGTCTCCTCCTACCATTCCACATGTATTGCGCCAAATGCACACGCGCTTTCGCAGGCGCCGCACTTGATACATCTCTCGGTGTCAATCACGAACGGCTCTTTAATCTTTCCGCTGATCGCATCCGCCGGACAGTTTCTCGCACACTTGGAACATCCCTTGCAGCGTTCCGGACTGATGATGTAGCGCTTCATGGCCGTACATGTATGGGACGCACACCTTTTATCCTTCACATGCTCGATGTACTCATCCCGGAACAGCTTAAGAGTACTCATAACCGGAAGGGCCGCGCTCTTTCCGAGTCCGCACAGCGCTGTCTCTGTGATCGTAGTTGCCAGTTCCTCCAGAAGCTCCAGGTCTTCCATCTTTCCGTTTCCTGCCACAATGCGCTCCAGTATCTCCAGCATACGCTTCGTGCCCTCACGGCATGGAACACACTTGCCGCAGCTTTCATTCTGCGTAAAGTTCATAAAGAATCTTGCCACCTCAACCATACAGGTATGATCATCCATGACAACAAGACCTCCGGAACCGATCATGGCCCCCATCTTCTTAAGGGAATCAAAATCAAGCTGCACATCCAGATGCTGATCCGTCAGGCATCCGCCGGAAGGTCCGCCGATCTGAACCGCCTTAAAAGCCCCGTCCCCCTTGATACCGCTGCCAATGTCAAAGATAACCTCTTTAAGGGTCGTTCCCATGGGGACCTCGATAAGGCCTGTGTGCTTCACACTTCCTGTTAGAGCGAACGCTTTTGTCCCCGGACTGTTTTCCGGGCCAATGCTCTTAAACCAGTCTGCTCCCTCCAGTATGATCATGGGCACATTGGCAAATGTCTCCACATTGTTTAACACAGTCGGTTTTCCGAACAATCCCTGTTCCACCGTCCTCGGCGGTTTTACGCGGGGCATGCCCCGATTTCCCTCAATGGATGCCGTCAGCGCACTTCCCTCTCCGCAGACGAAAGCTCCGGCGCCCCTGTTAATATGGAGACGGAATGAAAAGTCTGTCCCCAGAATATGGTCTCCCAGGAGTCCACATTCCTCCGCCTGCGCGATGGCCAGCTTCAGACGGCTGACTGCCAGAGGATACTCCGCGCGCACATAGATATAGCCTTCCTTTGCTCCCACAGCATAGGCTGCCAGCATCATACCCTCGATCATCTTATGGGGGTCTCCCTCCATGATACTGCGGTCCATAAATGCTCCCGGGTCTCCTTCATCACCATTACAGACAACATAGCGTTCTTTCTCAGCCTGGCTTGCTACCTGTGTCCACTTATATCCGGTGGGGAACCCGCCGCCCCCGCGTCCCCGCAGGTTGGATTCAGACACTTCTTTTATGACATCCTCAGGCTTCATCTCAAAAAGCGCTTTTTCCAGAGCTTTATAGCCGCCGGTGGATATGTATTCCTGAATATGCTCTGCATCAATGTGTCCGCAGTTTTTCAGCACGTTTCTCGTCTGCTTTTTATAGAACGGAATCTCCTCCTGCTTCTTATACTCGATTCCATCCTGTTTAAACAGAAGATGCCGGATGATGTCTCCCCTTTCGATCGTCCTGTGGAAAATCTCATCACAGTCTTCTACCTGAACTTTTGTGTACAGTATCCCCTGAGGTTCGATCCGCATCAGCGGTCCCATCTCACAGAACCCGTGGCATCCGCTTTTCTTAACTCCGATTTCACCGTCCCCGTGAGCGATCTCGGGTCCGAAATGAACTTCCACATCCGGATGCTCTTTTACCAGTTCACACATTCTTTCGTATATCTGTCCTGACCCTCCTGCCAGACATCCGGTTCCTGCACAGATAAGAATTCTGCACCTGCTGTTCTCGATCTTCTCTTTTGAAGCCTCACGCACCCGGCCGAGAGCTTCTCTGTTTTCTATTCTTTCCATATGTACTAAGCCCCTCTCAACTCTCGAATCAATTCTGCTGCCGCATCCGGAGTCATTGCCGGATATACCTTGTCATTCACCGTCATGACCGGTGCCAGCCCGCACGCGCCAAGACATGACACTGTTTCAAGGGTAAATAACATATCGTCGGTAGTCGCTTTCTCCTCCGACAGTCCCAGCTCACTGTACAGCCGTTCCAGTATGGGAATAGATTTGCGGACATGACAGGCCGTGCCGTCACACACTTTGATCACATATTTCCCTTTTGGTTCAAAAGAGAAATTCTCATAAAATGTTGCCACACTGTACGCTTTTGCCTCATTGATGCCCAGCTTTCCTGCCACATAATTGAGAAGCTCCGGAGGAAGATATCTGTATTCCGTCTGGATATCCTGAATGATCGGAATCAGCGATGCCTGGTCCGAGCCGTGCTCGGCGATGATCTCGTCAGTCTTGTCATAGTAGCTCTGATCTAACATGGGATACCTCCTTATCCATTTTGTATAACATTGATAAAAAAATAACATTTATATTTTATTATATGGCAATTTTGACGGATAATCAATAGAAAACGAACATATTACACACCCACTCATTCTCTTTCGCATATACTAAGTTAAAGCCTGCAGTCCTGCCAAAGCTGATGCCGGACATATCTGTTTAAATGAAAGGTTTGATCTCTATGAGTATAAAAGGGCTTGACGTCAGTGAATTTCAGGGCACAGTAGACTGGGGACAGGTAAAAGACGCGGGGTATCAGTTCGCCATGCTCCGCGCCGGATACGGATCCGGCATTATCGATAAACAGTTTCACAGAAATGCATCCGAATGCAACCG
>CALWFY010000031.1 GCA_944377775.1 uncultured Mediterraneibacter sp.
GTTTCTGCTCTGCTTTCTTTCTCTGCTCCTCCTCTATGTGTCTGACATATTCCTTAATATCAATCAAATCATCTAAGTCATAGATTTTGGAACTCATTGCTCTTTCCACATTTTCTGGGGTACACTCACCATACTCTGTTAATGCTGCTATTACCTTTGCCTTGATTTCTTCCTGTACTGCATCCGGCATGGCTGCTATATAGTAAGGTGGCAGTTCTGTAATCTCTGTCTGAACCTCCTTTTCATACTCATAACTTTTTTCAAAGTCATTGATAAACTTTTCTTTTACCAAGATTGCTCTTGTCTTGTTTTCCTCGCTGGCTAATTCCACCAACTCGTCCATGAACTGAATTAACTCTCGTTTTGTCATTGCCAACCTCCTTTTTCGGGCAAAAAAAGTAGGACTTATTAGCAATGCCGGATAAACCGTTTTTAAGAGCTAATTCAGTCCTACATGAATTTTAATATTAAATTTCACCTCGCATTCTAATAAAAGCCATAACTCGACCATATCAGTAATCGAACATTATCTGACTTTTTGAAATGTAGGTCTTTGATTGTAAACAGCGCTGTCCTAACCTTAACCTAATGGCATAAAAAAATAGGACTAAATCAGTGCAAACCCTTGATTTTGTTGGGTTTCTCTTAATTTAGTCCTATTATAACAGGTCCATGCCTGCTCACTCCCAGCTTCTCAGCCACATCTTCCTGAGACAGTCCTTTTTTCTTCCGGACATTGAACAAACTGTTCCCCAAACTCATGATCGTTACCTCCTGTGCTTTATTCAGACAAAATTATAAATCATATGCTGTCAGGAATCTACCAGCGGCAGCTTCCTTTTCTGCCCGTTTTCTTAACAATCCTCTATTTCCGTTTCAATCGGTTCAGTTCCTCTTTTTCCTCTTTGCTCACCCGGTAAGATTCCCTGATCTTCTGGATCGCTTTATTGTGAGTAAAATCGTCCATCTCATTGTGCTTAAGCAATGCCCTTGTTTTCTCAGGGAACTTCACATAACACACCTGTAAGGCCCATGCCGCGCCCATCTTTGTATAATAGCCCTCATGCCGGGTATTTTCACATATTTCAAGTATTTCATCAATATGCTCCTCGTCCACGAAATGGGACATCATGGACACGATCATAAAACGAAGTTCAAATTCTTCTTTGCTGTTTCGGTATCCTCTCAGATAATCAAACCAGTATTCCGGTTCTTTCTCCATAAATTTATATCCGGTCACACAGCTGTCGCAGACCGCCCAGTTCTGAATCTTGGGCACAAATTCATCCAATCGGGCTTTTCTCTCTTCCCGGTCCATTTTCGCATATCCGATCACCAGCCCCTGCATCATGATCTCCTCATGCATGGAATCAAGTGTTATCTTTTCCCTTGCTTCATCCAGATAAGAGCGAAAATCTCCTTTTGCAGTCTCTTTTGCCAGACTGCGCATGGCAGGCAGACGGATGCCGATGATATTCTCCACTCCGGGAAGGAGCTTTTTGTTAAACTCTTTATAATCCGTTTCCGCCAGTTCATACAGTTTCTCCCTGATGTTTTCTACTGTCATTTATGCCTCCTGACTTAAAAAAGGGAGCTGATCATCCCTGACAGCTCCCTGAATGTATCTTCTTTTATTTATCTTTGCCTTTTAAGTATTCGTCAATACCTTTGGCTCCGGCTTTTCCAGCGCCCATAGCAAGAATAACTGTTGCAGCGCCTGTAACAGCGTCACCGCCTGCGAACACACCTTCTTTGGAAGTCTGTCCGTTCTCCTCATCGGCAACGATACATTTCCTGCGGTTTGTCTCAAGACCTTTTGTTGTAGAAGAAATCAGCGGGTTCGGTGATGTTCCAAGGGACATGATGACCGTATCCACCTCAATGTCATACTCGGATCCCGGAATCTCAACCGGACGTCTTCTTCCGGATGCATCCGGTTCGCCCAGCTCCATCTTGATCACTGTCATGCTGGTGATATTTCCGTTTTCATCTACATTGATCTTTTTCGGATTTGTAAGAAGATCAAAGATCACGCCCTCTTTTTTCGCGTGATGTACCTCTTCTACTCTGGCAGGAAGTTCTGCCTCGCTTCTTCTGTAGACGATATGTACATCAGCGCCCAGACGAAGCGCTGTTCTCGCAGCATCCATTGCCACGTTTCCGCCGCCCACGACAGCAACTTTCTTGCCGGCTGCGATCGGAGTATCATAAGAATCGTCAAAGGCTTTCATAAGATTGCTTCTTGTCAGGTATTCATTTGCAGAGAATACTTCATTTGCATTCTCTCCCGGGATACCCATAAACATCGGAAGGCCTGCTCCTGATCCGATGAATACAGCCTCAAATCCTTCCTCTTCCATAAGCTGGTCGATTGTTGTAGATTTTCCGATCACAACATTTGTCTCGAATTTTACACCCAGCTCTTTTACTTTCTCAATTTCTTTTGCAACAACTTTCTGTTTCGGCAGACGGAACTCCGGAATACCGTACACGAGCACGCCGCCCAGTTCATGAAGAGCCTCAAACACAGTCACGTCATATCCCAGCTTTGCCAGGTCTCCCGCACAGGTCAGTCCTGCCGGGCCGGAACCAATGACAGCCACCTTATGACCGTTCATCTTCTCTGCACCTACCGGTTTAATATCATTTTCAAGTGCATAGTCTGCCACGAATCTCTCCAGTTTACCGATGGATACCGGCTCGCCTTTGATACCGCGGATACATTTACCCTCGCACTGAGACTCCTGCGGGCAGACGCGTCCGCAGATCGCCGGAAGCGCGCTGGACTTTCCGATCACCTTGTACGCTTCCTCAATATTTCCCTCTTTCACTTCCTGGATAAACGCCGGGATATCAATGGATACCGGGCAGCCCTGGATACATTTTGCATTCTTGCAGTTTAAACATCTTGTCGCCTCATCCATGGCTTCTTCCAGATTATAGCCAAGGCAGACTTCCTCAAAGTTTGTTGCCCGCACCTTTGCATCCTGCTCTCTGACAGGCACTTTTTTTAACATATCAGCCATTATTCGTCACCTCCGCAATGTCCGCATCCGCCGTGGTGTGTGTCTCCCTCCTGGAGTTTAAGCATCGCACGGCCCTCTGCTGTCCTGTACATCTGGCTTCTCTTCATCGCCTGATCAAAGTCCACAAGATCTCCGTCAAATTCCGGTCCGTCCACGCAGGCGAATTTGATCTCGTCCCCTACCTGCAGACGACAGGCACCGCACATTCCGGTTCCGTCTACCATGATCGGATTCATGCTGACGATCGTAGGAATCTCCAGCTTCTTTGTCAGCAGGCAGACGAATTTCATCATGATCATCGGTCCGATGGCTATACAGACGTCATACTTATTTCCATTATTTACAAGTTTCTCTACCATTGTAGTAACCATTCCGGCATGACCGTATGTACCATCATCCGTACACGGATAGTAATTTCCTGCAACCGCTTTCATCTCATCCTCAAGAATGAGCATGTCTTTGGTCTTTGCTCCAACGATCACGTCCGCATCAATGCCGTGCTCATGCAGCCATTTCACCTGCGGATAAACCGGAGCTGCGCCCACGCCTCCTGCTACAAAGAGCATCTTTTTGTTCTTCAAAGCCTCAATGTCCTCATGAACAAATTCAGATGCACAGCCAAGGGGACCTGTAAAATCGCGGAAATAGTCGCTCTCTTTCAGTGTTCCCATCTTTGTCGTGGAAGCGCCCACTTCCTGCACAACAATGGTGATTGTTCCTGCCTCTCTGTCGTAATCGCAGATTGTAAGCGGGATACGCTCTCCCTTTTCATCCATTTTTACAATCACAAACTGACCGGGCTGACAGTGCTGTGCGACACGCGGTGCATGCACGTCCATCAGAAATATCTTATCAGCCAGTTTTTCTGCCCTCATTATCTGATACATGGTCTTCCTCCTCGTAAAAAATCGCTCTTTCAATATAATACGCTAAATTTTGTATGATGGCAAGCACAAGATAAGGCAGACACTATCTGAAAACAATGGAAAATCATCTTTCGGATTTTCTACTGTTATAAATAATAGGTCTGCCTGTATCTCATGTTACTCCGCCGCGTATGTCTCTGTCAGAGAATCAGTCGTCGGAATTATTTTAGAAATCAACCTCTGTTCCGTAATATGTACATGTGAACAGTTTCTCCATTGTTGCTGGATCAATGGCACGCGGGTTGGAACCTGTACATGCATCGCCTACTGCCAGCTCTGCAATCTTTCCAACTTTTTCTTTGAACTCGTCCTCATTAATGCCGAACTCTTTCAGAGTCTTCGGAATGTTCAGTTTTGCATTGAACTCATTGATCTTCTCAACAAGACTGTTGATAAGAGCTTTTTCAGATGTTCCCGGAAGTCCTACTCTGCGTGCGATCTCTGCATAGCGTTTTGCAGCAACCGGATCTTTTGCATTATACCGGATAACGTACGGAAGGTAGATCGCATTTGCGCATCCGTGCGGAATATGTCCTGTGGAGAATGCTGCTCCTGTCTTGTGTGCCATGGAGTGTACGATTCCAAGCAGAGCGTTGGAGAATGCCATTCCTGCAAGGCACTGTGCATAGTGCATCTGCTCTCTTGCATCCATGTTGCAGCTGTAAGATGCCGGAAGGTAATCCAGAACCATCTCGATGGCCTGAAGTGCCAGCGGATCTGTGAACGGTCCGTTCAGTGTAGATACATATGCTTCAATGGCATGTGTCAGTGCGTCCATACCTGTGTATGCAACCTGTTTTACCGGAAGTCCTGCAACAAGGTCCGGATCAACGATGGCAACATCCGGTGTGATATTGAAGTCAGCAAGCGGATACTTCACGCCTGTCTGATAGTTTGTGATAACTGAGAACGCAGTAACCTCTGTCGCTGTTCCGGATGTGGATGGGATTGCTGCAAATTTTGCCTTTGTACGAAGCTCCGGGAAATTAAACGGTGTGCACAGGTCTTCGAATGTTGTATCCGGGTACTCATAGAATGCCCACATTGCTTTTGCAGCATCAATCGGTGAACCGCCGCCCATTGATACGATCCAGTCCGGCTCGAATGCACGCATGGCTTCTGCACCCTTCATAACTGTCTCAACTGACGGATCCGGCTCTACGCCTTCGAATAACTGTACTTCCATACCTGCTTCTTTCAGATAGTTCACAGCGCGGTCAAGAAATCCCTGACGCTTCATGGAGCCACCGCCAACGACGAGGATCGCCTTTTTCCCTTTGAGGTTTTTCAACTCTTCAAGGCATCCTTTTCCATGGTAAATGTCTCTTGGTAAACAAAATCTGCTCATTTTCAGCATCTCCTTTATGTAATATTGTTATTTTTTTAACGTAGTCATTATAACTCTATTTTACAAAAAATACAACCCTAGTATTGTTAAAAATACATAAAAATTTTTAGCAATACTAGGGTTGTATTCTTTTTTTACCGTTATTCTGCTGTTGTAATATAATTTCTTGTGGTCACTTCCGTTGCTTTTCCGTTATTATTGTTCACAAGGATCGCGTTAAAGATTGTCTGGGCATTTTCCGGCATGGTCACCGGTCCTGTATACTGGGTTGAATCCGTGGTCGGCATCGTGCCGTCCATTGTATAATATGCCGTATAACCTTCGGGAACCGTGATCGTAATCTGCTGAGGCTCTGTGTACTGCCCGGTAGACGGAGCCACTGCCGGAGCATCCGCGATAGGAAATTCAATAGTATATGTGCCGGACACAACCGCGCTGGGGATTCCTTTGCTGTTTACGGCAATCGCCCTGATCTCAGTCTCACCCTCGCTCTCGAGAAGAATCGGCTCCGTATATTTTGTCCCTGTCTCCACCGTGGGGTCTGTTCCGTCCAAAGTATAATAGATTTCTCCGTCAGTCTCTGAAGTTATTGAAATCTCCTGCACCTCACTGTAAACGCCCTCCTCAGGGCTGAATTCAGGCGCATAAGACACGTAATCCTCCACCGCTCTTAAAACGCTTTCATCTTCGCAGTCCCGGAGCAGAACCGATATCTTCTCCGGCTGTTCTGTATCCATATAAAAATCTATGGCCGCCTGATAGAGCCTTATGTTGGTAGGCTGTGTCTCAATCGCGCTCAAAAACACTTCCTCAGCGCCTTCCAGATCATCCTGATCAATATAAATCTCAGCATGTCCGATATATGCCTCCGGCCTGGACTTATCTTTTACAATGGCCCGGTCAAAATACTTCTCAGCAGCAGCATAATCCCGGGTCTGTATTGCATTATATCCTTTTCTTATCATCCCGGTATAAGAATTTTGATACACGACAATGATACCTGCTATAACAAGAGCCAGGAGGATACACAAAGTAATCAAAAGATTCCTCCTCTTACGCTTTGCCGCCTCCAGACGTTTCTGCCTGCTCTGCCGGCGCAGTTCACCTGTACCGCGCCGTTCTCCTTCTGCCTTTGGCCTGGGCGTTCCGTTTCTCCTGTCCCCACGAATACGATCCATCTCACCCTGGCTGATCACACGGGTGGCATTGACATTCTGCGCACTGTTTTCTCTCCTGTATCTTCTGATGTCATCTGTCTGTATCTGCCGTGTAGCGCCCTCCACGGACCCTCTTACTTCCCTCGCCAGAACATCCTCCAGCGGATTGTAATCGGGCACGATCTGCACTTCAGCTCCACATTCGGGGCAGACCACCTGATCATCGGGAAAATTTGCTCCACAATGTCTGCATATCATGACCTTTCCTCCTGAGTGCGAATTGTCTGTACACAGTTATTCATCAACATAGCGATCGTCATAGGACCCACGCCTCCCGGAACCGGGGTGATCGCGGATGCAGCAGATTCCACGTCCTCAAAATCCACATCCCCGCAGAGGTGATTCTGTGCATCCCTGTGTATTCCCACATCAATGACGACTGCTCCGTCTTTTATATATTCTTTCGTAATAAACCGTTCTTTTCCGACAGCAGCGACCAGAATATCCGCCCGGCGCGTAATCTCCCTGAGATTCTTTGTCCGGGAATGCGCCACAGTGACAGTGCCGTTCTCTCTTAACAGAAGCGCTGCCATCGGTTTCCCTACAATATTGCTTCTGCCGACAATCACGCATTCTTTCCCTTCTATCTGGATGTCGGAACGCTTCAAAAGCTGTATGATTCCTGCCGGTGTGCAGGAAAGAAAGCCCTTTTCACCGATCCAGAGACGTCCCACGCTGACCGGATGGAACCCGTCCACATCCTTGTCCGGTGAGATGGCTTTTATGATCTTATCCTCGTCAATATGGGCGGGAAGTGGCAGCTGTACAAGAATGCCGTTCACACCGTCATCCTCATTCAGTTGCTCCACCAAACCGACAAGCTCATCCTCCGCTGTATTCTCCGAAAGTTCGTAAGCTCTGGATTCAATGCCAATGTAGGCACATGCTTTCTTTTTATTATTTACATAGACAGAGGACGCAGGATCATCTCCGACCTGAATGACTGCAAGGCATGCATGTCTCCCCTTTTTTGCAAGCTCTGCCACCTCTGTTTTTAATTCATCCTTGATCTGCTGTGAAATCTTTTTCCCATCAATTATCTGCGGCATTTATATCTCCCCTTTATCGTTAAAACAGTCCTGTGATCTTTCCGTCCTCTGTGACATCAATCCCATTGGCTGCGGGAACTTTCGGAAGTCCCGGCATGGTCATGATCGCTCCTGTAAGAGCTACCACAAATCCGGCTCCGGCGCTCACATATACTTCCCTGATATGGATGTCAAATCCTTCCGGCCTTCCCAGTTTCCCGGCGTCATCGGACAGAGAATACTGATTTTTTGCCATGCAGACCGGAACATTGCCAAAACCAAGAGATTCAATTTTGTCAATCTGCTTTTTGGCTGCCGGCTCATAAATCACGCCTCTTGCACCGTATATTTCTTTTGCGATCGTTTCGATCTTCTCCCGGATAGACAGTTCCTCTTCGTACAGTGTGTGGAAATCTGACTGCTTTCTCTCCAAAGTATCAAGAACCTTTTCAGCGAGAGCGATTCCTCCCTCTCCGCCTTTTTCCCACACTTCCGAGAGAGCAAACTCACATCCGCGCTCCTCACAGAATTTACGGATAAATTCATTTTCCGCTTCCGTATCCGTGACAAATGAATTTAATGTCACAATCACGGGCACACCGTATTTCTGTATGTTTTCAATATGTTTCTCAAGATTTACAATTCCTTTTGCAAGGGCATCCAGATTTTCCTCTGCAAGATCAGTCTTTGCAACTCCCCCATTATACTTCAAAGCTCGCACGGTTGCAACCAGAACGACTGCGTCCGGCTTTAATCCCGCCATACGGCACTTGATATCAAAAAATTTCTCGGCGCCAAGGTCCGCGCCAAAACCCGCCTCCGTAATCGTGATATCACTCAGCTTAAGCGCCATCTTTGTGGCGCGTACACTGTTGCATCCGTGGGCTATATTGGCAAAAGGTCCCCCGTGCACAAGAGCCGGCGTATGTTCCAGAGTCTGGATAAGATTGGGCTTGAGAGCGTCTTTTAAGAGCGCTGTCATGGCTCCTGTTGCTTTCAGATCATCTGCTGTTACAGGCTCCCCGTTAAAGTTATATGCCACAATAATCTTGCCCAGTCTCTGCTTTAAGTCGGCCAGATCGTCCGCAAGGCAGAGAATGGCCATGATCTCGGAAGCCACAGTAATTACGAAATGATCTTCCCTCACCATACCGTCCATCTTATTGCCCAGCCCTACAACAATGTTACGGAGTACACGGTCATTCATATCAAGACAGCGTTTCCACACCACCTGCCTCGGATCTATGCCAAGACTGTTTCCCTGGTGGATATGATTGTCCAGCATTGCGGCAAGCAGATTGTTCGCAGAAGTGATGGCATGAAAATCTCCGGTAAAATGAAGATTTAAATCTTCCATGGGGACAACCTGGGCATACCCGCCTCCTGCTGCTCCGCCTTTGATTCCAAAACAAGGTCCCAGTGAAGGCTCTCTGAGTGCGATCATCGCATTTTTCCCCAGTTTTGCCATGGCCTCTCCCAGGCCCACCGAGGTGGTCGTCTTGCCTTCTCCGGCAGGAGTCGGATTAATGGCGGTCACAAGGACCAGTTTCCCGTCTTCTTTATCCCGGATACGCTCCCACAGTTCATCCGAGAGCTTTGCTTTATATTTTCCGTAAAACTCCAGTTCATCCTCCGCGATGCCGGCACGCACCGCAACATCTCTGATATCCTCCATCTTTGCTTCCTGAGCGATCTGAATATCTGTCTTCATCCCATTTCCTCCTCTGCATCCGTTTTTATTGATTATTTAAATACTCATCAAACTCTTCTTTTGTCATCAGCACTGCGTATCATAAATGCGGGGGTCAAATCTGGCAAATCCTCAGGCTTTTCGGCAAACACCGGCATACTTCCACACAAAAGCACAAAAGCCCAAAAAGATTTCCACATTTGCTTATGCCAGGTCTGCACACTACGGC
>CALWFY010000032.1 GCA_944377775.1 uncultured Mediterraneibacter sp.
AATAAGTCTGCAAATAAAAAGTCAAGCAGAAATTAATGAACTTTGAAAATTTTATACAGGTTGAAAAAAGAGTATCACAACCAGACCACCGCAGTACGCTGGTCTGAAGCAAAGTATGGTATTAAAATCAGCTTTCTTTGGATTCTTCCAGAGAAGCAAGGTATTCCCGTACCCGTCCGTAATAAATGCGGAGAAATTTATTGGCTCCGGCAGTCATATAGACATAATACGGCTTGCCTTCGGATCGTTTTTTATCCATGAAGGCATAGACTGGATTATCCACCGGAGAACGTTTGATCAATCCGTCCATGATCTGAAACAGTGTTTTTCGCAGGCTTGGAGAGCCTTTTTTTGAAGTAGGTACACTTTTCTGGTTATGTTTGCCAGAATCGTTCTTTCCAGGATCGACACCGGCAAAAGCAGTAAGCGCACCTCTGTGTGTGAAACGGGTAACGTCTCCGATCTCAGCCATAAGCTGGGGGCCAAGTGACGGTCCGACCCCGTTCATTGCCATAACAGACGGATATTCGGGGAGTGTGGAGGCGGTCTGATCCATCTTAATCCGGAGAGACTCCACCGTCTGTGAAGCCGTGTTCAGCATTGTGACAGCCTGCTGTATGAGTGTTTTTGTGCTGTCATCTTTCGGAATATACGGAGATCAGGTTAGAAGAGCTCTGATAGATCTTTTCTGCCTTTGAGGCACTGAAGTTATAACGGTTGCGTTTGCACCATTTCTGATAATGTTCCGTAAAGGCTTGCAGAGACTTGCTGCGTACACAGTCCGCATGCCAGTAGGTGTAGACAAAATCCACCCATTTCCGGCTGCCATCACTGCGGGCAGGACTGTCAAAGAAGTCATTGGCTCCGGGATAGGTTTGATCCAGAAGGGAAATGAGGTTGTTTTTCATGGCAGTTTTCTGATCCATATAGAAACCAAACTGCCGGTTCATTGTTTTGAGTTGGTTGCGTGTTTTATCCATGCTTCCATATTGCTTCAGTTTTACCCAGCGGTCAAGAGTATAACGGGCGATTTTTTTAGAATCCGCTTTATCTGTCTTTGGAGCACGCAGAGAGTCATCTCCGAAATCCCTGATCAGGATGGGATTGACAGCGCTGACAAAGATGCCGGCGTCAGAGAGCCAGTTAGCAACCGGTTCATAGTATCTTCCGGTGTGCTCCATGCAAGCTTTGGTTTCGCCGTCAAGGGTTTTGATCTGCTCAATAAGAGCGTTGATAGCGGACTGGGTGTGGGGAATGTCACAGGGTGGCATGAGAACCACATCGCCGGGCCTGCGGATGGTGACAGTACTTTTTCCTTTGGAAACATCGATACCAACAGCGTTCATGATAAAAACTCCTTTGAAATGAATTAGCAATGGTCAATACCAGATTTACTCATTGCCTATTCAATCTACTGGGGATTTCACACGAACGAGGGTTCAACCTGCGTAAAACGAATGCTGCGAATGAGGGCTGGTTGGCTGACTTATTTACGGACGTTAAGTCCTGGAAAGGGGAGGCCAGACCTATTGCCATACTCATTCTAACAGCTTAAGCAATGAGATGGGTAATTCCTTACTGGCTGTAAGGGGTATTAACCATAAATATATTGTAGTAGAAAAGAGGATTTCGTGTGAGACAAAAACCAGAAGCTGTTTCTACCGCCGCATTGATTGTTATCAATATCGCAGTATTTTTTTTCTTATCTTTGTTTGGAGATACGGAAGATGCTGCATTTATGTTCCGGCATGGAGCAATGTATGAACCCACAGTGACACAGGGACATGAGTTTTACCGCATATTTACCAGTATGTTCCTGCATTTTGGCATCAGTCATCTGGTCAACAATATGGTCCTGCTCGGGGCGCTCGGCTGGAATCTGGAACTGGAGATCGGGAAAATACGGCTTTTGATCATCTATCTGATCGGCGGGATAGGAGGCAATCTCCTTTCTCTATATAGGGGAATAGCGACGGAAACATACGCCGTGTCCGCAGGAGCTTCGGGCGCGATATTCGGGCTTATGGGAGCGCTGTTCTATGTAGTGGCCGCAAACAGAGGAAGGCTTGGCAGACTATCCGGCAGAGGGATGCTGGTCATGGTCATGCTCAGCCTGTACTTCGGACTGACCAGCAGGGGTGTGGATAACTGGGCGCACATAGGCGGACTGATCAGTGGATTTGTCATGGCAGTCATCCTTTACCGCGGAAAGAATGCCGATGGTCCGTATATCAGACCGGAAGTGTGACCGTAAAGACAGTGCCTGTTTCAGGGGCGGACTCCACGTTTATGCTGCCGCCATGCGCTTCTATGATCTGCCTGGATGACGAAAGTCCAAGACCGGTGCCGTTTTCCTTATAGGTCACAAAGGGATCGAATATCGTGTCTATGATGTCTGCCGGGATACCGCAGCCATTGTCCTGGCAGCGGATGATCACCGTGTCTTTCTGCCGTTCGGCAGAAAGCGAGATACGCCCACTTTTGTCGACAGCTTCTCTCGCGTTGCGGAGCAGATTGAGCAGCACTTCTTCAAGCTTGATCTTATCCCCGGTAAAATCGCCCATACCAGGTACGACCCGGGAAGTAAATTCGATATCCGAGCCATCCGCGTCAAGAGAGATGGCAAAGGAGACAGCAACATTTTTGATGAGCTGCTCGATAGAAAATACAGAATGATGGAGCGTTGAACTGTTATTGAAAGAAGACAGATCATTTAACAGGCTGCACATGAACTGTATATCTTCCATGGTCTGTTCCCAGTTGTTAAATTTTTTGACCTCAGGGTGCTGTTTCTCTATGATCTGGAGAGAGGAAGATACGAGGGTCAGTGGATTTCGTATTTCATGCGCGATCATGGATACGGTAGTATGATGGTTTTCAAGAAGCTGTGACATGATCTGTTTGGCGGCCTTATTTTCTTCCATAAGACGGTTCATTTTATTGATATCGATGTTAGTGAACACAGGGAATTCCTCGCTTTCTGTCACGATCCGGAGGTCGGTCATTTATTACCATTTAGTCTAGCATGTCATCTCCTGGTGTTCAACAGAATCATTGCGACACCTTTCGACAGGAAGGGTGGGAAAGAGGCAATAAAGAGAGCTCCCTGGATAAAGATCAGTACTCAGATAAATTTCTTCTCTTTTTCCAGAAAATGGGATATACTACTATCAGAAATATTCTGTTGAAAAGAGGGAGAACAAATGAAAGAGAAAGACTGTATTTTCTGTAAGATCGCGGCAGGTGAGATCCCTTCCGCAACACTTTATGAGGATGAGGATTTCCGTGTGATCCTCGATCTGGGCCCCGCGTCAAAAGGACATGCCCTGATCATTCCAAAGGAACATTACAGAAATCTGTATGACATCGATGAAGCTGTCACCGGAAAAGCGATGGTTCTGGCAAAGAAGATGATTACGAAGATGACAGAGGTACTCGGCTGCGATGGATATAATATCGTGCAAAATAATGAAAAGTGTGCAGGCCAGACAGTATTTCACTTCCATATGCACATGATTCCCAGATACAAAGGGGACAAAGTCGGGCTCGGCTGGCATATGGGAGAACTCACGGATGCAGATAGAAACGAAATATTGGATAAAATGAAATAGACCGGAGAAATTATGTTTACAGGTAATCGTGAATTTAACGAGATTTATGAGAAGTATAAGAATCTCGTCCTGAAAGTGGCATACATTTATTCAGGCAACAATTACGATGTGGCAGAAGACATAACTCAGGATACATTTCTCAAACTGTACACAGGATTTGAAGATTTCAAGAGAGAAAAGACAGCTTCATGGTTATATACGGTCGCCAAGAATGCAGCGATAAATTACAGAAAGAAAAATGAGGGCATGGTATCAATTGATGATGAAGACAACGGTCTGAATAACACGCTGTCCACGGAAAGTATAGAAGACAGTTATTTGGAGCGGGAGCATGCAGCAGATACGGAAGAACTTAATGACCGTATACTTTCAGATCTGATGGAGAAAAATCCAAGATGGCACGATGCGGTGTTGTTATCCTATTACATGGATATCCCTCAGGAAAGAGTAGCTGAAATGATGGGTGTCCGGCTGGGCGTTCTTCACAGTATCCTGCACAGGGCGAAGGTCTGGATACGGAAAACCTATGGCGTGGAATATGAAGAGATGAACCGGAGAGAATAAATCGGGAAGAACAGACCGTAAAAAATGAACAGACATCCTGAGGACGCCTGTTCAAGGAAAGAAATTTCTATTTTGCGGAAGCAGCCTCCTCGATAAGGGAGATGATCGTACGAATGGAGTCCTGCTGTCCCGAGCTTCTCATGGCATCAATGAAGGTCCCACGATTTTCGTAGAGTGAATGGACTGCCGCTACCAGGGTCTCCCCGGAGAGCGCTTCTTCTTCGAGGACCATGCTGAAGCCCTGACGCTCAAA
>CALWFY010000033.1 GCA_944377775.1 uncultured Mediterraneibacter sp.
AAAATCAGACCAGACATGGATATTGGTCACAATATCCAACATCTTAGACATAATGTAAAGATGACGCAAGATCAAGTTGTTGCACAGTTACAGCTTATGGGAATTGAGATTTCCAAAAGCACTTACGCAAAACTTGAAACAAATAGAATGAATATAAAAGTGAGTGAACTTGTCGCACTCAGCAAAATCTTTAATGCCGATATTTCCGAGTTCTTTGACGGACTAGTGTAATTTTCTCTATGTCAAATCAGAACAAATCAATATAATATTTTCCTTTCAAAATAATTTTCGTTTAAAAATTATTTCATACACAAAATATATTGTCATCAAGCAAGGGCTTTGTTAAAATAAGACAAGGCACTACATGAGAATGGTAGGCGGTTAGTCCTTCAACAGAGGGACTGAACCCTCTGATTACATAGAAATTCTACTTGTAGGAAATCTGGGAAAGGAGGGCAAACTTATGACTGATTTTGAACTGCTCTCCATCGTACTAATGATACTTAGTATTGTTGTAACGATTATGATAGCATATATAAATCAATCAAAAAAGTAACCGCCCCTCAGCCAAAGGAATACGGTTACTTTTTTGTAACTTATTAAATTTGGACTAACCAACTATCAGTAGTGCCTAATTTCTATCTATAATATACCACCCATTAAACACATTGTAAATATGTAACTTTGTAAATATGGAAACATTTCAAACTGCTTCGGTCAAATCTCGGTCAAATCGGAACAAATAAATATAATACTTTATATGTGCATCCATTTAAAAAAAGCCCGCAATTCCGGGCTTTACAACACTTTGTAACACAATATAAACCAATCCGATAGTCCCTCATTCCTTTAGATAACTTATAAAACACGGAACCCGCTAGCCCTTGTGGTCAGCGGGTTTTCGCCGTTCATGGCTCTCAGAACCGAGCGTTTGGGGCACCCTCTTTCAGGATGCCCATATATTTAGATTTTTCTTTTTATCAGCCCGGCTGCCATAATGACCATGGCGCAGAGAAATGCCAGCGCGCCCCACAGTGCGGGGGCAGATATGTCTCCAGTATTCACTGCTGTTCCACTGCTGCCCGCAGCCGATGTCCCTGCCATGTTCTGGCTCCCTGCAGGATTCCCAGCTCCAGTCCCAGCGTTTCCGGCCGGACCTGTAGGCGGGTTCTGGGTACCGCCGGATGTCGGTGCCGCGGCAGTCGAGGCCGTCAGGACCACTGGCTGGGATTCAGCCCCCTGCGCGTCAACAGCCCTTACGCCGATCTCATATGTGGTGTTTGCCGCAAGTCCTGTGATCACATACTCTGTCCCTGTGACCAGCGCTGTATTCACCCTTTGCCCATTTACATAAATATTATAGCCTGCGGCTGTACTGTTCCCTGCCGGACTCCATGAGATGGAGATACTGTCAGATGTAGCCTGGACAGTGTTCAAACTGCCGGGCATCTCCGGAGCCGGATTTTCAGGATTCGGGCCAATAGGTTCCTCTGTTGTTGTAAACGGCACAACATCTGACAAAGCTGCATTCCCTTGTGCGTCCACTGCCTCCACCGTTGCCTCGTACGCTGTGCCAGCCTGCAGACCTGTCAGTTCATATCTCAGTCCCGCTGCCTGAGACGCTCCTGTCCTACTAACAGCCGTCACCTGGGACACTGTTATGGGCGCCTCGTTCACTTTGCTGCCGTTAAGATAAACATTATATCCGGTCACTCCCACATTATCCGAAGCCTCTGTCCACATCACCACAGCACTGTTGTGGGTGATATCACTGACTGTGACGCTGCCCGGTTTTGATGGAGGTATTGTATCGGCTACCGCCACGTCCTGATAAGTGATGACAGGCGTGACATGGAGTGAGGGTTTAGTGGGATTGTCATTTGATCTTGCGGCTACCCGGATATGATCGCCTTTATTGACCTCAATGGCATCAAACCCAAGCCAATCCGTCGCCTTGACCATACTCTCTGCCAGTGTGACCGCCTGCTTCTCCTCTCCATTCACAAGGAGAGATAAAGTGACTGTCCCGCCTGTATTGCCTGTCTGCCTCAGATACGGCTCGTCATCCTTTACGGCGAATGATACTGTGCCTGTCTTTGGCGCGCGGAATGTCATTGCAGTTGTGATGTCAGTATTCGGCGGTGCTGAGAGAAGGCCATGAGTCTCCTCCGTGATGGCTGCCTCATGGGAGGGCGCGTCAACACCCGGACCATAATGTTGATTTAGCTGCCAGTTCGGAAAAGTATTGTCATACGCGGTAATATTGGTCCACTCACCGGTCCCTGTACGCATCTGCCCGAACCAGACATTCCCCTGCCGGGGTCCTGCGTAATCCAGCGCCCAGTGATACTCATTTTTCTGAGTGATGGTATAGTCATTCGTGCTGCCGTTCTCCGCTGTGACGCGAAGGAGCATTCCGTTCGCGAGCGTGTCCGTCCCGGACAACTCTGCGTCCCCGCTAAGGACTGTGATTGCCGCTGTCTCATGCACAGAGATGTTGGAGATCAGTTCACTTACTGTAGTTGGATTTTTATCAGTAAATGGAACATAGATCCTTTTGTCCGCCTCATCTGTCATGTACACGGTGTCTTTTACTTCGTTATCCCCATTCGCCAGTATACTGTACTGCTTCTCCTGCCCATTATAAGAGAGGGTGACCGTCATGCCGCCCCTCACGATGCCGCCGGGCGCTATCCCATTTCCGTCGCTGTCACTTACCTTCACCGTCACCCCGGAATCATAGATCAGGTTCCCCAGAAATGTCTCGATGGTGGTATTCGCTCTGAGCCCGCTGATCTCGCTGTCCGTCACCGTATACACACTGGAACGGAGTACAAGGGAAACCTCTGTGCTCTCCGCCGCTCCGATCTCCGGTACTGCTGTGAGGGGATTTCCAAAGAAATCCTTCTCCACTTCAAACCCATTTGCATCCGTGATGACCTTTCCCGCATTGATGGCAGGGGAACCGGAAACAGGCTTAAACCCATCGAATACAGTCTTTGCAGACGGATCGCTGTGAGGATTGAGAACGCCCAGAGTTCCTGTCGGAGCTGACGCGAGATCTCCGAATAATGGAGTTCCATTTGCCGCGGTCACGCCATTCGCCTCATTGGACGGCATGTTGCTGTAATTATAATACAAGTTATTGTCGTATAAGAACTTCTGATTGGATGACTCTTTGAACCATGTTTCCGTCTTTGGGGTCTCTCCCGCGTTGTATATGATATTGTTCTCAAGCGTCATATAGCCGCCGGACATGCCAGAGCGGATAAAGTCCACTCCCTCCGGCATATAGAATACGTTATTATACACATGAGCGTCCGGATTGCCTGCCGGGTTGAGCCCTGCCAGATCCAGATAGCTGATGTTGTAGCGGAACGTATTGTTCACAGCCTGCACACCGCAGAACATCACCGAGCCCCCGGTGTTATTGTGGCTGTAATTATACTGGTACAGCGTTCCATCGCCCCAGTCCGCGTCCCATGCCTGTCCATCCTGATTGGAGCAGGTGTTGTAGACCTCATTATACTGGAAAACGGCGTTCTTGCACTTCCACGGCCAGACTCCTGCTGCCACGATGCCGAAATTCGTATCCTTGTAATCCGTCGGATTGATGTGGCGCGCCGCTCCATCGGACACGTTATTCTCTACCAGGGGCCGATCGCAGTACATCGTTGTGATAGCGTCCCCTCCCACATCTTTTATGTAGTTATTCCGGATCACCACATTGCCGGAACCGTATTTTGCGGCAACCTCGTCACTGATCTGCGCACTCTGGAACTGATCCCAGTACGCGGTATATGCAGCCGCAATGCCCCAGCGGTCTGTCCTCTCCACATGGCAGTTGGTGATCTGCAGGTCATTGTACCTGGAAATACCTGTCGCCGCTTCATTTTCCGGCAGCGCCACGATGAAATAGATGCCTCCGTTGAGCATGTGCTTGTTGTACACATTGCCATCAATATCATGAATGTACAGATCATCCAGCACGATATGATCCGCGGTCCCGATGTTCTGTGTGATTCCTGCCACGCCGGTACGGTCCATGACATTCAGGTCATTCCATTCCAGCCCGGTATCCGCGGGATCGATCCCCGACTCTCTGTCATTAGTGATCTCCAGCCCTCTGATCTCAATATACTCCACATCCTTGAGCAGGACAGCGGAAGATACATTGCCTCTGTATTTATGCTGTGTGTTATCCAGCGGCTTTCCAAAATCCTGATACCATACCCCTTTTCCATTGGCATTGATCTGGGGGCGTTCTCCTTCTCCATATGTGGAGATGATGATTGGAGCCTCCTCGCTCCCACTGCCCTGAATGTGCAGGAACTGGTCGTTGAATACAGAGCCCTTTTCCAAAAGCACCTGATCTCCCGGCTGGAGCGAGATCTCATTGATCTTGTCCAGCGACTTAAAAGGCGTGTTCTCCTCTGTGCCGGAGTTGGCGTCATTTCCTTTTAAAGAACTCACATAATATGTGGTCCCCACCGCCTGTTCTCCTGCTCTTCCTTCCTCCGCGCCAGCAGCATGGACTGCCGGGGCCTGAAAGATCATTCCTGCCACAGTCAGCACACTCAGGATAGCTGCGGTCCATTTCTTCTTTTTCATTTTTTCCCTCCTTTTTGTTTTCATATGTTTATTGATTTTTTGATCTTCTATGATAAGCCCATCCATGGATAAGCTTATTTACAGATGTTCCAGTGTAAAGTCAAGGAGCTGCTCATCATCCGCCTCCACGCGGAGAGCTTTCGCGCGCTCCTGGATCATCTCGTCGTATCGGAGCTGCCGCATCTGCCCTTCCACAGCGGTCCTGACCTCCTCCAACGCAAGGATCTGTCCGTCCTCCCCCATGATCGCCCCGCCGTTTTCATAATAGTCTCTGAGTTCCTCCTCCGATATGTTCATATCCGGATTAGAGCTGTCACCGCAGTACCTTTCTTTGAGCAAGCTCAGTTCACTGTCAAGATACTGTTCCATCGAATACTCTGTCAGACCATAAATAACCTCTCCGGACTCCTTTGCGGCTGCCCGCTCCTTGTTTGCCTGTTTCAGATGCTCTTGCCTTTCGGCATAAGTCATATGCTCAATATACCCTTTTTCTTCTGCTGTCCCATAGGCAGCATAGCGATACCTGAGTTCACTGACCGCTGCCTCCGCCAGCTTCCTGTAAGGCACTTCCCCTTTAAAATCCCGGGTCCAGAAATCTCCGTCTGTATCAGCATCATACTGGGAGCGAAAATACGAGATCACCTGGAATTCAACCTCGCCCATTGCCTGAAGAAATTCCTCCTCGCTGATCTGCTCCCCATCCATGACCAGCCTGAACTCCCGATGTTTTATCAATAACACTGCCACAGCCGCTGCGCTGACAGCCAGAAACAGCAGGATAAGCGCCATCATCTTTCTTTTCCTGTTCTTTTTCACCACATCTTTCACACATATTTTCATATTTTTATTATACACTTTTCTCCAATTTATTTGCTTGTATAATAACCGCTTTTTTCGTCCGGTTTTTGTATGATCAGGAACTCACCGTTTACTTCTTCCCTTACGGACGATATAATATAGTGTAGAAAAAATACACTCTCATCAAGCTTTACAAGGAGGTCAGCCATGCAGCACTCAGATACTCATTTTCCACTCTATGTAAACTCCATCTCCGGAGCCGCGGACCAGGTACGTCAGGCAGGCTACCGTTTTGAAAAACATCTCCATTCCAGCATTGAGGTCTATCTGATCCGCTCCGGAAAATGCGTGATGGATATCGGAGACCAGTCTGTCAGCTGTATCCCCGGAGATTTTGTGATGATCCTGCCCTATGTGGTACATTCTTTTTGCGTACCGGAAAATGAGGAGTGCTCGTTTTATCATATCCACTTCTCACCGAAGCTGTTCTCCCGGATCGCATTGACACCGGATGCGAAAAACCCCATCAACCTGATCCATTCCCTTCTCTTTTGCTGCCGTTTTTTTCACAGACAGACAGCCTCGGATGAGATCAGAAAGCTGGTCGCCTCTGTGGTGAACCTCTATGATCCCGCAAATTCATTGCTCCTGTCCGCAGATATCAATGTTTTACTCCTTCAGCTTCTGATTCGGGTGTGCCGCTGTTACAATGAGGTCGAAATACTCCGCAGCCAGTCAAAGTCTCCCGGTCAGTATATCTCTTTCACCCTGAATTACATTGAGGAGAATTATACGAACAAGATCCTGATCCAGGACATTTCCTCCCGGCTGCATATATCCACAAGGTACCTTGGCAAGATCTTCTCCCACTACATGAATGTGTCACTGGGAAATTACATCAATATCTATCGCATAAACAAAGCAGTGGAACTGATGGAGGATGCCACCCTTTCACTGACAGACATTGCCGGAAGGATCGGGCTGAAAGATTCCCAGCATTTTTCCAAACTGTTTTTCAGCGTGATCGGGATGCCTCCCTCCCGGTACCGCAAACAATTTCTCCAGTCAGAGGGTGGCTCTAAACTATGAATATTTAGATCCACCGGAAAGGGACATACCTTATCATCTTACATAATAAGTCTGCAAATAAAAAGTCAAGCAGAAATTAATGAACTTTGAAAATTTTATACAGGTTGAAAAAAGAGTATCACAACCAGACCACCGCAGTACGCTGGTCTGAAGCAAAGTATGGTATTAAAA
>CALWFY010000034.1 GCA_944377775.1 uncultured Mediterraneibacter sp.
CGCCGGTGTGGCGCAGGGTGAAGGTATTATCTTTGTCAATCGTCAGGCTGCCCGACTCCGCTGTCTCAAGAGTTGAAGCCGACGGAGCGGATGAGGCGAAAGCGACGGTGGAGAGGTCTACCTGAAGGGCAGGATGCACCTGCATAAATTGAGACACAAATGTTCCTCCAACTATATCATTGTTAGCAGTTATATATGCACTGGCTCCTGCATATGGCGTCCTCAGCCAGAAAACACTGCCCCAATACGGTGTATCCACGCGTAACCCGCTTATCAGGTCATCCTTTGAATTACTTCCTGCCACAATAAAATTCGCCGTAAGTTCACCATATGGCAGATACAGCTTATCAGACAGAACATAATTATTGACATTGTGAAAATCATTAGTTACGATCTCTGTCTCCACCATCATCTGCTGCTCTGCCAAAGAGAAATAATCTAAGTTCGTCTCCAATGGCTTCAGCACATCAAGCCGCACTTCACTGGCTCCATAATGACTCGCTTTGACAGCATCAGGCTCGACGTCGTAGACCGCTCCCCATGCGGGGTCATATGGTATCTCTTTGAACTGATCTGTCTCGGAATCAAATTTTTGATCATGAATCAGGGGTGTAGATGAAAGCAGCACCAGCCCATTCCCCTCCGTATCCGCCGGGTCCTGTCCCACGATCCACCAGCTCTGAGGCTCGCCCCACAGATCATTCCATCCGAAGTAAATCTTCTTCCCATTAGCCTCACCATCCGTATCATCTGTATCAAAGGATGTCATCAACTGCTCCTTTGTGGCAAACTGTGTCACATCCGGCTGAGCGGCATATACCGTCGTTGTTCCCTGCGGCATAACCGGCATCAGAGCCGCCGCTGCCGCCGCCGCGGTCAGAGCCGCGCCAAATTTTCTAAATCCTCTTCTTTTCATCTTCTCTCTCCTTATTTTTTATTCTATGATCTTTGAACTTTCAGCAAATGCCAGTTCTGCTTCTAACGCAAATTGTAACGGCTCCCATTCCGGATACAGGCGGTCGGTCGGAGCAGACTCTCCATACTGTGGATAGAGCCTCTCTGTTTCCGCACTCACACACCTCTGCTCTGTCCCTTCCCCATAAAAGGTCCGGATTGAGACAGCCGAGATATTATCGCGCTCTCCCCTTTGTTTGTTCAGGCTGATCAAATGTTCCATATTCCGCCCCATTCCTCCGGGGTCTGTCATCACGCCGGGATTGAGATAACGCTGTATCTCCTCCTCGGTAATTTCATGGCGGAATCCGTCACTGCACAGCATATATACTGCATTGTCTTTCGTATCTCCAAAGAACATATCGGGATATACTTCCCTGGAAGCTCCTACACACTGGAGCAGAACGCTTCTTCTTGAATCCCTCTCTGCCTCCGCCTCTGTCATGTTGCCCAATTCTATCTCCCTGGCAGTCACGGTCTGATCCCGGGTCAGTTTTCTGACTCTGTCCCCGATCTCATACACCCTGGTGTCCCCTACATTCAATATGTAATATCGCACCGGCGTGATAAGAAGCGCCGTAACTGTCGTTCCCATGCGCGTCCCATACATCCCTGCATAAGTCTTTATGTTCTCATTGCAGCTGCTTACTATATCCATCCAGTCAGACCGGACGGTGTCATCCCTGATTCCACTCCCGCACAGAAGCGGCAGCCTCATATCCGCCCATCTGCAAAATGCGCATACAACGGAAGCACTGGCGATCTCTCCGCCGGAAAGACCACCCATGCCATCGCATATGACGGCGAACACTACTTTCCCCATACCAGTCCTGTAAACGCGAACATCGTAGCTGTCCTGGTTGACTGTTTTCGTCAGACCGATGTCAGTTGCAGCCGAAACTAAGAAATCCACGCTCCATCCCCCTTTTAATATATCTTAAACTCAAAATCCTCATTGCCCAGCCTGATCGTATCTCCATGAGAGATTTTCACTTCGCTGTTGCTCTGGATCATCTGCCCGTTTACAAAAGTATGGTTCGTAGAGTTCGTATCTACCACGAAATATTCGCCGTCCCGGGTAATAAAATTCGCGTGACTGCGGCTTACTGCCGTATTGTCTCCAATAAAATAGTCCACAAAGCTTCTTTCCTTACCAATGCGGAATACGGCCTTGTTCAGCGGAATTCTCTCATTATTCTTCACCCGGATCAAATGGGGCGCCGCTGTCTGCACCGGATTCTGCCCCTCATTGAGTACTGTGGTCTCTCCGATCCCTCCCCCGCCGAGAACCGTGGTCTCTCCGAAGTTCATCTGCGCCCCCTGATAAGGTGGCTGCGCGGCCGGATAAGGAGGATGGGGCATCGGATAAGGAGACTGGGATGCAGGGCCCGGCTGCACGGGCGGCGTCGTGACTCCTTGATAAGATGGCTGCGCCGTTGAGTATGGCACCTGGGGCGACGCGGCTTGCTGTGCTGCCGGCTGGGGGGGCTGTGTCTCTGGCGGTGGCATTTTCGCTTGCGGTGGCTGACCAGGCACTGCAAATCCTAAATCTGGGACTGCCTGTGTACTCTGTTTTCCCTTTTTCTTTTTTGAAGCCTTTTCCGCTGATTTTTTTTCTTTAACTTCAGACGCAGCCTGCTTTTTTGCCTGTTTTTGTGCTTTATATGCTGCTGCATTTTCTTTATTGTAATGCTGCATCAGATAGAAGAAGCTTATTTCTTTTTCCTGTGGTTCCACAGATGTATTATGATCTTTTTTCGGAGGTATAGTCATTCCTTTAGTATTGAATTTTGCAGAAGGAATTGTTTGCTGGGCAACCTTTTCTGGCGTCGCTTGTGACACAACAGGCAGTGTATGCAACTGCTCTCTTGTCTGATTGACAGGTGCAACAACAGGCTGAGAGTTCACACGTGTTTTTGCAACAACCGGCTGTACAGCCACACTCTGTATTTCACCAAGAAGGCTATTAAATGTATCAAGAGAAAACACTGCCGTACTGTTTAAATAGTTTATTATTTTTGTAACATAGTCTCCATTTTCTTCCGAGTCAAACTGTATATTAAATATAATTTTGCGGAAAAATTCCTTCATATCTGCCATTTTTGTCTTATCGTTTGAAACAGGTATGCAAATCAATACTGTTTCACAAGTAGAAACGTCCGTAAAAATATAATCCAGATCCAAAATTATAGAACTCAGATCCAGCATATAATCCTCTGCCGAAAGCATCGCATTTACAATACCACGGAAAACCGCCAGCAGGCGTTTTTTATTGACTGCACCTGAAAAAAATTGAGATACGGATACCTTTGCCGACACGTTAAACTTGACAAACTTTCTATTATCTGACTGTATAAAAATTGTCTGAGCCAATCCTAAAATCTTGTTATTTGTCAGCATACCAAGACTTATACTGTCCACAATATCCTGATCTGTAACTTCATACACCAGATATGTATTGGTACCCTGATTTTCATATTTTAACTCTCTCATCCACAAGTACTCCGTTCTTTTTAATAATACATGCTGCCCTGATCACTTCCAAAGCCTCGATTTGATAGTTTGTTCCATTGGGATTTCTCCCATTCCCATAAAATCAAACCAGTACTGTATTTTATACTTTATCGTAACTGTCAGGACTTCACCTTCCACTTTAGTCTCAAATGCAATCCCCTCCAGTCCATCAACTATCCCCATCCCCTTTAGCTTTTCTTCGGCTTTGTTTTCATCGCCTCCCGCAAGATATCCGACAAATCGTTCTTTAGCAATCTGGTTTCCTCCGCCGTCAGATGTATACCAGTTATTTCGCGACGAAAAGTTCTCATCATTATTCAATCTGACAATATCAATTACCATATCCTCCAAACCTCCCCAGAAGTTTAACCCTTCTTCTGAGAGAGATTCTACATTTTCTGTAAGATACGAATCCAGAGAAAGACTTTTAGTAGATTGAATAAGGGCATGCGTCATTTGATTCTGTGCTGCAACTATGGCAAACAATCCATATATGAACAAAAACAATAATAAAAAAATCGGGAGAATAATGCTTGTCTCCAATGTAACTGATCCCCGTTGGCTTTTATTCATATACATGCACCCCTTTCTTGTCAATATCCGGTATACTGCTGACTTGTAACTGAAAACAATCCATTTTTCGTTAGATTGTCAAGCTTTAGCATCGGATTAAGTGTGTAATCTACTTCACTTTTAATATAGGTATATGCTTTATCCAAATCGAAATCAAATTCGGCTTCATTTTTAGCAGAAGCCTCCAGTTGAATCAGATTCTGCATCCTTTGCATATATTCGTTCTGGTTAACAGATAGAATCATGAGCAGTAATAGATGCTCCACATATGTAGCTTCAACATATCCTTTTTCAATCTTACCCAAGCTTCCGTAATTACTTTCAATAGACTTTTTAATCTTATCTTTTAACTCATCTGTCATCGCTGTCACGTTCTTTAGGTCTTCCATTAAAAGGGGAATTCCCGAAGGTGTGAGATAAAGAGTTTTCTTAATAATACACACGCTCGACTTATCGCTGTTAATAAGTATATAGGTATCCAGCATAGGCTCTGCAAGGATAACAGCAAGCTTTACTACCCATGCTAATGGTCCGGCTGCTGTAGACATAGCAGTAACCTCTTTATTGGTAAGCGCCGGTTGCAGATCGCACAGTAACCTGAATAAATACAAACTGAAAAAGGCAGCGCTCTGATTCTGGACTTCTGAATTGGAACCTATCAGAATATATTCTGTTGCCGCCCCCTTAAATATTTTATCAGAACCTGATTCCTCATCAAACGTAAGGAAGCTCTCAGCCGCCTTGATGCTTCCTGTCAAAACATTCGTGCTTTCCTGCCCCCCCCGCCATATCAAATAGTTCACTGTACTCAAAACCACTCAGTGATTTCCCGCTGGCATAATTGGTTCTATTCGGAAGATTATATGCAGCATACCCATACAGCAGGAGATTATTATACCACTCTGTCGGTCCAGCGGCTATAAATGTTACAAGATTCCCAATTGCTTCTCCTGCCCATGCAACTACCGCCAGTAGAAAATTGACAATTGCCCCAAGAAGTTTTATAATCGCCTCCAGCGCTTTAAGAATACCAGTAATTCCACCCGATGTTAAAAACTCGTCTCCCGCTTTCACTGCATCCGATAGAGAAGTAATGCAGTTGATAACAAGTTTACTGGAAAAAGACATATCAACTTTTGCATAAAGACGTGATGTGTCAAGCACTGAATTCAAGTCTCCATCATACAGTCCACTTAAGTCAGATAATGCTGTCACGATAGCCAAAAGCTCAGAGGTGTCTTCAGAATCTATCTTTGTTGCCTGTATATCTAAATTGGCCTGTAACTTAGTCAATATTGTTAGAAACTCTGCCCCAATGCTAGTGATTGGAATCATCCCATACGCGGAAGAAATATCCTCGCCTGTCCAACTGCTTGTAATCGTTTTTTTGTCTATATCACCTAGAGCGATCATCTGATTTTGCAGTGCCATGGTTTCCTGGTTGATAAGATTGCTATAGTCAGCTGAAATTGCGCTGTTAATCTCACTATTTATACTGGATTCTATTCCCTGCATCCAGTCTTTTGTGGCAATCGTACTTTCATCAGCTTGCGACGCTCCTGATGTTGTCTGGTCTAGTTCGGAAGATTTATTTTGTAATTCAGTTAATGCATCAAGCAGTCCCGTAATATCATCTTTTAATTCTGTGAGCTGTGTCTTTAATGAAGATGCCGCCGACTTATATGTAGCTGCGTCAGACAACAGATTGTTAACCGCCGTCTGGACCGCACTATTATCATATACTGCATCCGGCGACTCGTCTGGCTGCAGATTGCTTTCAGCTTCCTTCAAGGTGTTGATAAGCTCCAGCGCGCTGGATTCAAAATTTGCATAAGCATTCTGATAGCCTATAATGGCATTGGTATAATCTCCGCTGTACTTATTCACTAACCCATTGATAGCCTCTACAACATTTTTCATTTCTGTTGCCACATCGACGGTGTCTTGTATCTCTTCTATCTTTTTATTCACCTGCTCAAGTCCAAGCTGTTCTTCAAGTTCCTCGATGTACTGATCAATATTAAATCCCTGTATTGCCATTTCCGCTGCCACGTTTATTTCACTGTATTCAAGTATCTGCTGCTTCAATACATCTGTGGTAGACAGGGGATGTACTCCAACTGCCGTATAACTGTTTATTGTCACACTCTTTCCCAAAGCAGAGATATTCTCTTGCAGATATCCTGAAAATTCCTGCTGAATATCTGTCCCCTGCGAAACAGACAACAGACCAAACCTCTCATCAAGGTACGGATCATATTCTGCCAACGTTGAGAACGCTGAACTGTCTATCACTTCCCGCATTAGCTCTTCCGCATTCTGATATCTTGATGACTCAACCAGTAAAAGTGAAATGGATAGAAGAGGCGAGACGACCAGAGCCATCAAAAGACTGACCGCCCCCCCCTTTTGCCATTAACAAATTTTTTGATAAACTTCTTTCCTTTTTTCAATGTATATTTTGATTTTTTCATATGAATCACCAGTTCTTCAATTGTCAAATAAGGACTTTACCAAGTCAAGTGAAGATTTTATCAAGCTCAGAACATCGTCTCCTAACTGCAGAACGTCTGACCGTTCCGTAATGGCACGGACTCCATACTTTGTAGTCTTTACTGTGTTTACATAATTCGACACATCAGAGCTCTCAACATACACCGTCTCTGACAATGTCTGGAGATCCGACTGGTTGAACACACTGAGCAGTTCCCCCAGCAAAAAAGTATATTTCTGTCTCACCGTAATCTCATAATGCCGACGCCCGATATCATCAACAACTGTTTCTACATCTACAGACAGGTCGCCTTCCTCCTCAGCCAGAGATGCCCTGGAAAGCCGTACATTTGCAAGGTCTTTTGCTTTTGCCTCATTTTTCATATTAAAATCATCTGCAAAAAACAAATAGCGGTATTTTCCTATTCCGCTGATATCACTTGCACCCACATAAGAACTATCGGACACCTCGCGCAACTTATATGTTTGAGATACTTCTCCTGCAATTCTATTTGCCGTAACAGTCACAATGGTGTTTTGATACAGATAAAATCCGAAACTTATCAAAAACATAAGCACAAGTATGGAGATTAAGATACAGTATGTTGATTCCAATATAACCGCACCTCGTTCTTCCTTTAATTTCATCATCCGCCTCCCATTTTATTCTTCCCTCAGCGTTTCATCAGGGAGTATACACTCTATAGTCACTATTTATCCCGAATGCTTCTTCGAAGTTCAGGTCTGCCCACGATCCCGCTGTTACATATACTTTTAAATCAGCCCCGCCTAAATTAGTAAATGCATCACCAGTTGTGCTTTCCAGCTCCAGTCCTTCCGGCACGGTAAGTTCTTCAATCACCGTATTCATAAAGCTATAAGCCCCAAGCGTTTTCAAGTTCTCGGGCAGAATGACACTTTTTAGAGAACTGCAGTTTTCAAAAGCATCTTCGCCAATAATCTCCAGGCTGTCAGGAAATTCAACACTGGACAATGACTCGCATATTTCAAAGGCACTGTCCTTGATTTCCACGAGTCCATCCCCTTCGAAAACAAGCTCTTCCAAGGCAGTACAACCAGAAAAAGCGGCTTCTCCGATTACTGTAACTCCTTCAGGAATGTTAATGTATTCCAGACTCTGAGATGTCCCAAATTCCCTGTCCTCAATGGAAGTAAGACCGCCAGGTAACTCCAGCCGCTGAAGTCTGCTACCTTTGAAAAAACCGTTCAGATCAACATCCTTATCGGACTCAAAGCTTATACTGACAACGCTGTACCCTTCCGGCTCATATCTCCCATCGATAAAATCCAGGGCTCCCTCAAAGCCCTCACAGCGCTCTGGTATCACCAACTCCTTCTGTTTTGCTCCGCTTTCACTCAGGCCTGTGATAATATTTTCATTTGCCTTCCATGTAAAGTACTCCTCTGACGCTTTGGCGCTGCCGACTCCGCCGTCTTCTGTTCCACTTCCACTGCCTTTGCCATCTTCCCCGCTGCTTACACATCCTGCCATGCCAAGGACAAGCCCGGTTATAAGGGTAATGCTCATTAATTTACTCAGTTTCATCATTTCTAGTCTCCTTTTTATATGTTTTTAATATTTTTACGATTCATTATTGCAAATACTTTATCATGTCATTCTGTAATATTCAGAGATATCAGCTGCCATGCTCCATCTGGTTCGGCAACTACCATACAACTCTTCATGGAGTTGAAATAATCAGCTCCAAAGAACGTATAGTCAATCACCAGCTTACCGCTGGCATCTATAAACCCCCATCGCTCTCCATCCGACACGGCAGCAAGCCCATTTGAGAAACTCTTCGCCTCTGCATAGGTTGGAGGAATAAGTTCATTTCCTTCAGTATCAACATACCCCCATTTATCCTCTATGCAAACAGCAATCATGTTATCCTCTGTAATAATGTCCGCATCGCAATACTCTCCTGTCGCTTTTCCGTCTTTGTATAATCGATACATTCCATCCTTTTTGGCTATCATCACGCCGTCTTTAATGTGGGAGCCATCCGCATGGAGAATGATATCTTCATATGTCTCTTCCGAAATCCTATCTCCTTCTTTATCTACGATGCTCCATGTATCCTCCTGCTGTACCGCTGCCTGACCATCAGTAAATGTTCCGGCCATCGTGTAATTTCCAAACTGTTTATCTCCAAATGAGTCATAGTAGGCATAGCCGGTATCATCTGCAATCGCCACAAGTCCTTCCGAAAAAATCCCTGCATCTATTGGATCGAAGCTGAGAATCCCCTGTACAACCTGTTCTGTATTAATTAACTGGCCCCTGTCTTCATCTCTGATTACTCTTATGCCGGATTCCCCAACAGGACCCGCCATTTGTAATTTAGTGAAGTCTGTATTCGTGCCATCTTCTTCAATATAGGTCCAGACACCACTCTCACTTACGGCATAAAATCCGTTTACACATGTTCGGACTTCTGTAAATGATTTCCACCCTGTATCATAGGAATATCTGACCTTTTCAAGCAGTTCACTTACTCTTTCATTATCCATCCCCTGCTCAAGAGCATCATTTAGTGCTTTATACGCGGATTCATATTCTTGCCGCACCAGATATAACTCTGCCAATTTTAGCAAATATTCTGAATTATCACTAAAATACGAAAACGCTGCTCTAGCCGCATTCAAATAATTTTCATATATATCCGTATCTTCAGCGTAGCGCTTTTCATACGCGTTCAACACGGCAGTCCACACAGTTTCTGTATTCTGTATCTGAAGTGCAGCATCATATTCTTCATTTTATATTTTCCGTCTACAATCGACCCGATTTCCAGCATAGTTCCATTCCTCTAGCATATTTTCAAAAGGATTATAGAAATATTGTCTCTCTCCTGGCGCATCTTGTTTAACTCTGTACAAGAAACAGCCGCCTCGTACATCTGTCTCTCCGTCTTAAGTACGCTGGGAGACATGGTCTGCAGCATTTCTTCCTCAGTGAGCAGATGCCGGAAGCCATCGGAACAGAGCATATATATTTCGCCTTTTGCGTATGCTCCAAATGTAAATTCCGGAACAACGTTTTTACTTGCCCCCACACACTGAAGAAGGACGTTTCTCTGAGGATGGTTAAGCGCTTCTTCCCGGGACAGCCTGCCCTGTTCAATCTCCTTTTGGACCACTGTCTGATCCGTTGTAAGCCGGCTGACAGTGTCTGAAGTAATTCTGTACACCCTTGAGTCTCCTACATTCATTGTGTAATAATTCCCTTCTGCCATCAGAAGGAGCGCCGCCGTAGTGCCCATCTTCCCATGAAATTTCCTGCTGTATTCTTGTATTTTCCCATTCATATCCTGAACAAGCCCATCAAGCTCCAGCTCCAGCCTGCTCCGTTCGATACCCTCTTCTGTACGCCGGGTATAAAGCAGGTCAGGGAACCGGGTTTCAAACCAGTCTGAAAAAGCCCTGATCAAAGCGGCGCTGGCAACCTCGCCTCTGGAGAGGCCTCCCATACCGTCGCAGACTACGGCCAGCATTACCTTCCCGTAGTCTGTTTCAGCCTCTTTAATCAGGAC
>CALWFY010000035.1 GCA_944377775.1 uncultured Mediterraneibacter sp.
ATCTAAAAAGGAATGAGAGTAAAGTGGGCTTCCCGTCATGCGGGACGGCCCTGCTTTATGAGGGGGGAAGATAGTTGTTGTATCAACTATCTGTCTTAGATTATAAAGGGAAAATATGACAAAAGTATGAGGAGATTATAAAAGAAGAAGAAAAATTATAAATTACTCATGAAAAAATTCAAGAAAATAAATGAAGATAAATCAAAAAAATCTTGCAATACAAGGAAATAAGTGCTATACTAACCAACAGTTACATAATGATTCCGGCAGAAGAGTGGACGAAAGTTCACTCTTCTTTGTTGGTAGAAAACACCACAGGGGTGCAGCATTATGCCGCGAAAAACACAGCAATATATAAGGAAAGGAAGTATAGCGTGTCCAGAAGAGAAGAATACGAACAGAAGACGGAACAGCTTTTAGAGCCGGTTGTCTCAGAACTTGGATTTGAACTGGTGGATGTGGAGTATGTCAAAGACGGCGGAACATGGTATCTGCGTGCATATATCGACAAGCCCGGCGGCATTACGGTGGATGACTGCGAGGCAGTCAGCAGACGGTTTTCTGACATCCTGGATGAGAAAGATTACATCTCGGATTCTTATGTGTTTGAGGTCAGCTCGCCTGGTCTTGGCAGACCGCTTAAAAAGGAGAAAGACTTTAAAAGAAGCATTGGTGAGGAAGTTGAAATCAGAACTTACCGGGCTATCGACCGGCAGAAAGAGTTTGTCGGCATACTGAAGGAATATGATGATACCACGGTCACTATCACATATGAAGATAACACAGATCAGACTTTTGAGAGGGCTGATATCGCCCTGATACGTCTGGCCTTGGATTTTTAATTTTAGGAGGAAGCAAAAATGAACACAGAGTTAATGGAAGCATTGACAATCCTTGAGAAAGAAAAAAATATCAGCAGGGACGTGATGATGGACGCTATTGAGAATTCCCTGATCAGCGCCTGCAAAAATCATTTTGGAACAGCGGACAATATCAAAGTGATCATGGACAGAGAGACTTGTGATTACGCAGTGTATGCAGAAAAGCAGGTGGTTGAAGAAGTGGCAGACCCGGCTTTTGAGATCAGCCTGGAAGAGGCGGAGAAGATTGATTCTGCGCTTCAGGTCGGCGATATCGCACAGATTCCGGTAAAATCCAAAGAATTCGGACGTATTGCGACACAAAATGCAAAGAACCTGATTCTCCAGAAAATCCGCGAGGAGGAGAGAAAGGTCGTATTTGATCAATATTTTGAGAAAGAGAGAGATATTGTTACCGGTATCGTACAGCGCTATGTCGGCAAGAATATCAGCATCAACCTTGGAAGAGCTGACGCCATGCTCACGGAGAATGAACAGGTCAAAGGCGAGAACTTTAAACCGACAGATCGTATTAAGCTGTATGTGGTAGAAGTTAAAAACACGCCGAAAGGACCGAAGATTCTTGTGTCAAGAACACATCCGGAGCTTGTGAAACGTCTCTTTGAGGCAGAGGTTTCTGAGGTGAGAGAAGGAATCGTGGAGATCAAGAGCATTGCCCGCGAGGCGGGTTCACGCACGAAGATGGCGGTTTGGTCCAATGATCCGAACGTAGACCCGGTGGGTGCATGTGTCGGAATGAACGGAGCCAGAGTCAATGCGGTTGTACAGGAACTGCGCGGCGAAAAGATTGATATCATTAACTGGGATGAAAACCCGGCTCTTCTGATTGAAAATGCATTAAGCCCGGCAAAAGTTATTTCCGTAATGGCAGACCCGGAGGAAAAAGTAGCAAGTGTGATCGTGCCGGATTACCAGCTTTCCCTTGCTATCGGAAAAGAAGGTCAGAACGCAAGACTGGCTGCGCGCCTGACAGGATATAAGATTGACATAAAGAGTGAGACTCAGGCGATCGAGGCAGGAGATCTTCCGGAAAATTATATGGAAGAGATGGGACTCATGGGTGAAGAAGGATACACCGGAGACTATGAGGACGAATATGATGAAGATGGAGCTTACGGAGACTACGATGTGAATTATGACGAGAATTATGATGAAGCGTATGAGTCGGAAGAAATCGAGTTCGTAGAGGAAGAAAACTAAGTAAGGTCTGAAGGAGTGGAATCATTTGGCAGTAAAGAAGAAAATCCCGATGAGAAAATGTGTGGGATGCGGCGAAATGAAGCCGAAGAAAGAGCTGATGCGCATCTTGCGGACAGAGGACGGAGCGTTCGTTGTGGATGCCGATGGAAAAAAGAACGGGCGCGGCGCATATGTGTGCCGGTCTGTGGAATGTTTCCGAAAGGCGGCAAAGAGCAGAGGACTTGAACGTTCTTTTAAACAGGAAATACCTGGGGAAGTGTATGACAGACTGGAAAAGGAGATGGGCGAGATTGGCGAATAGAGACAAAGTCCTGTCCCTGATCGGGCTGGCGATGAAAGCGGGAAGGTGCGCTAGCGGCGAAATGATGACGGAGAATGAAGCAAAGTCGGGAAAGGCGCGGCTTGTAATTGTGGCATCTGATGCATCTGAGAACACGAAAAAGAAGTTTCGGGATATGTGTAAATTTTACAGAGTTCCAATGTGTTTTTACGGAGATAAAGATACCTTAGGGCATGCAATGGGAAAAGAATTCCGTGCATCTCTGGCGATATTGGACGAAGGATTTGCAGACGGCATTCTAAAAGAGCTTAAAAACCGAGAGGATATTGCATAAAGGAGGTAGTTAATATGACAAAAATGAGGGTACATGAGCTTGCAAAAGAGCTGGGAATAGAAACTAAAGAACTCATAGAAATCCTGCAGAAGAAAAATGTAGAAGTGAAAAATCATATGAGTACGGTTGAGGACAGTATGGCAGACGAGATTCGAAAGGAAACTTCAAGACAGAAGGACGGACAGACCGCAAAGCAGGAGAAACCTGCGGCTTCTGAACAGAAAGCAGCAGATGAATCCAAGGAAGGCGCTCCCAAAAAGAAAAATCTGGCGTTCGTTGTGCGTCCCCAGAATTCCAGAAACAGCAGCAGAATCCAGGGAAATCGTCCGGCGCAGCGTCCGGTCAGGCCGGCAGCTCAGAGTGCACGTCCGGGACAGCAGGGAAGCCGTCCGACAGGAGAGGGCAGACCGGGAAAACGTCCGACAGCTGAAAGCAGACCGGCAGGCAACCGTCCAGCTCAGCGCCCGGTTCAGGGGACACGTCCGGCGAATTCTGAGAGACCGGTGAGCAGCCGTCCGACAGCTGAAAGCAGACCGGCAAGTGATCGCCCGGTGCGCTCTGAGAGACCAGCAGACAGCCGTCCGGCAGGAGAGAGCAGACGGACAAGTGATCGTCCGGTGCACTCTGAGAGACCGCAGGGAGGCCGCTCTTTTGGCGAGAACAGACAGGGACGTTTGGAGCGGGGCAATCGTGATTCAAGACAGGGAGGCCAGAATCCGCGCGGTGACAGGAGAGATTCCCTCAGGGATGACATAAGCGCTCCGATCGTAGAACAGCAGAAGAGTCAGAGAAATAAGGCGAAAGATAAAGAACGTGACAATCGGAAGAAAGAATACAGAGACGAAGCTTTCGAGGGCAAAGGAAAGAAAGGCAAAAAGCAGAAGCAGGTAGCAGAGGTGAAGAAGCCGCAGCAGAAACAGGAGGAGAAAAAAGAGGAGAAGATCAAACAGATTGTGATTCCTGAAGTTCTTACAATCAAAGAACTTGCTGATAAGATGAAGATCGTTCCGTCTGTGATTGTGAAAAAACTGTTCCTTCAGGGAAAGGTTGTGACAGTGAACCAGGAGATTGATTTTGACACAGCAGAAGAGATCGCCATGGAGTTTGAAGTGCTCTGCGAGAAAGAAGAAGTCGTTGATGTGATCGAGGAACTCTTAAAGGAAGATGAAGAAGACGAAAGCACAATGGAGAAACGACCTCCGGTTGTCTGCGTGATGGGCCATGTTGACCATGGAAAGACATCTCTTCTGGATGCCATCCGTCATTCTAATGTAATCGACCGTGAGGCCGGTGGAATCACCCAGCATATTGGTGCTTATGTAGTCGAGGCGAACGGGGAGAAAATTACCTTCCTTGATACGCCCGGACATGAGGCTTTTACAGCTATGCGTATGCGCGGAGCCAGCTCCACGGATATTGCGATCCTTGTTGTTGCAGCTGATGATGGTGTGATGCCTCAGACAGTGGAAGCCATCAACCATGCGAAAGCGGCGGGAATTGAGATCATTGTTGCCATCAACAAGATTGATAAGCCGAGTGCAAATATCGAGCGTGTAAAACAGGAACTGACAGAATATGAATTGATTCCTGAAGACTGGGGCGGAAGTACTGTGTTTGTTCCAGTGTCTGCTCATACAAGAGAAGGAATCCCGGAGCTTCTTGAGATGATTCTGCTCACTGCAGAGGTGATGGAACTCAAAGCCAACCCGAATCGTTCTGCAAGAGGTCTTGTTATCGAGGCAGAGCTTGACAAAGGTAAGGGTTCTGTGGCAACAGTACTTGTTCAGAAAGGTACTCTCCATGTAGGAGATGCGATTGCAGCCGGAAGCGCTCACGGACGTGTCCGTGCCATGATGGATGATAAGGGAAGAAGAGTGAAAGAGGCGGGCCCGTCCCAGCCTGTGGAGATTCTCGGATTAAATGACGTGCCAAATGCCGGAGAAGTGTTTGTGGGATGTAATTCTGAGAAAGAGGCAAGAAATTTTGCGGAGACGTTTATTGCACAGAATAAAGTGAAACTTCTGGACGAGACAAAATCCAGGATGTCTCTTGACGATCTGTTCAATCAGATTCAGGAAGGTAACTTAAAAGAACTGAATATTGTGGTAAAAGCAGATGTACAGGGTTCTGTGGAGGCGATCAAACAGAGTCTGTTAAAACTGTCAAACGACGAGGTTGTGGTAAAAGTAATCCATGGCGGAGTCGGTGCTATCAACGAGTCAGACGTCATACTGGCGTCAGCTTCCAATGCGATCATCATCGGATTCAATGTGCGTCCGGATGCAACAGCGAAAGAGATCGCCGACAGAGAAGGCGTAGACTTAAGACTTTACAGGGTTATTTATAGCGCTATTGAGGATGTTGAGGCAGCCATGAAAGGTATGCTCGACCCGGTATTTGAAGAAAAAATACTCGGTCATGCGGAAGTTCGCCAGACATTTAAGGCGTCAGGAGTGGGCACGATTGCGGGCGCTTATGTAAAAGACGGTATCTTTGAGAGAAACTGTTCCGTGCGCCTGGTTCGTGACGGTATCGTTGTGTTCGACGGTCCGCTGGCATCTCTGAAGCGTTTTAAAGACGACGTAAAAGAAGTAAGAGCAGGATACGAGTGCGGATTTGTATTTGAAAACTATAATGACATTAAAGAAGGCGACGAGGTAGAGGCCTACAAAATGGTTGAAACCGAGAGAAAATAATCCGAATAAGAGAGGGAGCAGCAATGAGGAAAAACAGTATTAAAAACACACGGGTAAATGCAGAGGTACAGAGAGAACTGAGCAATATCCTGCGTGGGGGCATCAAAGACCCCCGTGTAGCGCCAATGACTTCCGTGGTGGCTGTGGAAGTGGCTCAGGATTTAAAGACATGCAAGGCATATATCAGTGTCCTTGGAGATGAAAAATCACAGCAGGACACTTTAAAGGGGCTTACAAGCGCGGAAGGGTATATCCGCCGTGAACTGGCACGCAGCATCAACATGCGCAACACCCCGGAAATCAGGTTTATCCTTGACCAGTCCATTGAGTATGGAGTAAATATCAGCAGAAAGATTGACGAAGTGACAGGTGATTCCAATAAGGGAGTTGATGATCAGAATGATTAGATTGGAAGATGTATTAAAAGACAAACGGACAGTCGCTGTAAGCGGGCATGTCCGCCCGGATGGTGACTGCGTTGGTTCCTGTCTGGGACTGTACCTGTATCTGACAGAACAGTTTCCGGATATACATGTGGACGTCTATCTGGAGGAGATTCCGGAGGCGTACCGGATGATTCAGGGAACAGATGTGGTGAAGACACAGATTCCGGAGGGAGAAGTGTATGATCTGTTCATCTGTCTGGACTGCGGAGACAGAAAGCGTCTCGGTTTTTCGGAACCTCTGTTTGAATCAGCATCAGAGACACTGTGCGTTGACCATCATATCAGCAACGGTGCGTTTGCAGATATAAACTATATTATCCCTGATGCAAGTTCCACTTCAGAACTTGTATACACTCTGCTTGACGGGGAAAAGATCAATAAATCCGTTGCGGAGGCGCTTTATATGGGAATCATGCATGACACAGGGGTGTTCCAGTATTCCTGCACGTCTCCTGAGACTATGGAAATCGCTGCAGAACTGATGCGAAAAGGCATTAACTCCAGTGAGATCATCGAGAAAACTTATTATGAAAAAACGTATGTGCAGAATCAGATTCTCGGCCGCGCGCTGCTGGAAAGCATGCTGATCATGGAAAAGCGCTGTATTGTATCAGTGATCCGGAAACGGTCCATGGAGTTTTTCCAGGCGCAGCCTACGGACCTGGAGGGAATTGTAAGTCAGCTCAGACAGACAAAAGGAGTGGAGGTGGCTATTTTCCTTCATGAACTTGAGCCTCAGAAATACAAGGTAAGCCTGCGCTCAAAAGGCGCGGTCGATGTCAGCGTGATCGCACAGCACTTCGGGGGAGGCGGCCATGTGCGCGCGGCAGGCGTGACCATGAAAGGCTCCAGTCACGATGTGATCAATAATATCACTGCCCTGATCGCGCTGCAGCTCGATCAGGGTGAGAGACAGGATGAGATGGAATGATCAATGGAATTTTAAACATATATAAAGAAAAAGGTTATACTTCCCATGATGTGGTCGCACGGCTGCGGGGAATCGTGGGGCAGAAAAAAATCGGTCATACAGGCACCCTCGACCCGGATGCGGAGGGGGTGCTTCCTGTCTGTCTGGGGAGAGCGACCAAAGTCTGCGATCTGCTTACGGACAGGGACAAAACATATGAGACGGTTCTTCTGCTTGGGAAGACGACTGACACGCAGGATATCTTGGGAACTGTCCTTGAGGAACATCATGCAGAGCACCTGACAGAGAAAGAAGTGTCAGAGTGTATCCAAAGTTACATAGGCGAATACGACCAGATACCGCCTATGTATTCTGCGCTGAAAGTAGGAGGGAAAAAGCTGTACGAGCTGGCCCGGGAAGGCAAGACGGTGGAGCGAAAGAGCCGAAAGGTCATGATCCACAATATATATATCAAGGAAATTTTGCTTCCCCGTGTTAAGATAGAGGTATCGTGTTCTAAAGGGACTTATATCCGTACACTCTGCCATGATATTGGAGAGAGTCTGGGTGTTGGAGGTTGTATGGAGTCGCTTCTTCGGACCCGTGTGGGCAGGTTTTTGCTTGAAGACAGTCTTCGCCTTTCTGAGGTGGAAAGCAAAATGAAGGAGGGAACGCTGTCTGACATACTCATTCCGCTGGATACAGTGTTTTCTGATCTGCGGGCTGCCATTTTAAAGGAGAAGTATGTGTGGCCCGTATATAACGGAAATCCTTTTCAGACAAAGCATATAGCGGAAGCCGGGTTAAAACCTGCAGACGGAGAAGAGTTCCGGGTCTATGACGCACAAGGGCGGTTTATCGGTGTGTACTCTTATGAATGCGGACGTGGTCAGTTCCGGATTAAGAAGATGTTTCTCAATCAGGAGGAACTGAAAGAAGAAAGAGGATAATGACAGGCATGAAATATATTACGGGGATCGAATCCTATCAGGGAAAAAAGAAAACAGCAGTTACGCTTGGTAAATTTGACGGGCTGCACAGAGGACACCAGAAACTGGTTGAAAAAATCAGAGAGTATGCATCCTCTGACTGCGAGAGCGTCCTGTGCGCGTTTGATTTTAACCGGGATGTTATTATGACAAAACAGGAGCGAAGAGAACATCTGGAAGGGAAGATTGACTGGCTCATTGACTGTCCGTTTACAAAAGAACTAAAGAACATGGAAGCTGAAGCATTCATCAGGGATATCCTCTGCGGGAAGCTTAATGCAGCGCATGTTTCAGTAGGCAGGGATTTTGTATTCGGGCATGAAAAGAGAGGCAGTGTGGAGATGTTGGAATCGTTTTCCAACGAATATGGTTATACGCTGGATGTGATGAAAAAAGAGCGCTATGGCGATATGATTATCAGCAGCACCTATATCCGTGACGCGCTTGCCCAGGGCGACGTGCAGCTTGCTGAAAAACTTCTCGGTTATCCGTATGAATTGACCGGGATCGTACGGCACGGAAAACATCTGGGACGTACTCTGGGATTTCCGACTATGAATATCGAGCCTGAAGAGCAGAAGATCATGCCCAGGTACGGGGTCTATGCCTGCCGGGTAAAAATTGATGGAAAATGGTATAACGGTGTGGGCAACGCAGGAATCAAGCCCACGGTGACTGATGAGAGAAGACGGCTTCTGGAAGTGTATGCCTACGGATATGAAGGGGATGCCTACGGTAAAGAAGTAACGGCGCAGTTTTGCGGTTTTGAACGTCAGGAGGTCAAATTTGGCTCCCTGGAAGAACTGAAAGAACAGGTCATGAAAGATATGCAGTACGGGATTGACTTTTTTATGAACTGACATAAGTTCTGATATAAAAATTCCTTTACAATAAGACTCTGCTGTGCTATACTGGCTGAGGTTACAAAATCAGCCGATGTTCGGTAATCGGATCACTCCGTCCATTACTTAATGTCAGGCGGTTTATCAAAAGTTTTTAAGGAGGAAGAAAAAATGATCGCAAAAGAAAAGAAACAGGCAATCATCAAAGAGTATGGAAAAACAGAGGGAGATACAGGTTCTCCGGAAGTGCAGATCGCTATTCTGACAGCAAGAATCAACGAGCTGACTGAGCACTTCAAAGCAAACCCGAAGGATCACCACTCAAGAAGAGGACTTCTTAAAATGGTAGGTCAGAGAAGAGGACTTCTTGCATACTTAAAGAAAGTCGATATCGAGAGATACCGTTCACTCATCGAGAGACTTGGACTCAGAAAATAATTTGAGTTATCAGGAAAAAGAAAGACGAGACAGACACTGTGCTGTCCCGTCTTTTTGTTTTCTAAAATATTGCTTAAATTCAGGTGATATGATATAATATTTAAGATTGCGGACAGGCGCAAGTAACCGAGACCACTGAAAAGTATATTATTGCGCCAGATAATGTATTTTTCAGTAGTTTCGGAGACATCTGCCCGCAGGAGAAAATGTAAGATAAAGGAGAAAAACATGTACAAGAAGTATGAAATGGAACTTGCCGGCAGAACTCTGCGTGTTGATGTGGACAGAGTGGCGAAACAGGCAAACGGCGGTGTTCTCATGCATTATGGTGACACGACTGTGCTCTGTACTGCAACAGCATCTGAAAAGCCGAGAGACGGGATTGATTTCTTCCCTTTAAGTGTGGAGTATAACGAGAGACTTTACGCAGTAGGAAAGATTCCGGGAGGATTCAACAAAAGAGAGGGAAAAGCGTCTGAGAATGCGATCCTGACAGACCGTGTCATTGATCGTCCGATGCGTCCTCTTTTCCCGAAAGATTACAGAAATGATGTGACACTGGAAAACCTGGTAATGTCTGTAGATCAGGACTGCAGTCCGGAACTGACGGCCATGCTCGGAGCATCTATTGCGACAAGCATTTCGGATATCCCGTTTGACGGCCCGATCTCCACGACTCAGGTAGGTCTGGTTGACGGTGAGTTTGTATTTAACCCGACGGCAGCTCAGAGAGAAGTATGTGATCTTGCATTGACCGTTGCTTCCACAAAAGAAAAGGTGATCATGATTGAGGCCGGAGCAAACGAAGTGCCGGAGGATAAGATGATCGAGGCGATTTTTGCGGCTCATGAACTGAACCAGAAAGTGATCGCGTTCTTTGACACCATTGTGGCTGAGTGCGGAAAACCAAAACATGAGTATGAAAGCTGCGCGGTTCCTCAGGAACTGTTTGATGCGATCAAAGAGATCGTTCCGCCCCAGGAAATGGAAGAAGCTGTGTTCACTGACGACAAGCAGACAAGAGAGGAAAATATCCGTCAGATTACAGCAAAACTGGAAGAGACGTTCGCAGAGAATGAAGAGTGGCTTGCAGTTCTCGGCGAGGCGGTTTACCAGTATCAGAAAAAGACTGTCAGAAAGATGATCTTAAAAGATCACAAGCGTCCGGACGGGCGTGCCATTGACCAGATTCGTCCGCTGGCTGCAGAGGTTGATCTGATCCCGAGAGTGCATGGTTCCGCTATGTTTACAAGAGGGCAGACACAGATATGTACGGTTACTACTCTGGCTCCGCTGTCTGAGGCACAGAGACTGGATGGCCTTGATGAGGCGGAGACATCCAAGAGATATATGCACCATTATAATTTCCCGTCATACTCTGTTGGAGAGACAAAACCGTCCAGAGGACCGGGACGCCGTGAGATCGGTCATGGAGCTCTGGCTGAGCGTGCACTTCTTCCGGTGCTGCCAAGCGAATCTGAGTTCCCGTATGCGATCCGTACAGTGTCTGAGACATTTGAGTCAAACGGCTCCACATCTCAGGCCAGTGTATGTGCGTCCAGTATGTCCCTTATGACAGCAGGCGTGCCGATCAAGGCTGCGGTGGCAGGTATTTCCGCAGGTCTTGTGACAGGAGATACAGATGACGACTATCTCGTCCTGACAGACATCCAGGGACTTGAAGATTTCTTCGGTGATATGGATTTCAAAGTGGCTGGTACTCATAAAGGTATCACAGCAATCCAGATGGATATTAAAATCCACGGCCTGACAAGACCAATCATCGAAGAGGCAATCGCTGCTACAAAGAAAGCAAGAACTTACATCATTGATGAGGTTATGAACAAGGCTATCGCGGAGCCGAGACCGGAAGTGGGAGAGTATGCTCCGAAGATCATCCAGATGCAGATCGACCCGCAGAAGATTGGTGATGTGGTTGGACAGAGAGGAAAGACAATCAATGCGATTATCGAGCAGACAGGCGTTAAGATCGACATTGATGACGATGGCGCTGTATCCATCTGCGGTACAGAAAAAGAGGGAATGGACGCTGCTGCCAAACTGATCCATACGATTGTCACAGAATTTGAGGCAGGACAGGTGTTTGAAGGAAAAGTTGTCAGCATCAAAGACTTTGGCGCATTCCTTGAATTTGCTCCGGGCAAGGAAGGACTGGTACACATTTCCAAGATCGCGAAAAAGCGTGTAGATAAAGTGGAAGACGTGCTTAAACTCGGCGATGTAGTAAAAGCTGTCTGCCTTGGAAAAGACAAGATGGGCAGGTTCAGCTTCAGCATCAGAGACGTGGCTGAGTAATCTCTGGAAATCAAATAAAAGAGAAAAGAACTCTGCCTATATATAAAGAAAAATGTCCGAATAACCCGATTTTATGGGCTGTTCGGGCATTTTTAGTCTGTGGGACTGAAGTTGGAAAAGGTATAAAAGATTTCCACTTATAAAATAGCAGGGAAACGCTCAGACTATGTAAGAACGATCAAAAGAAACAGTGAGGATACTTATGAAACGACTGAGCGAATACTTATTTCTGGGAACTCTTGGCGGAACGCTTTACTATACATTCGAGATGATATTTCGGGGGTTTTCTCACTGGTCCATGTTCCTTTTGGGCGGAATCTGCTTTGTGTTTTTTGCCCAGCAGGGTATGTGGACCGGGTGGGATGCTCCTTTGTGGAAACAGGTAGGCTGGTGCGTGATCTTTGTGACCGCCTGTGAATTTATAACCGGTATTCTTGTAAACAAAGTGATGGGATGGGCGGTTTGGGATTACACGGACCAGCCGTTTCAGATTATGGGACAGATATGCCTGCCTTTTACAATCATATTTTCAGGTTTGTGTGCCATGGGAATTATGTTGAGCGCGTATCTGCTCCATTTCCTGTATCAGGAGCAGAAACCGCATTTTCATGTACTGTGACGCTTTTGCTTCGTTTCCAGAAGAGAAGGATCAGGATTGCTGCCGCAAGCACGATGGTTGTAGAGAATCCGCCCTCAGCGCCAAAAGCGCCGCCGTTCCAGAATTCTTTATCAGAAGCAATGGAAGATTGAAATACCGTGCAGGACAGATTCATACCACTGACTTCCATGCCGAATACATTTCCCTGAACAAAGTTCCAGACAGAGTGCATGGCTCCCACACCCCAGATATTGCCTGTACGAAGAAAATACAGAGCCATAACAACACCGAACAGGAGAATATTGACGAGTGCTGTCAGAGAAATTCCCGGATTAGCAATATGCAGAAGGGAGAAGGCAAGGGAACTTAAAAACACGGCTGCTGTGACAGAATATCTCCGTCCGATGGATACCATAAGGTATCCACGGCACAGAACCTCTTCTGCCATTCCCTGAATGGCAAATCCCAGAGCAAACAAAAGGAAAAATCCAAGTGAAAAGTTGTTGGATATTCCATCTATGGTCATGGAACCTGTCAGTACATTGATTAGGGTAACTGCCCCAAACAGCAGGAATCCGATACCTGCTCCTGTGAGATAATGAAATCCTGCCTTCTCTCTTATAAAACCAATGCTGTCTATCTTTCTCTTTTGAAGAGTGATACAGAAGTAAATAGTCAGTAAGATCATGACTGCATTTGAGAACAGCATAAGCAGCATAAGAGGATCAGATTGCATCAGGGAATCCATGAGCGCCTGAGCCTGAAAGATATCTCCTCCGGCAATCTGCCGCATGATGCTGTTGTCTGCAAACACCATGATGACCCCTCCAGCAATCGTAATAAAACTCATTGCTGTTGAAGTGACAAAAAATACGAGAACAAAAATTAACAGTTCTACGAACCAGTTGTGTCCTTTCTGTTTGTCTGCCGCCTGACGCATGTGAGGCGGAAAAATTGGCAAATTTAACATTTTTTAATCCTCCCAGGTAAATTATGGAATCAGTGTAACACATCTTTCCTATAAATTCTATTTTTATTTTCTTATGATTTTTTGAAGACTATTTGTATCGTATTGCGTCCTTTCCAGGTTGAACAGATTTCTCAAAAATGCTATAATACATCCGCAGAAAAGTTTAATATTATGGTTTAAAGGAGCATAAGTGTGGCAGAGTTAACACCAATGATGAAGCAGTATATGGAGACAAAAGCTGAGTATCCGGACTGTATTCTCTTTTATAGATTAGGAGATTTTTATGAAATGTTCTTTGACGATGCGCTGACTGCATCAAGAGAACTGGAAATTACCCTTACAGGAAAAAACTGGGGGCAGGAAGAGCGGTCACCCATGTGCGGTGTCCCTTATCACGCGGTCGAGAGTTATCCGAACAAACTGGTATCCAGAGGGTCCAAGGTGGGAATCTGGGAGCAGGCGGAA
>CALWFY010000036.1 GCA_944377775.1 uncultured Mediterraneibacter sp.
CTTTTTTTTTCATTTTAGACAGCTCTTTGGAAAGAGCGCTGCGATCTACAGAGAGGTAATCCGCCATCTGCTGCCTGTTATAAGGGACCGTAAAAGAAGAGTTTCCTTTTTTCTTATATTCTTCAGAAAGAAAAGAAGAGATTTTTTCCCGGAGGTTTCTGCGGGAGAGTATATCTGCTTTTTTCATATAGTTTAGTTTTTTGCGGATGATTATGGTCATCAGGTTATGGTACAGTTTCTGCACTTCGTTGCGTCTGTGTTCTCTTATATCTAGTATTTTCTCGGTATTTAAGAAAAGCAGGGATGAAGGCATTACAGAGACAAGTGAAAAGAACATGGGTTTCCGGGAAATACTGTGGGCTTCCCCGAACAGCGCATTCTCTGTAAATTCTGCAATAATATTTTGGTTTCCCCAGAAATCTTCAGATATCATATGTATCTTGCCGCTTAATACGACGCCGATATCTTCGATCACGTCTTCCGGATATAAGAGAAATTCGCCAGCAGATGTTTTTTTTATGCGGGGAGAGAGGAGAGCGTCGAGTCGTGAAAGCTCATCCTCCGTAATTCCCTGAAAAAGAGGGATCAGATCAAGCATCTTTGTGTTTAGTATCATTTTACATCACACCTCCGTTGCAAATACCACATACAAGTTATAAGAATGATACTACAATACGGATAAATTCTCAAGGAGGTGCAGAAAAATGAGTAAAGGACTGTAGAGGTGTGGATGATGGGTGTGACGATGACAGAAAAAATACTTGCTTGAATTTGCCGGGCCATGCCATCAGGTCATGGTGGAGAACGGACGGATCCGTCCCGGAGATATTATTGTGGGAACAGACTCTTACACCTGTACATACGGTGCGCTTGGCGTGTTCTCCGCAGGGATCGGCTCGACAGAGATGCTGGGAGTTCTTGTCACTGGAAAGATATGGATGCGTGTTCCGGAGAGTATCCGGATCATCATGCGAGGAGAACTTCCTGAAAAAGGCATGGCAAAAGAGTGTGGCATATATAGAGGAATATGCTTAAAATATGGGGACAATATCAATACAGACATTATTTCCCCTCCGATATATATGGAACTGCCCATAGACTAGGCCGCTGCATATGCCATGAGTCCCATTGATTCAGAATTTGCGACAAAATGCAGGCCAGGAAATATCTTTGTGGCAGAGGAGAATCTGGGCAGTAGCTCCAGCCGTGAAACAGCGCCCTGACATTAAAGCAGCTGGGCGTCCGTATTGTGCTGGCAAAATCTTATGCAAGGATTTTTTACCGCAATTGTATCAATCTGGGGATTCTTGTAATTGAATGTAGCCAGACAGGATCTCCGACTTTGATGGAATAGAGATCAACTATAAAAAGGGAGTGATCGCGAACAGGAGCAGGCAGGAGACATACCGGTGTCAGATGATTCCGGAGCATATTGTCAGACTAACGGAAAAAGGAGGGTTATTCGTCTGTCTCATGGAAGGGAAGAAGAAAAAAAGATGGATCAGATACATATTTATGAAGTGGGACCAAGAGACGGTTGGCAGAATGTGTCGGAGCCGGTCTCCACGGAAGAAAAGAAGAAGATCATTGATGTTCTGGCGGATGCAGGCGTTTCCCATATTCAGATCTGTTCCTTTGTCAGTCATAGGGCGATTCCACAGATGCGGGATGCCAAAGAGGTGGCAGAGTACTGTGTCAGCCGTTATCCGAATATGGATCTGATGGCACTGGTGCCCAATCTCCGTGGTGCGAAGGATGCGCAGGAGTCTGGGATCCGACATCTCTCTTATGTAGTTTCTTTAAGTGAAAGTCACAACAAGGTAAACATTAATCGCACAAGGGAGGAGTCGCTGAAAGAACTGGAGAATATTATAAAGACTTACCCTGATCTTGACATCTGCGTGGATATTGCCACTGCATTCGGATGCCCCTTTGAGGGCAGACCTAAAGAGCGAGAACTGGCAAAATTTACAGAGCATGTATATAGGATGGGGATAAAAGAAATCTGTTTGTGCGACACCATCGGCGTGGCGGATCCCCGACAGGTGCGCACCGAGATTCGAAGTGTGGAAAAAACATGTCCGAAACTAGAACTCATGGTCCATATCCATGACACAAGAGGTATGGGGCTGGCGTGTACGCTGGCGGCGGCAGAAGAGGGAGTCACCAAAGTCCAGTCCACTCTGGGAGGGCTGGGCGGATGTCCTTTCGCTCCGGGAGCATCGGGCAACACGGCAACAGAAGATCTTGTATATATGTTCCAAAATATGGGGTATGATACGGGAATAGACTTTGGCAAATTGCTGAAACTTTCAAAATACCAGAAGTCTGTTATACGGGGGAATTACAGCGGACATCATGTGATGATCCAAACGATGCAGGAATGTGGAAAGAAAGGAGGCGGGCAAAAGTGCACAGTCAGATGAATATGATACGGTGTGCTATTGTCAGAGGTGGAACGAGCAAGGGAATCTTTTTCATGGAAAATGAACTGCCCGGGAATCCTAAGGAGAGAGACCGCGTGCTACTCTCTGTTTTCGGAAGTCCGGATATTCGTCAGATTGACGGTCTGGGTGGTGCAGATGTGCTGACCAGCAAATTGGCTATAATTGCGCCGTGCCGTACAGGAGAGGCGGATGTGGATTATACGTTTGGACAGGTCAGTATTGAAAAAGACTTTATCGATTACGGCGGCAGCTGCGGGAATATTTCATCGGCAGTGGGGGGCTTTTCCATTGACATGGGACTTGTCCGCGCAGTAGAGCCGGTCACAATAGTCAGGATACGTCTGACAAACACGAACCGCATTCTGAGTGCCTCTGTTCCTATGATAAATGGAAAAGCTGCAGTAGAAGGAGACTAGCACATTGATGGAGTCCCAGGAACCGGGGCGAAGATCACTCTGGACTGATCAGAGACAGCAGGTGGTATCACAGGAAATATGCTGCCTTCTGGAAGGACGCAGGATATCATACCCGTGGATGGGAGAAACTACAAGGTGTCTGTAGTGGACGCGGGAAATATTGTAGTCTTTATCCATGCCGAGGAGCTTGGGCTTAAAGGGATGGAAACACCGGGCAGATTGAAGGAGACAGTGATCGGATGCAGCTTATTGAGCGGATAAGAGGAGAAGTGTGCACGAAGATCGGACTTGCGAACCGGTGGGAGGATGCACAAAGTATCACGCCGTTTCAGCCGTTTTTCGCAATTGTCAGTGAAGCGTGCAGTCATCAGTGTTTCAACGGGCGAAAAATCATAGAGGGAGAAAGTCACAGGATCTCCAGAATCGTATTTATGGGACATATGCATAAAGCGTATCCTGTCACGGGAACCGTTGCTACCGCAGCGGCGGCCAGGATCCCAGGCAGTGTGGTATATGATCTGCTCAGTAATGAGGCGCATCGGGAGCCTGTGCTTAAAATCGCGCATCCGTCCGGAATCATTGAGGTGGAATCTCGGGCATCTGTGCAGGATGGGAAGATTAGCCTGGAGAAGATCGGGATATACAGGACAGCAAGAATGATCATGGATGGATATGTGTATGTGAGGAAATAGGTTTTGCTCTTATAACAATCGGCGCATGGGCATCTAATAGTGCTTTTATAGGGATCATTGCAGCAGTGGTTCCCTTATTTGCGCTTCGGAAAGATTCAAGTTACGCATTTCGGCAATATCTTAAGAACGGCAGTTCTATAACGACTCACAATTTTGAATATTACGGAGATAAGATGAGAGAGCTGTCTCCTGGAATTATGCACCTTTTGGATAATCTTGCCGTGGAACGGGACAAAGATATTTCAGCCAGTCTTCTGCAACATGAGGATAAGAGAGTTCTGTGCCAGGACAGAATGGGCATATCATATCACTCCCAGGTATCAGGAGGTATCTCCGGGGGATAACGACCAATTTTTTAATTAAAAAAACTGCCACAGATATATTTGGTGAGAAGGGGACAGATCACTGGAGATTCCTTGTGGGGACGCATACAACAAAGAAGAAGTACAAAATGCAAAGAAAGAACACAGTAAAGCAGAACTGCTCCCTTAAATTTCAGCTCACATTATGCGTCATACAGCTTGTACCAGAATGGTGGAATGCCGTATGGATATAAAAGTATTGCAATACATTATGGAACACGCTCATATCGAGGTAACAATGGAAGTGTACAATCATCTTACAGGCAGAGCAAGGATTGAAAATGGGATTGCAAAGTTGGACAGTATGGCGGCAAACTTCTGACACCAACGAAATAAAAATTGGTGTCAAATTGGTGTCAAATCATAAAAAATGATGATTTTGAATATGAAAAGTAGTTGCAAATCCAATAAAATAAAGGGTTTGCAAAAAATAAAGAAAAAATTAGCACTCAAGCCTTGACATGGCTAACAACCACTGTTATATTACTAATAGAACATAAAAACAGTGGTATGGCTCAGGTTTTCTCTGAGGCCAAAAGGAGGGAATGCCATGAATATCAATAGATTTACACAAAATTCACTTCAGGCTGTTCAGAACTGTGAGAAGATTGCCGCGGATAACGGCAATCAGGAGCTGGCGCAGGAGCATCTGCTCTATGCTCTGCTCGTGCAGGATGACAGCCTGATTTTAAAATTGCTTGAGAAGATGAGTATCCAGGGGCAGCTTTTTATCAATCGGGTAGAACAGGCCATCGGGAAAAGACCGAAAGTTCAGGGCGGCCGTCCTTTCGTGGGACAGGAACTCAACAATGTCCTTATTCATGCGGAAGATGAAGCGAAACAGATGGGGGACGAATATGTGTCAGTGGAGCATCTGTTCCTCTCTCTGTTAAAATATGCCGGGAAAGAAATGAAGCAGATATTCCGGGAGTTTGGCGTCAGCCGGGAAGGATTTCTGCATGCGCTGTCCACCGTCCGAGGGAACCAGAGGGTCACAAGTGACAACCCGGAGGCAACCTACGATACATTAAATAAGTACGGTCAGGACCTTGTGGAGAGAGCGAGAGATCAGAAGCTGGACCCGGTGATCGGGCGTGATGAAGAGATACGCAATGTAATCCGTATTCTTTCCCGAAAGACGAAGAATAATCCGGTTCTCATCGGTGAGCCGGGCGTTGGTAAAACTGCTGTGGCAGAAGGGCTGGCACAGCGTATTGTCAGCGGGGATGTGCCGGAGGCGCTGAAAGAGAAAACGATCTTTTCCCTTGATATGGGAGCGCTGGTTGCCGGCGCCAAGTACCGGGGAGAATTTGAGGAGCGTTTAAAAGCGGTTCTGGAAGAAGTGAAAAACAGCGAGGGCAGGATCATCCTGTTCATTGATGAGCTGCATACCATTGTGGGCGCCGGCAAAACAGACGGAGCCATGGATGCGGGAAATATGTTAAAACCCATGCTGGCAAGGGGTGAACTGCACTGTATCGGCGCTACGACGCTGGATGAATACAGACAGTATATAGAAAAGGACGCTGCACTGGAGCGCCGGTTCCAGCCTGTGCTGGTGGATGAACCCACGGTGGAGGACGCGATTTCCATCTTAAGGGGTCTGAAAGAGCGGTATGAGGTCTTTCACGGCGTAAAGATCACAGACAGCGCGCTTGTGGCGGCCGCCACACTGTCCAGCCGTTACATTTCCGACCGGTTTCTTCCGGATAAGGCGATTGACCTGGTGGACGAGGCATGCGCCCTTATAAAGACAGAGCTTGACTCCATGCCCACAGAACTGGATGAACTGAGACGGCGTGTGATGCAGCTTGAGATAGAGGAGGAAGCCTTAAAGAAAGAAGAAGACCGCTTAAGCCGGGAACGCCTGGAGCATCTGCAGGCAGAGCTGGCGGGCTTAAAAGAAGAATATGCCGGAAAAAAAGTGCAGTGGGAGAATGAAAAAACTTCCGTGGAGCGCGTGCAGAGGATACGCGAGGAGATCGAGCAGGTCAACAAGGATATCCAGAAGGCGCAGAGAGAGTATGATTTAAACAGGGCGGCGGAACTGCAGTACGGCAGGCTGCCGCAGCTGCAAAAACAACTGGAGGACGAGGAGGAGAAAGTAAAAGCCAAGGATTTGTCACTTGTCCATGAGGCTGTGACAGATGAAGAGATTGCCAGGATTGTATCCAGGTGGACAGGGATTCCGGTGGCCAAGTTAAATGAGAGCGAGCGGAATAAGACGCTTCATCTTGCCGAAGAACTCCACCGGAGGGTTGTCGGACAGGATGAAGGCGTGGAACTTGTGACCGAGGCGATCATCCGTTCAAGAGCAGGAATAAAAGACCCGAGTAAACCGATCGGTTCCTTCCTGTTTTTAGGACCTACCGGAGTCGGTAAGACAGAGCTTGCCAAAGCGCTGGCGCAAAGCCTGTTTGATGACGAGAACAACATGGTGCGCATCGACATGAGCGAGTACATGGAGAAATATTCTGTGTCCCGTCTGATCGGAGCGCCTCCGGGATATGTAGGATATGATGAGGGTGGACAGCTGACGGAAGCAGTCCGCAGGAAACCTTATTCTGTTGTTCTCTTTGATGAGATCGAGAAAGCCCATCCAGATGTGTTCAATGTGCTCCTTCAGGTGCTTGACGACGGGCGTATCACGGATTCTCAGGGAAGGACCGTGGACTTTAAAAATACGATCCTGATCATGACGTCCAATATTGGCGCGGGTTATCTTCTGGAAGGTATCCGGGAGGACGGTTCTATTGACGAAAACTGTCAGAAAATGGCGATGGACGATCTGAAAGCACATTTCAGACCGGAATTTTTGAACCGTCTGGATGAGATAATCATGTTCAGACCATTGACGAAACAGAACATCCGTGCCATTATTGATTTGTTGGCAGCAGATGTGAACAGGCGGCTTGAGGAAAAAGAACTCAGGATCGAGCTGACGGAAGCGGCGAAAGATTTTGTCGTGGAAGGAGGATACGATCCCATGTACGGAGCAAGGCCGCTGAAACGATATCTGCAGAAAAATGTGGAAACGCTGGCGGCAAAGCTGATTCTTTCCGGAAATGTGGGCAGGGGAGATACAATCCTGATCGACGTTGAGGACGGAAAGCTGGCAGCCCATGTCAAAGAGCAGATCGTGCCCGCTCAATAAACGGCAGGGCGGTCTGCAGCCGCTGCAGCGTGAAAGGATGGATGTGCCGGATGACACCGATCATCTTTCATATTGATGTTAATTCAGCCTATTTAAGCTGGACGGCAGTGGAACAGTTGAAAAACGGAGCCAAAGTGGATATACGCGAGATACCTGCGATCATTGGCGGAGACCAGAAATCCCGTCACGGCGTGGTGCTCGCGAAATCCACTGCGGCCAAACGATACGGCATCCGCACGGGGGAACCTGTTGCGAATGCCTTTCGCAAATGTCCGAATCTTTCCATGTATCCGCCGAATCATAAGATGTACAGAGAAAAGAGCCGGATGCTCATGGAATATCTTCGCACATTTACAACAGAGATCGAGCAGGTCAGTGTGGACGAGTGCTATATGAATTTTACTTCTATTGCAGACCGCTATCACTCGCCTGTGGACGGGGCGGCGCAGATCAAGGATGGGATAAAAGAGCGGTTTGGATTTACAGTGAATATCGGTATTTCAACGAACAAACTGCTGGCCAAAATGGCGTCTGACTTTCAGAAACCGGACCGGGTGCACACTCTTTTCCCGGAGGAGATCAAGATCAAGATGTGGCCCCTGCCCATCGGTGAACTGTATATGGCGGGACATTCCAGCGTGGAAGTGTTAAAAAAACTGGAGATCAACACGATCGGGGATTTGGCGCAGGCTGATCCGAAGCTGATCATGCTGCACTTAAAAAGCCACGGGAAAATGCTCTGGGAATTTGCCAATGGCAGAGGATCAGAGGTTGTTCAGGCAGAACCTGAGGAGGCAAAAGGAATCGGGAATTCCACTACACTCAGGGAAGATGTATCTACGCTGGAAGAAGTGCGCCCGGTGTTCGCTGAACTTGCCCAGAGTGTGGGGCAGCGCCTTAAGAAAGCCGGGAAAAAGGCGGGCATGGTGAGCATGGAGATCAAGTATCATGATTTTCGAACACTCTCCCATCAGGCGCAGCTTGATAAGCCGTCCAATGACCCACTGGTGTTAAAGGAGACGGCGTGCAGCCTCTTTCTGGAGGTGTGGAGCGGCGAACCGGTGCGTCTGCTCGGTATACGGACGTCCAGGCTGATTGATGAGTCGGCGCCGGAACAGTTGTCGATCTTTGATCTGGAGCCGCCGAAAGAGCCGGATGAGAAGCACAGGAAGTTAAAGAAAGCTGTGGATGAATTAAACGCCCGGTTCGGAAAAGGGGCGGTCGTGCGGGCAAGTCTGATGAAAAAAGGGCAGACTCCGCCCCAAGGGGAATGAGACGAATGAGGGGTTTTACTGATGAAAGAAAAGAATTATAATCTGGAACTGATCCGGGTGATGTCATTTTTGCTTGTGATCGTCATCCATGTGACAAATTATTTCTGCCGGGCATACGGTAAGATTCCGCAGGGTGAGTATCTGTTTTCTCTGGTGCTCGACACGGCGGCAAGACTGAGTGTGCCCTGCTTCTTTATGATTTCCGGAGCGCTTCTGCTTGGAAGGGAAGAACCTCTTGAGAAGCATTGGCGCAGACTGCTCCGGTTTGTGACAGTGCTTATTGTCTGGAGTGCGGTGTACTATTTCTGGAATGTGTTTTATATGAAAACACCCTATGATCTGAAGGATATCCTGTATGTGCCCACGGAAGCGCATCTTTGGTATCTGTACGCCATGATTCCCATTTATCTGGTGCTGCCTTTCTTTCAGATCATGTGCAGGGGGATGAGCATAAAGCTGGAGAAAGTGTTTTTGATCATAACAACGGCTGCAGTGATTTTAAACTATTTGATGTGGCTGGCCGGACAGGAACCGTATTACGATCTTCCGCTGGTTGGGGACAGAATTTATGCCTACTATCTGTTCGTGGGATATTATCTGTATAAATATCGGAGACATATCAGGGTCAGCCAGAAGGCGGCGGTGCTTACCTGCCTTTTAAGCATGGCGGCGTCCTTTGGAATCACACTGGGAGTTACGGTGAGCCGGGGCGACCACTATGAGGGTGCGCTTACATATGCAAGTCCGTTCGTGGCATTGGCGGCAGTGTCCTTTTTCCTGTTTATGCTGCGGCTTGGAAACGCCCGGATCAGACTGGGGGAGAGGGCTCGCAGGGCGGTCGATCTTATCTGCGGATGTTCGTTCGGAATTTATCTGGTCCATATCTTGTTCCTGGATGCCTACAAAAAATATGTGGAAGCAGCAGATATATCTGCGTGGGCTGCCGTGCCCGTGCTGACGCTGGGAATTGCCGTGGTGTCGTTTGTGTGTGTCTGGATCATGCGCAGATTTGAGATCGGACGCAGGATCACATGAGAATTATGAAGAATCTGTATAAATCTTTAGAAAATCTTTAACTTCTTATAACAGCCTCCTTAAGGTTTACAGGTTATCCTGTAAACAGTTAAAGGGGGCTGTATTTTTATGTCAATTCAGGAGCTTACCAATTATTTTATACAATACGGTGCTTTTTTTATTTATCTCATCGTACTTTTGGAGTATCTGAATCTTCCGGGATTTCCGGCAGGAGTGATCATGCCGCTGTCAGGAATCTGGGCGGCGAGAGGAGAGATCAGCTTTCCGGTCGTAATGGCGCTTACCGTGGCGGCAGGGCTTACCGGGAGCTGGGCGCTGTATCTGCTGGGGAGATACGGGGGCGGTAAGGTGATGGCGTTTTATTTTAAAAAATTTCCGAAACACCAGCCTGTGATCGAGGGAAAAATGCAGTTTCTGAAAGAAAAGGGATGTACCGGCGTGTTTATCAGTAAGCTGCTGCCCATGGTGAGGACGCTGATTTCTATTCCGGCAGGCATGGTGCAGATGAATTTTGCCAAATACACCATCAGTTCGGTGTGCGGAATATTTCTCTGGAACCTGACGTTTGTGGGCGCAGGCTATTTCTTTGGCGAGGCGGCCATAAATTTTCTGGCATAAACAGGATGAGGAAGCTGACTTTGGAGGAGGAGACAAGGATGAGGATTGCGATGCTGACGAATAATTACAGACCTTTTGTGGGCGGTGTGCCCATCTCGGTTGAAAGACAGGCAGAAGAACTGATAAAGCTGGGACATGAAGTGACCGTGTTAGCACCTGCATACGGGGATACACCGGAGGAGAGGGAGAAAGTTTTACTGGATGACGAAGCTGCGCCGGAGCGTGTTGTGCGCTATGGTACAATGAGAAAGAAGATGGATAACGGAATGGTATATCCGACTCTCTTCCCGGTGGAAATCAGGCGGGCGTTTGAGAAAGAGCATTATGACTGTATTCATGTACATCATCCGATGTTTGTGGGAACGCTGGGGGTGAGGCTTGGAAAGAAATACGGTATACCTGTGATCTATACCTGCCACACCAGGTATGAGGATTATCTGCACTATATTAAAGTTTTCCGTGTGAATGAGAAGACTTCAGCCATGAAAAAGAAAGCTGTGGGATGGATTCGCGAAAAGGTAATTCCCGCTTATATGGGCTGGTTTGCAAAGCAGTGCAATCTGGTGCTGGCGCCGTCAGAAGGGATGCAGAGGATTATCACAGCCTGTGCAGGCGGGGCATGTACATCAGCCGTATTGCCGACAGGGCTGGAAGAGCAGTTTTTTAACGCAGATGAAGAACATGCAAAAGAGATACGGCAGAGATACGGGAAAGGAAAGAAACATCTTCTGATAACTGTTTCCAGGCTGGAACGGGAGAAAAATTATGGGTTCCTTCTCCGGGGGATTGCGGATATCCGGGAGAGGGCAGGAGATGATTTCCATGTACTCATCTTAGGAGACGGCAGCCAGAAATCCGAGCTGAAAGTAAGGGCGTCTCTGCTGGGGATTCAGGGTATGGTCACATTTTTGGGCAATATTCCGAATCGAGAGGTGAGAGACTATCTGAGGGCGGCGGATTTATTTTTGTTCGCTTCCACATCAGAGACGCAGGGAATCGTGCTGGCAGAAGCGTTTGCGGCAGGCAC
>CALWFY010000037.1 GCA_944377775.1 uncultured Mediterraneibacter sp.
AGCTTATTAAAGTGCGCCTAAAATGTCCGATTATCCACTTTTCATTCCAGAATTCATGCTCTACACGAAGTCTTCTTTGCTTTGGTTCAAGATTACGACCAAGCTTCGCGAGTTTCGCAATTATCTAGATAGTATAAAATGAGCATATTGTTCCACACAACACGCCCGTTTACTCTTCTTTACAAATATCTCTCCGTATTCCTTACCTCATAGAGAAATATACGATTCAAATGCCAATGGATTATTCAACCGTTCCAACATTTCCGCCTCTACATCATTAGCAAGTTTTTCCGCTGCGTCTGGGTTTTTCAGTGCATTTGTAATGTAACTTACTGTCTGCTTCCATCAAATATAATTCTTGCTCACCACACAAATCCTTTTTATTTCATCAGATAATGGAATTACAATAATTAGTCCCCTCATATACTCTTGTTGCTGTATTACCTTGTTCTTAAAATCCTGTCTTTTGCAGTTCATCCATCATGGCTCTCCTGCGATAATACACCGCTCGCCAGTTCTCTGCAATCTCAGAGGCCTTTTCTTTTCCACCCGGATAACTTCGAATCTTTTTCAGATATTTCATCAATTCCCTGTACCTGTCTCTATTAGTCGTGCGCTCTGATTCACGATACAGATAGGAAATGTAGATATCCCGTACCTGTTCCGGGAATTTTTCTTTCAGCACTTTTTCATATCTGTCCAGATTATAGATAAACATTTCATTCTTAAGGCACTCAAGCATCCTATCATACATTTCCTCTGCCTCCATAAACGGATACAGGATATTGTAATTTTTAGGGCTTTTCAAAATCTGCTTCCTGTACGCCCCCCACTCCTGATCTGTACAGACCGCCTTAAGTTTCTGAATATGTACCAGGTCATTTTGCGGACACTCTAAGACATAATACAGCAGTTCTTCTTTATATGCCTTTTTATCTGACTGTGCTTCATATATGGAAATCAATTGCTCGCTGTACCAGGCAATCAGCCCCGGATACTCTATGTCCAGAATTTTACTTTCCTGCAGTATCTGAATTGCCTCGTCCATTTTTCCGCTGTCGAGATTCTCCTGTATTTCCAACTCTCTCACCGCCGAAAACCTCCAGTGTTGCCTGCGATATTCTCTGATCTCTTCCTTCGGAAAATTCAACTGCTCCATAAGTTCCAACCGCTTGATAATATTATTTTCATATCCGTAACGAGCGCTCCATGTACTTCCGCAATCCGTGGAAGATGCTTGCGCTTCGATCCTTTCATCCAGATACTTCATCTTCTTTTCTGACATTTCACGGTTCCGAAATTCATGAGTCAGAAAATCTTCCATATATTCCTCCATGTAATCCACGACATAATTACATGACAGATGGCTCATAAACCAGGAAAACATTTCGTTTTTTTCTTCTTCCGTACAATTTTCCAAAATTTCTTTCCATTTATCATAACATAGATTTGCAAGCTGGGATATGCCGCCGTCGGAATCATCCATGTCTATATTTCCGATTATTTTGAAAACATAATTTGTCAGTTCAAACGCCTGCTGATAGCAGTTTCGTTCCATCAATGTATCCGCTTTATCCTCCAGGTAATTCTCCATAGCCCAAATAAAATCCAAGGCATTCCGGTAGTCGATAAAACCGCTCCTGTCACCGTACTGCCGTACAAGCTGATCTACTCCCTGTTTCAGCCGGTTCATCTGCTTGTCATCTATCTGTACCGCATACCTGGTCACAAGCATATTTCGAATCTCATTATTCTTCGCGGCAATCTCTCTTACAAAGGAACGCAATTTTTCTTCCGGAATGCCTTCAATAATTTCTTCCACTTCTTTTTTCTGATCATCCGGAAAGCTTCCCTCTGCCAGAATGTCCCCTTCATTCTGTTCCTCGATCTCAAAAAGGACAGCCGCCATATGCTTGCAATGATTCCCGTCTTCTGCATAGGGGCAGGAACAGTACATCTCACAAACCTGTCCCTCTTCTATCTCTATATCTACTTCATAATCCTCCGTGCCCTCTACAACAGCCTGATACCCGCGTTCCGTTTTATGAAGTTCCTGAACTGCGCCATCATAGTAATACACTTCCCCACGGGCGAGAATGTGTTCCCGAAATAAATCTTTCCAACCACTCATATAATTTTCCTCCGATGTAAACAACTATATGCTACAATTCCAGACTGTTGTCCTTCAACAGGAAGTCATACACACTCATTGTTGTGATTCCATTTTCATCCCGTGTCACATTCACAACATCTTTCACCACAATAATCTTTTTAAAAGAATCTTTGACCTGGAGCAACGACATTCTTTCCTGTTTCTGTTTTTTTTCATCGGGCATGGCAAAAGCGGACTGGATATAGTATCTCCGGCTGCCTTTGTTTGCGATGAAATCTATTTCCAATTGCTTTCGTTCTGCCTTTCCTAACGCATCTTTCTTCCGTTTTTCCACAATCCCCACATCCACCGCATAACCCCGACTCCTGAGTTCATTATAAATAATATTTTCCATAAGATGTGTCTCTTCCACCTGCCGAAACCCCAACCTGGCATTTCGCGGCCCTACATCCTCAAAATAATATTTTACAGGAGTCCCGATATATTTTCTGCCTTTCACATTATATCGGTTAGCCTTATGAATAATAAAAGCATCTTCCAGATATTCGATATACTGACGTATGGTATTTCCGCTGATCTTTGATCGGAGCACACTTTTGAATGTAGATTCAATTTTCGGAACATTGGTAAGAGAGCCGATCGCCGATGCTAGAATATTGACTAGGTCTTCCAGTTCCTGTGTTTTTTCAATATGATGTCTCTCAATAATATCTTTCAGATAAGTTTCTTCAAACAAGCTTGTCAGGTAGGAGACCTTCTGTTCCTCTGTCTTCATGGTCACGGTAAGAGGAAGCCCGCCATACAGTATATAATCCGCCCAGCCATGATACATATCCCCCTCATACACCTGCATAAATTCTTTGAATGTCAGCGGAAAGATATGAATTTCATCTCCCCTGCCGCGAAATTCCGTTATGATATCTTTGGAAAGAAATCTGGAATTACTTCCTGTCACATACACATCTACATTATCGATATGCAGCAGTGAATTCAATACTTCTTCAAATTCATTTAAAAGCTGTACCTCATCCAAAAGGACATAATACATCTCATAATCCTGAATACAAGACTCGATATATCCCAAAATAACGTCCGGGTCACGGTACTGTCTGTGCTTTCTCTGATCCAACTCAATTCGGATAATATGAGATTCGGATATCCCCTGTTCCAGCAGATAATTCTGGAATATGTGAAAAATCAGATAGGATTTCCCTGATCTTCTCACACCTGTTACAACTTTTATCATTTGATTATGCATCCGATTGATCAGATCCTGAAGATATTTATCACGCTTAATTTCCATCCTTACTTCTCCCTTTACTGAATATTTTTGACACTCTTACCGGTTTTATTTAATACAATTATATGCGTTCGATTCCTTTTCTACAACTCTGTACTGAATATTTTTGACACTTTTTCCATTTTTATTCAAAATCCGCTTCTTGACATAAAAATACAGACATATGCTTTTTGTCAATATGTCTGCCTCACAGTCGCGTTGTTCTCTATAATATAATCAGAAATCTCCACGGCTCTTTCCTCAATATAATCTTTCAACAAAAATCAGTAATAGTATTTCAGACTTCGATTAATTTCTTCAATAGTCCGTTCTTCTGCCCGTGTCGACTCAGCCCACATCCTCCGAAAGCCCCCTGTCTTGCCCTAATCATATTAAGCTGTAAGAAATAATACAAAATAAAACACGGCAATAATTACAGCTGCAATCACAAGTACTGTTAATATTTTTTTCATAACATATCCCCTTTATTTATTTTTAAAAACTATTGTGTATTTATCCAAATCATATACATTTCTAAAAAATTCCGTTAAAATTGTTTCAGCAGTACTACGCGCATTTTCAAGCAGGCCATTGCTAACCGCTTCTTCCTCCGCTGCTTGCTTTAACCCTTCCAATGCTTCATTGTTCTCTTCCAAAGTAATTTGGTTATAGATACTCTCCTGTTCATGATACACTTTAAAAGAGTCTAAATCAATTTTCAAACAAATCCCCCTCTTTTATATCCGCGATTTACATACACAGTATACAATACAATAGACAAAAAAGACATTAAAATATCATTTCTTCCTATCTTCTCCCATGAAAAGACAGGGCTTCATAACTCTGTTGAATCATGATGCCCTGTATGTCTTTTCTCATATTCAGAAACAGTTTTTTTCTTAAAATCAGTTCTCTATTGATGTTACATACAATTCTATTTCACTTATATTCTGGCTGTCTACAAGATTACTGTATTCTGCACCTGTTTCATCTTTAGAATACTCCAATTTAAGCTCTGTATTGGGCTCTATATTTTGTTCTGTTACCACATATTTCTTCAATGCTTCTTCATCCGACACATCCACATAGCTTCCATCATCTGTTATGATGACAAACTTAATTGTACCACCTGAATAGGCATCTCTAAAATCTCCCATCATGGATATGTATCCGCAATCCACAAGATTTCTGCCCGTATAATCTCGAATATAACTTGTATATTTATCTGGAGAAGGAGAAATTTCTGTCAGTTTTCTTTCCTTATCCCCCTGACTTTTAACCTCCTTTACCGCAAGTACAATTTCTTCATATGACTGGCTTTCAGGAAAGGTATCTATTTCATTTCCTTCTTCATTTACAAGAGTAAGCCTGAGATACCCATCCCCATACGCATCCATTCTGTCTCCGCTCAAGGAGGTATATCCAAATGAAGCAACATTCTTTCCAACATAATCTTTAATATACCAAGTATACTTATCCGGGGATGTTTTTATCGTCACCGTCTCCTTTTCTGATTTACCGGCATTTTCTTTTTCCTCAGAATTTATTGCATTTTGGTTTTTATTAACATTTTCACTATTTACATTTCCACACGCAGATAGCAGTGCCATGCTGCATATTACTAATACCATTTTACTCATTCTCATCATTTGCCTCTCCCTCCGTAATTATCTTTTGCATTTTTTCTCTTATTTCTGTTATACGGCTTATATATGTTTCCCCACTATGTTCCTCCGGTTTTAATGGAATCCCGTTAACCTGAACCGATGAAATAAATTTCATCCGTACTTTTAATGTTATAATTTGGTTTTTTATTGATTCTATCTGCTTTATAAAATATATATCTTTCTGATCATCGGAAAGCTTTAACAGTTTTCCAATCTCTTTCAGTTTAAAATCCATTTCCTTATAAATCAGAATCTCCCATATCCTTTCCAATGCCTCCCTATCATACACACGATGATTATTTTGGGCTCTTTCTACCAGGAGAAGCCCCTCATCCTCATAGTACTGTAAGGTTCGTTTGCTCACGCCTGCCAACCGGCTTACTTCATTGATCTTTTTCATCACGGCCTTTCCTTTCTCCGTGTATCTGAGTATATTCCATCACGTTTACGTGATGGCAATACTCATTTACGGAATTATTGATTATTGGTTTCATAAAAGACCGTGTAAATTTCGCTAATTTCAATTTATACTAAAGGGATACTACAAACTACCTTTACATTTTTTGATTTACTTTTAACTATATATTGTGTTTTTGGAAATTTTAAATTGTCACACCTCCAAAACAGCTTTCCAAATAATATTCAGAAAGCGGACGTATCACTTCCTGCAATATGCCCGCTTTTTCGCCTTTTTATAATTTTTATAAATATCTGCCCGCCTCTTCTCCCAATGTAAAAAAAGATTCGGAATTCTTAATCTTCCGAATCTTTCAAGAGGCGCAGACGAGATTTGAACTCGTGAATCAGGGTGTTGCAGACCCACGCCTTACCACTTGGCTACTGCGCCATGCACTATTTATTCTATTCATGCATCTTTTAAATTATACCAAACCCTGTTACGTTCGTCAAACTGTTTTTATCATAATATTCCGCCGGCCGCTTTCCCTCCCGCCATCGCTTTTGCACTCTTTCTGCAAGCTTTCAAATCGGAAAGGACTGCCTTTTCCGCAGCCCTTTCTTTCACGCTCTATTCCGCTTCCCCGACCGGAATCTGAAACAGGAACCTGCTGCCCTCTCCTTCTCTGCTTTCCACAGACACACTTCCTCCGTGTGCTTCCGCAATCCACTTCACCATAGAAAGCCCCAGGCCTGAGTGCCCCTCTTCTGTCCTCGAAGCATCCGCACGGTAAAATCTCTCCCAGATATGTGGCAGCGCGGTTTTGGAAATCCCACATCCATGATCTTCTACTGTTCCAATTATATTTTCCTCTCTGCGCTCAAGCGATACTTCCACCACACCCTTATCTTGACTGTATCTGACTGCATTTGACAGCAGGTTCGTAAGCATCCTGATGTAGAGAGTCTCATCCACTGACGCACAGATGTCAGGTTCTATTCTGGTCTCTATCTGAATCCCTTGTCCCGCATTATCTGAGAGCATCTGCTGTTCTTCCGCCGCTATTTCCGTAAGCTCACTTACATTTATCCATTCCCGCTGCAGAGGCTGCCTGCCCTGATCAGCCCGCGACAGGAAAAGAAGCTGGGAAATCATGTCCGCCATCCCTTTTGCCTTTCTCTTAATCAGGCGAACAGGTTCTTTCTGTTCTTCTGTAAAATCCGCATTGCTTAAGATCGCCTCACACTGTGCAAGAATCACTCCCACCGGAGTTCGCAGTTCGTGAGAAACATCTGATGTAAACTGTTTTTCCCGCTGGAACACCTCTTCCAGTTCAGACAACATATCATCAAATGTCTCTGCTAATACATAGATTTCATCCCGCTCTTTTTTCCCTTCTGCTTCATATGCCCCCATATGGTCTGTAAGACCGGTACGCCGCGACAGATCAGCGTCCGTCCGGATCTTCTGCACTGTCTTAGTGATCTGACGCACCGGAAGCAGGGTCCGGCGGGTAAAACGATACCCGATAACAGCTGTCGCCAGCACCATAAGCGGCAGCAGGATCAGGGCAAAACGAAGCGTGATCGCAAAGCTGGATTCCGCTTCTGTCACAGATGTTACACCGCGGATGTATACTGCATAGTCAGCATCCAAGTATACGGACATATCATATACATACCACTCCCTGCCATTATCCTGGATCGCCCTGGGCTGCCCGTCCACAAACTCTGAAGGCTGATCAAATCCATAGGGAACTCTCCCGTACAGGAAATACATATTGCTGTCATACAGAGACAGATACACATCCTCTGTAACCGAATAAAAATTGGAATCCACTGTCAGCTCACCCTGCCGGTATCTGATATCTTCCACACTTTCCTGCACCCGTTCTTCAAGCTTGGATTGAACAGATATCAGCATCTCTCTGTTGCTTAATGAAAACAGAATAGCCAGAGCCGCGCATGTAAGCAGCACCATAAAAAATGTATATAATAAAGTCAGTTTCAATTTCAGAGATATCCGTTTCATGATTCTTCTCATCAGCCTTTCTCTCTGAGCACATAACCTGCTCCGCGCACTGTATGGATCAGTTTCGTCTCGTGCCCCTCATCAATCTTCTTTCTCAGGTATCGGATATACACGTCGATCACATTAGACCCGCCTGCATAATCAAAATTCCACAAATGTTCCTCCAAACGGTCTCGTGAAAGCACGATTCCCTCATTCTGCACCATATATCTAAGAAGCGCGAACTCCTTGCCGGACAGTTTCACCTCTCTGCCGCCTCTTAACACCTGCCGGGTATCCATATGCACCTCCAAATCCGCTATCTCGTAACACGTCTTCGGCGTCTCTGCGGGTTTTCTGAGAAGTACCCTTATCCGGGCCAGAAGCTCATCAAACGCAAATGGTTTCACAAGATAATCATTTGCCCCTGCGTCCAGTCCCCTCACCCTGTCCTCAATGCTGTCTTTTGCCGTCAGCATAAGGACCGGGGCGCTGTTATTTTGGCTTCTCATAGCCTTAAGTACACTCAGGCCGTCCATTCCCGGCATCATAATATCCAGCACTACGGCGTCATAATCCGCACTTTTCAGATATTCCACTGCTTCAAGTCCGTCATAGCACGAATCCACACTGTAATGTTCTTCTTTCAATCGCTCTGTTATGATATTATTTAAGTCTTTTTCATCCTCTGCGATCAATAATCTCATATCATCAGCTCCTTTTGATAACCAGTATACGGGAGCAAAAAAGAAATGTAAAGACGCCAAAAATTCGTCTTGACAGTGCTGAGGGGAAATTATATTCTGAAAACAACAGCGAAAAGGAGGAATTTATCCGATGCATCAGACACTTTTGGAAGAACTTTCCTGGTTTTTAGAGCAAAGTCCTTCTTGTTTTCACGCTATAGACAATATCAAAAATACTCTCATTAAAGAACAATTCCAACAATTACAGGAAAACGAAAAATGGCAGATCACACGGGGCGGAAAATATTTTGTCACACGAAATGATTCTTCCCTGATTGCCTTCACAGTTCCGGAGCAGGATATGGAGGGCATGCGTATCATGGCCGGCCACAGCGATTCTCCTTCTTTTAAGATCAAAGAGAACCCTGAACTGGAAACAGAGGGGCATTATATCCGGCTGAATGTGGAGCCTTACGGCGGCATGCTCTGCGGTCCCTGGCTGGACCGCCCACTGTCAGTCGCCGGGCGGGTGGTCATAAAAGACCTGTCCGGCCGCTTTGTCTCCCGGCTGGTAAACATAGACCGGGATTTTGTTCTGATTCCCAGCCTTGCCATCCACATGAATCGGGAAGCCAATAACGGATATAAATATAATGCACAGAAGGATATGCTCCCTCTATATGGAAATCTTGCTGCAAAAAGCACTTTCATGAAGAATATCGCCAAAGCCGCAGGCGTGGACGAAAGCGCCGTCCTGGGACACGACCTGTTCCTGTACAACCGTCAGAAGGCCAGTATCTGGGGAGCTGACGAAGAATTTATTTCCTCAGGACGTCTGGATGATCTTCAGTGTGTATTCGCCTCCTTGAAAGGCTTCCTCGCAGGTGAGAAAAAATCCCATATGGCAGTACTCTGTGTGCTGGACAATGAAGAGGTGGGCAGCAGCACAAAGCAGGGAGCTGCATCCACTTTCCTGTACGATACCCTGACACGCGCCCACCACAACCTGGGGTACACTCAGGAGGATTACCTGATCCATCTGGCTGACAGTTTCATGCTTTCTGCGGACAATGCGCACGCAGTTCACCCGAACCACACTGACAAGGCGGACCCGGAAAACCGTCCATACTTAAACAAAGGCATCGTTCTTAAATTCAATGCGAATCAAAAATACTGCACCGACGGAATCTCTGCAGCCATGTTTCAGGACATCTGCGGAACAGCTGATATTCCGATTCAGATATTTGTCAACCGTTCAGATATGGCAGGCGGTTCCACTCTTGGAAATATTTCCAACACGCAGGTTGCCCTCAATACAGCGGACATAGGTCTGCCTCAGCTCGCAATGCATTCCCCTTATGAAACCGCAGGCGTGCTGGATACCGAGTACCTTATCAGGGCTGCAGAAATATTTTTCAAATAATTTATAAATTATATATTTCAAGAGGATTTTAAACAGGAGGATTTTCAATGAATCTTAAAATCGGCATCATCGGCACAAATTTTATCAGTGATGATTTCTGCGAGGCAGCAATGCAGGTTTCCGGCACAGAACTGTACGCAGTTTATTCCCGCAGGCAGGAGACAGGAGAAGCTTTTGCCGCAAAACACTCTATCCCCCGTGTGTACACAGACTATAAGGAATTTCTCGATTCCGGACTGGATGCCGTTTATGTAGCCTCCCCGAACTCTGTTCACTGCTCCCAGACACTGAAAGCTCTGGAGCATAAAAAACATGTACTCTGCGAAAAAATTATGGCTGTCAGCGAGGCAGAAGTACGTTCCATGATCGACTGCGCCCGCAAGAATCAGGTGGTTCTTCTGGAAGCCATGCGCCCGGACTTTGATCCCGGCTTTGAACTGGCAGAGGAGAATCTGCCCCGCATAGGAAAACTGCGCCGCGCCACATTTGAATTCTGCCAGTATTCCAGCCGTTATGACAGCTTCCGCCAGGGAATTATCCAGAATGCGTTTAATCCTGCTCTTGGAAATGCCGCAGTCATGGACATCGGCGTGTACTGTATCCACTCTCTTGTTCGTTTCTTCGGAATGCCCAAAAATATCAAGGCCATTTCCACAAAACTTTCAAATGGTTTTGACGGAAGCGGCATTGTTCTCATGGAATACGATGATATGATCGCAGAAGCCGTATACTCGAAAATCTCCGTATCCGTAAACAGAAGTATTTTTCATGGAGAAGACGGCTCTATTCTGGTTGACTATATCAGCAAACCCGAAAGCGTGGAGATTCGCCTCAGAAAAGGCTCCAGAGATACACTGGACGGCGGCGATATAGAGAAGCTTCCGTTTACTCCGGCAAAAAATAACATGATATTTGAAATACAGGAATTTTTAAAGCTGGTTGAACAAAAACAAGTGGACCATAAATATCTGCAGTATTCTCTGGACACCATTCGAGTGGTTGATGAAGTAAGACGGCAGACAAACATTCAGTTCCCGGGAGAATAAAAAAGAAAAGATATTTTTAAACTGTTTTGTATTGCGCTCTTAATTTTCAGTTTTTTTAATTTTTATATATTTTTTATCTGATTTTATATTGACATTTTTGTTATTGTGCGTTATTATAAACACATCAAAAGAAAGGAGGACGGACCACCAAAAACTTAAACCAAACACCAAAATTTTAAGAAAAGAGGTATAGTCCAATGGGATGGTGATTTAAAAAACACTATTTGAAAAAATAGTTTCAGATAGATATCAATTAAATAAGGAGGTAAATCCAATGGATGGAATAATCTGAAAATCCACTGTACGAACAAAAATAAGTACAGTGGATTTTTCATGTGCTTTTTCATCAGATTCCGTGCGCAACCTCGATTTCGCTTCGCTCCTTCTCGGTCGCGGGCTTTCGCCCTATGTAGAATCAAAAACAGCCGGGGAAGAATGCAAGCACTCTTCCCCGGCTGTTTCCGCTTCTCCGCACGGCTCATTGCCATCACGAAAGCTCCAGTTTGCCGGTATACAGTTGATAGTAGGTTCCTTTCTGGGCCAGCAGGTCCTCGTGGGTTCCTCTTTCGATAATACGTCCATGTTCCAGCACCATGATAGCGTCGCTGTTTCGTATTGTTGAAAGCCGATGGGCGATTACGAATACGGTACGCCCTTTCATCAGGTTATCCATACCCTGCTGCACGATACTCTCTGTTCTCGTATCAATAGAGGATGTAGCCTCATCCAGGATAAGCACCGGCGGGTCCGCGATAGCTGCTCTTGCAATAGCAAGGAGCTGTCTCTGTCCCTGGGAAAGTTCTTCTCCGTCTCCGCTCAGATGGGTGTCATATCCCTTTGGCAGCATCTTGATAAATCCGTCTGCATGGGCCAGTTTTGCCGCTTTATATACTTCCTCGTCTGTTGCATCCAGCTTGCCGTAACGGATATTCTCCTTGATTGTACCCGTAAACAGATGGGTATCCTGAAGGACGATTCCCAGCGAATGTCTTAAATCTGCTTTCTTTATTTTATTAATATTAATATCATCGTAACGAATCTTCCCGTCCGCCACATCGTAGAAGCGGTTAATCAGGTTGGTGATCGTAGTTTTTCCTGCTCCTGTAGAGCCGACAAACGCCAGCTTCTGCCCCGGCTTTGCATACAGTGTCAGATCATGGAGCACCATATGATCCGGCGTATACCCGAAAGTCATATCGTAGAACCGTACATCACCCTTAAGTTCTGTGTAGGTAACAGTACCGTCCGCCTGATGGGGATGTTTCCACGCCCACAGACCGGTGCGCTCCTCACATTCCACAATATTGCCGTCCGCATCTTTCTTCGCATTGACCAGAGTGACATATCCGTCGTCCACCTCAGGCGCTTCGTCCATCATATTGAAGATACGCTCTGCTCCGGCAAGCGCCATGATAATGGAGTTAAACTGCTGAGCGATCTGCATGAAGGGCTGAGTAAAGCTCTTTGTAAACTGCAGGTAGGACGCCATGATGCCCAGGGTAATATTCCCGATGCCCATTACGGACAGGAATCCCCCGAACACTGCTGTGAGCACAAACTGCAGATTCCCCAGATTTCCGATAATAGGACCCATCATGCTGGCAAATGTATGTGCGCGGGATGCGCTGGCAAACAGCTGCTCATTCAGCTTGTCGAATTCTTTCTCTGAAATCTTTTCATGGTTGAATACTTTGACCACGCGCTGCCCGTTCATACGTTCTTCCACAAAACCTGTAATGTCCGCAAGGTCCAGCTGCTGACGGATAAAATATTTTCCGCTGTTGCCCGCAACCAGGCGGGACACAATGGTCATGACAATGATCATCAGTACGGCCAGCACTGTAAGAATGGGGCTTAATATCAGCATGGAAATAAACGTCACAACAATGGTGAACGCTGACATCAGAACCTGCGGGATAGACTGGTTGATCATCTGACGCAGGGTATCCGTGTCATTCGTATAAAGGCTCATGATAGAACCGTTCGTATTCTGGTCAAAATACCGGATCGGCAGTGTCTGCATATGTTCAAACATTTCGTCACGGACACGCTTTAACACACCCTGGCCTATTACTACCATCATTCGGCTGTACACAAAGGTAGCAATCACTCCGAGGAGGAAGATCGTACCCAGCACAGTAAGCGCCATATACAGCTCCGTATAATCCGGATTCTTCTGTCCTATCAGTGGGATAATAAAGTCATCCAGCAGAAATTTCAGTGACAGCGACACAGAAATAGATGCGATCGAACTCATCAGGATACAGAGCAGCACAACAACGAACTGCACTTTATACGTACTGGTCACATATCCCAGCAGGCGCTTTGCGGTTTTCAACGTCCCTTTTGTCACTGTCGGGCCACTGTTTTTCTTCATCTGATCACTCATCGTTCGCGCCTCCTTTCACCTGAGATTCATAGACTTCCCTGTAGATCGCATTGGTCCTAAGAAGCTCTTCTGATGTGCCGATGCCGTTGATCTCTCCGTTATCCATAACAATGATCACATCCGCATCTTCCACAGAAGAAATTCTCTGGGCAATGATAATCTTTGTGGTATCAGGTATTTCCTCACGGAAAGCCTGGCGTATCAGCGCGTCTGTTCTGGTATCCACCGCACTGGTAGAATCATCCAGAATCAGGATTTTCGGCTTCTTAAGCAGCGCCCTTGCAATACAGAGCCTCTGCTTCTGCCCGCCGGATACGTTATTTCCGCCTTCCACGATCATGGTGTTATAACCTGCCGGGAACTCCTGAACAAAACCGTCTGCCTGAGCCAGCCTGCAGACTCTCCGGACTTCTTCATCACTGGCATTTTCATCACCCCAGCGGACGTTCTCATAGATACTGCCTGTAAAAAGCACATTCTTCTGGAGCACCATAGCCACCTGATCCCGGAGTGCCTCCAGATTATAGTCACGCACATCCACGCCGCCTACCTTCACACTGCCTCCGGTCACATCATACAGTCTCGGAATCAGCTGTACGAGAGTGGATTTCGCACTTCCGGTGCCGCCGATGATTCCCACAATCTGTCCGCTCTTAATATGCAGGTCTGCGTCTTTAAGTGACAGGTTGCCGCCCTCTCCTGCATAGCTGAAATTTACATGTTCAAAATCAATATCCCCGTTTGCCACTTCCGTGACCGCGTTCTCCACATCCTGCATCTCCGGCACTTCTTCCAGTACTTCTGTGATACGGTCTGTGGAAGCTTCCGCTATCATAATCATCGTGAATACGAATGTCACCATCATCAGCGACATCAGTATCTGAAGCGCATACACGATCACGCTGGTCAGCTCACCAGTCTGCATGGTTCCGCCTATAATGCTCTCGCCTCCTATCAGCACCATAACAATCACGACCGCATACACTGCAAACTGCATCACCGGTGAGTTCCACGCCACGATCTTCTCCGCCCTGGTAAAAAGTTTAAATACCATAGTCGATACTTTTCCAAATTTCTCCACCTCGTGGTCCCCGCGGACATACGCCTTTACCACTCTTGCCGCGTTTACGTTCTCCTGCACCGTATTGTTCAGCACATCATACTCGTCAAACACCTGGACAAAATGAGGATGCGCCTTCTTCGCGATAAAAATCAGCGTCACGCCTAAAAGCGGTGCAACGATCAGCATGACGATAGCAATCGGCATACTGATCGTCATTGTCATGATCAAGGACAGAATGATCATGATCGGCGCCCTCGCCAGCAGACGGATCGTAAACATATACGCCATCTGCACGTTCGTGATATCCGTGGTCATCCTTGTCACAAGGCTTGATGTTGAAAAATGGTCAATGTTTCCAAAAGAAAAATCCTGTATCTTGTAAAAGATATCGTGGCGCAGATTCTTTGCGTATCCTGAGGATGCAATGGCGCCCATCTGCCCTGCTTTTGCCCCGAACACCAGCGCCAGCATGGCCATAGCGATAAGCAAAAGTCCCATCTTTATAATATAAGCCATATCCCCTTCCATGATCCCCACATCAATGATCTTAGCCATCAACAGCGGAATCAGGACTTCCATCAGCACTTCCAGACACACCAGCACCGGGGTCAGGAAGGATTCCCGTTTGTATTCTCTGACAGAACGAAGTAATTTCCTGTTCATGGTCTATTATCTCCTCTCTTACTTGTTTCATCACCGGACAAATCTGACACTGCACACCCGTTCTCTGCCGGGGCATATCCTGACATTTTCTCATTCTCAGCCAAATTCAGGGACATCTGTTCCAGCACATCCAGGCATATCTCCAAATCCCGGGGCGAAACATCCTTTTTCAGAACTTCCTCCACATAGCGGATATTTCCGAGAATACGTTCTCTGACGTCCTTCGCCTTTTTTGTCGGAACAATCTTTTTGAGCCTTGCATCCCTTTCAACAGACTCACGGGTGATAAATCCGTTCTTCTCAAGAAGCTGAAGCGTTCCTGTCGCCGTTGAGCGGCGGATCTGGAACTCCTGCTCCACATCCTTCTGATATATCTCCCGTTTCAGTGACTGGAACAAAATATAATGCAGCACACGCCTCTGCATGTTCGTCAGGCTGTCTTTTTCTTCCCGGGCACACATCTGACGCTTAAGCTGATGGGAGATCATATTGACCAGCCTTCCTGCATCACGTACAGATTCCTGCCCCTTTTCCTTTGACTCCTGATTATCCATACTGCATTCACTCCTTTTCACAGTTCCCGACAGCTCACCCATAAAGCCAATTTTAATTTGTTCGGTAACTAACAACATAGTATATGCGGATAAATTTTTATTGTCAACATTCAAAATGCACAAAAGAACGGTTTTAGGCGAACCGTTTTTATATTTATGTAAATGTTCTATATTTTGTACTGATTTTACATATTTTTTGAACAAAATTGTAGAAACTTTCTATCAAAAAATGTATAATAAAAACATTAAGAAATGAAAGTGAGGGCTTATTATGAAACAAAATAATATGTTAGCTATGATTTTAGCTGGCGGCCGCGGTTCACGTCTTCATGAGCTAACGAAGAAAGTTGCCAAACCGGCTGTTTCATATGGAGGAAAATACCGCATTATTGATTTTCCTCTCAGTAACTGTGCCAACAGTGGAGTTGACGTTGTAGGCGTTCTTACACAGTATGAATCCATTCTCCTGAACAGCTATGTGGCAGCGGGACGCCGCTGGGGTCTGGATGCAAAAGACAGCGGTGTTTATGTACTTCCGCCGCGCGAAAAGTCCGATGCCAACCTGGACGTATACAGAGGGACGGCAGATGCGATCTCACAGAATATTGATTTTATTGATACATACTCACCAGAATATCTCCTTATCCTTTCCGGCGACCATATCTACAAGATGAATTATGCAAAAATGCTTTCCTACCACAAAGAATGTAAGGCAGACGCAACCATTGCAGTCATTGAAGTTCCCATGAAAGAGGCCAGCCGTTTCGGCATTATGAACACAGACAATACCGGACGAATCGTTGAGTTTGAAGAAAAGCCTGAACATCCGAAAAGCAATCTGGCATCCATGGGCATCTACATCTTCAACTGGAAGCTGCTGCGCAGGATGCTTATCGCTGATATGAAGAATCCGGATTCCAACCATGACTTTGGAAAAGATATTATCCCAACCCTTTTAAATGACGGCAAAAACCTGTACGCATACAAGTACAAAGGCTACTGGAAAGATGTGGGAACCATCGACTCTCTCTGGGAAGCGAACATGGACCTGCTGGATAAAAATAATGAGCTCGACTTAAACGACAAGACATGGAAAATTTATACCGAAGATGTAACCGCGCTCCCGCAGTATATAGGCGCTGAAGCTGTGATCGACCGTGCATTTATTACACAGGGATGCGTCATTGACGGTGAAGTGAAAAATTCCGTCCTGTTCACAGGTGCGAAAGTGGCTAAAGGGGCTAAAATTGTCGACAGTGTCCTGATGCCGGGAACCGAAGTGGCCGAAGGAGCAGTCGTCACACGCGCCCTTGTAGCTGACGGAATTAAAATAGGCAAAAACGCCGTTGTCGGCAGTGCGGACAGCCAGAATATTGAACTGGTGGCAAAACGTGTAAAGGGGGACGAATAATATGAGCAAGGCATTTGGAATCATTAATTTTGCCGGAAATCATATCCAGGTGGACGGGCTTCAAGCATACCGCCCGGTAGGCGCATTTTCTTTTCTCGGAAGATACCGTACCATTGATTTTCCTATTTCAAATATGAGCAACAGCGGCATTGACAATATCGAAGTCTATGTCCGCAGAAAACCCCGCTCTCTGACCGAGCATCTGGGTACAGGCCGCCACTACAACATCAACTCCAAACGCGGCCAGTTAAATATCATGTACACAGAACTGAACCAAGTCGGCGATATTTACAGCACAGATGTTGCCGCATACATAGAAAATATGGATTGTATCGAGAGGATACACCTCCCCTACGTTGTCATTGCCCCCAGCTATATGATCTATACAGCAGATTACAGTACATTCCTTGAAGAACATATTGCATCCGGAGCGGACATTTCCATGATGTACCATTCTGTTGACAATGCAAAAGAGGCATTTCTCAGCTGCAGCGTCTTAAACATCAACAAACAGAAAGGGGTTCTCTCCATTGAGCCCAACCACGGAAATGCAAAGAGCAGAAACATATCTATGGACACCTATGTGATGAAGACAGAACTGTTCATTGATCTGGTGACAAAGGCGCACAAGCTATCCTCCATGTATACATTCTCTGATATTCTCAATGAGGAATGTGAAAACCTGGACATTCGCGCAGTTGCCCACAGAGGATATTTCGCTGCGATCTGCGATTTCAACAGCTATTATCACGCAAACATGGATCTGATCGACTTAAAACATGCTTCTGACCTTTTTGATCCTGAATGGCCGATCTATACCCGCACAAACGACTCCTGCCCGACACAGTATTTTGAAGGCAGCAAAGTGAAATCTTCTGTTGTATCTAACGGATGTCTCATTGAAGGAACCGTTGAAAATTCCATCATCGGAAGAGGATGTGTCATCAAAGACGGAGCCGTAATCAAAAACTGCGTTATCTCCGCTGACGTTGTCATCGGAAGAGGCGTTCACGCAGAAAACCTTGTAGTTGATAAGCACGCAAGGCTGATCCGAGGCAAGAGAATTATCGCAGCGCCGGAAAAACCCGGATATATCAAGAGAGGTGATTCTCTGTAACCTGCGGGTCATTCGAAACTCCAAAATATTTGATCTTCCGAAAACAAAAGTTCCCGGGGATGCATCCTAAGGGCAAAATGTGTTTGCCTTAGGATACATCCCCGGGAACTATATTGTCTGCTATTATCTACGCCAGAAAAACAGATTCTGCAGCGTCCTCTTAAACTATCCTATTTTCTTTTTGGCCTGATAAATAACTGTAAGCGCAGATGCAATCACTGCCAAAATCAGAATCATCGGTATCGAATTATCCCCGGTCAGAGGCGCATCTGCATTTTCGGATGCTGCCTTTTTCACTAAGTTTTCCGCCGCCGCTGTAAGCTTATTGAGCGCTTCATCTATCTCCTGCTGAGTCGCACCAGCTTTATCCAAAACTGCTCTTGCATTCATCAGCGCAGCTTCATATGCCCTCCAGCTGTCTGCTGTGTAATCGGACTGTCTGTAGTATCCGATATACTCATCATAGTATTTTTGAAGTTCAGTCTTGTCCGCCTCATAAGGAAGTTTTTCAAGCACTTTTTCTTCTTCCGCACCACATGCAATGCAGGCTCTTCTGGCAAGTCCTTCCTCTGTCTGTGTCGCCTCTTTGATTACTTCCCAATCTCCAAACTTGTGTCCAAAGGGAGCAATCTCTTCACTTTCTTTTACTGTAACACCACATTCCAGACATACTGTCTTTCCTGTTGCACCCGGATCTGTACAAGTTGCTTCTTTTGCGCCTTGTACTTCTGTCCTCTCATGCATGCAGCCTCTGAAAGTCGCCTCCAGCGTCACATCTGCAGTGGACTCCACTGTATAACGGCCTACGGACCCAACCGATGCCCCATTTACCTTTACATCTTCCACTGCATAACCTGAGTTTGGTTTTATTGCAAATGTCTTTAATTTCCCGGACTGCACTTTCATTGTACCATCGGCCTCTAACTCTCCTGTTACCGGTTCAATAATACCGTTCTCTCCGGCCTTTGTTGTAACTGTAATCATAACCGGTTCTACTTTTTCATAAAGCGCAATCTCTGTTGCTGTCGGGTGATCTCCTCCCGCCATTGTTTTTGCTGTAAATCTAATGCGGTTCGTTTTTACAGGCTCTGAAAATACTGCTTCCTGAGGAGTTTTAGAGCTGCCCTGTGCTTTAAACGTACCCTTGGCAATCTCTTTCCACTGCACTTCGTCATCGGCCGTTCCTGAAGCAGCTTCCCCAGCGGCTTCTGACGTTGTTTCTGCAGCTGCCTCTCCTTCTTCCGGAACAACTGCCGCTTCAATCACATACTCGCCGATTGTACCTGTGTCCTTAGGCTCCAGCCTCGGTAAATAGGTCAGTTTCCCTAATTCTTTTACTTCCTTCAGTGAAATTTCAACTGAAATTCCATTTGGATTGTCTTTTAGTTTACCAGTCTCCCAGTCTGCATGCCAGAATGTGCTGTCGTTTTCATCAAATGCTTTTTCGATTCCCTGCTGTTGTTTTTCCTTCTCTTCTGAAGTAGCAGTCACCGTATCATATGCATCTCTGGGCAGTTTTTCTGTGGGCACTTCCGCAGGCTGTCCCTCCTGATCTAAAATCGTAATCTTTGCTTTTGAGTTAAATCCAAGAATCAGATTCTCATCCTTCGTGCTCAGCTCCTCTGTAAAGTACTGCTCTCCTGTTTCTTTTGTATTGCGTCTTGTGATGACAACGACTTCTTTTTCTGTCTCACCCTCTGCAAATGTTACTGTAGTCGTTCCTTCTGTATCAAAATCATCCTGAATCGCGGTTCCGGGATTCGGAGATACTGTTACGGTAGCTTCCCCTTCGCTTCCGCCGACACGAACTAACTTCATCTTCATCTCAGAATCTTCTTCCATGGTGTATTCTGCTTTTTCCACACCAATCATTCCAAGCCCGCCGTTGTTGATCACATAAGCGCCCTCAACACCGACTGCTTTGCTATTATCAGTGACTTCCAGTCTTAATGTGTGTTCTCCATGCTGCAGGTCTTCTGAAGTAAAGATGATCTGTCCCACCGCCCTCTTAGACGCATTTGTATTAATCTCTGTTGTTTTTCCATCCAATGTGACAGACGCTTTTCCATGGCCGGAATCCAATGTACCCACAAGGTAAACCTTAGATCCTGTAAACTTCATTTCAAAAGAAGAACCTTTCTTTGCCCACTTATTTGTACCGTTCAAATACTGTGGTGAATTTTCTTCCGTCCATCCTTCGCTGAACTGGAATGCCTCATCTCTCTCATCAATTATCTGCATTCCTTGAGGTGCGGCTGACGGAACTTCAAAATCCAATGTTGCCTTGTAAACACCGACTTCAGAAATCATCGGCACATCTTTGCCTGTTGTGACTGTGATGCGGAGTTTATCTGCTTTTACCGCACCTTTCCGGCTCAGTCTCTTAGCTCCGATTGTCGTGCCCTGGTCGAACACTTTCCATTCACTGCCGCCATTGCTGTACTCCACTTTAAATTCTTTGATTCTCTGTCCAAATTCAATCGCCTCTTCAATAGAGACCACATCAAATGTCTTCGTCTCCCCAAGCTCTACAACAAGTGAACCAGTCTTTGTCCCATCATTTACCGTCCAGTATGTATCGTCTTTTCCGTCCAGTACATTCTCAGGCGAATAAGCCACATCATTGCCTCTTACTTCGGTTGCTTTCACTGTTGAATGAGCAGCTAAATTGGCCTTAAATGTATCTTTAATATTCTGTCCGAACTCAGTCACTCTCTTTAAAATCGCATCATCTACTTTTCCCTGATCGTTTGGAGGGATGTTCAGCAGCAGCGGTGAGTTATGTCCAACTGAATTGAAATACATTCCTGCAAGGTCTTCCACACTTTTTGGCGTATTCTTCTTTGTTCCCCAGAACCATCCTGAGGTGATTCGCGCATCACTTTCCGGAACAGTCCATTGATTTCCATCCTCATAGCCAACGGTATAAGCCCCTACTTTTTTACTGTCAATCGTATTCTTATCATAATCTACTTTCGACTTAGACCATGTCTCTTCATTGGCATAACCATTCTCATTTCCAATCCATCTTACTGTTGTGTAGGCCTCTGCGCCAAACAGCATACAATCCGACTTATAACCTGCCTTTTTCCCTTCATACTGCTGGATTGTATCAAACCACTTCTTGAATTCATATTCCTGGTAACCGGCGCCGCTTCCTTTTGCTCCGTCCATCCACACTTCATTGAAATGTCCGTTATTACCATATTTATCATTGCTGAGAATCTCGATCAGCTGATTGTTATAGTATTCGTTATAATCTTTTGCATCCTGCTTAAATACGTCTTCCCAGGTCAATCCTTCGATTGGCTCGTTTTTTCCGTTTACAACACGCACAAGGGGGGTTCCGTCTGCTCTTTTATACCCGTAGCTGTCATCATGAATATCCCAGGGCGATAAATACAGGCCCATGTCAATATCGTACTTTGTACAGGCCGCCGACAGTTCTGCCAGAATGTCTCCTTGTCCCTGTTTATAACTTGTCTCAGCTACATCATACTCTGTATGCTCGCTGGCCCAGATACAGAATCCATCATGGTGCTTTGCCGTCACAATCAGTTTTTTAAAGCCGGCCTCTTTGATTGTCTTTACAAACGTTTCTTCGTCAAACTCTTCTTCCAGTTTAAAAATTTCGTCCGGAGATTTATCCCCATAGTTTTCTCCCCATTCAATCTCATTGAACGTGTTTGGACCAAAGTGGCAGAAAGCTGCCAGCTCCTGTTTTTGGTACTCATATTGATTTTCATTCGGCACTACAGCATCCTTTTCCGGCGCTGCCGTGTTGTTAGCAGACAAGTCTCCGCTTCCCACCAAAGAATTTTCTTCGGCCGCAGCCGACAGTGTTCCCAGAGAAAAAGTCTGTCCCACCACCAGGCCTGCCAGTAAAAGGCTAAGTAACTTTTTTCTTTTCATAACTCTCTCCTCTTTTTAGGGTTTTTGCATTAACCTGTTTTTGATTTTAACATTGCTATAATATTTGTGGCAACTTAATCTTTTGTTTCTCATTTTTTTCAGCAATATGACGATTTTATCCACCTGCAAGCTTATAATGACCTTTATTTTTAGTACATGTTCCACAATCCAAAAAAGCTGCTGTAAGCCAGACGAAAACTCATCTGGCTTGCAGCAGCTTACACTTTTTTACACAATATTTTCGTTTCTGTTTATCTGCACATTACTTCCTGTTTTTATGATACAGCACTGCCAGTCCTTTAAGCAGCAGATCGTCGTCCAGAATGATCTCCCTTCGGCAGTGCGGTACAATCCTGCCCGCCAGCCCACCTGTAGCTATCACAGTGGCGCGGCCGCCCAGTTCTTCCGTCAGCCTGTCTATAAGCCCGTCGATCGCTGCTGCCGAACTGTATATAATTCCGCTCTTCATACATTCTACCGTATTTTTCCCGATCATATGCTCCGGTGTCTCAATACTGATGCTCCCAAGCTGAGATGCATTGGCAGTAAGAGAATTAAGAGACACTTCGATTCCAGGATAGATCATTCCGCCGATATAGTTTTTGTCCTTATCGATCACGCAGACTGTATTGGCAGTCCCCATGTCAAAGATGATAAGGGGAACCGGATACTCTGTAAGAGCCGCCACGGAATCCACTACAAGATCGCTTCCCAGACGGGCAGGGTCGTCCATCCGGATATTTAATCCTGTCCGGATGCCCGCTCCCACAATCAGCGGTTCTTTCTTTATGATCTTCTCCACAGCCAGTTTGGCCACCAGAGTAATCTGGGGCACAACGGACGAGATGATTCCTCCTTCCAGATCTGTTCTTTTTATATGATAGATATCCAGCACATTTTTAATATCTATGGCATATTCCAGCTCTGTTTTCGTCCGTACTGTGGAGAGGCGTTCCACAAAAACACACTCCTTTTCGTCAACGCATCCGATCACAATATTGGTATTTCCGATATCAATAGCCAAGATCATTTTTCAAGCCCAGCCTTTCTCTGATATTTTTCTTCAAAAGCGCCCTTCCAATCAGCAAGGTGAGTATACCTGCCACAATAGCCTCCGGCACTCCGTTGATTCCGATCACAGACAGGATAAATGTATAAACCGCTGACACAGCCACATCATTTGCCGCCGCATAAGTCTCCCTGAAGAACACAAAAATCAGGTTCATGACCAGGAGTGTGTTTACCAGTGCTCCGCTCACCCCCGCAAGAACCAGTCCCACACCGGAGACACTGTATTTCCCCGGTTCTTTGCTTTTTCTCAGCCTAAGCGCCAGTTTGTAGACAAAAAACGGCACTATTCCAATCAGAATCCGCGGTACAAAGCATATGATCATACTTCCGAAACCGCCGCTCACGTCACCGATGCTGTAAAATGGCGTAAACACAAACGACGTTGGAGTGGGATTGATAGTGTTATTGATAAAACTTGTAAGCCCGAAAAGGAAACCCAGCGCCGCCCCTTTCTTCGGTCCCATCAGAAGCGAGGCGATTATGACCGGCACGTGGATGATCGTCGCCCTTGTAAAGCCCAGTGGGATGTAGCCCAGAAAGGGGGTAAACGCCATAATACATATGATGGCGCCAAAAATCGCCACCTGAGCCATGCCAATAATGCTGAACCTGCCGCAGCCCCCTGCTCTGTGGGGCTGCCGCCTGTTTTCTGTTCTCTCTTTGTAATTATTTTCTGAATAATTCATAACTGCCTCCTTGTTATCATTCCCTTGTGGGATACAATACAATTTGCCTGGTACAATAAAAGTTCTATGCTGTTGTCAGTGACTCCTCATCTCCAATATCTTGTCAATGATCTTTGAGGCTGTCTCCTCTTTTGACATTCTGCCGAGTGAGAGTTCCTCCTTCTCTGTGATGAGGGTTACCACATTTGTGCTGCCGCCAAATCCCGCCCCTTCTTCTCTCAGGCTGTTGGCGACAATCATGTCCGCATGTTTTTTCTTTAATTTCTGCCGGGCATTCTCCAGCAGATCCCTCGTCTCCATAGCGAACCCACACAAGAACTGTCCCGGCTGTCTCCGTTCACCCAGACTTGCAAGGATATCCTTTGTCCTCTCCATCTCAAGCGCCAGAGCGCCCTCTTTCTTCTTTATCTTTTCACTGCTCTCCTGCTTCGGACGGTAGTCTGCCACAGCGGCCGCCTTGATAATAATGTCCTGCTCCGGGGCTCGCTCAGTCACTGCCTCGTACATTTCCTCCGCGCTTTTTACATTCACAATATCAACGAACCGGGGACGTTTCAGAGCAGTCGGACCGCTCACAAGGGTCACTGAAGCCCCTCGCCTTGCGCATACTTGTGCAAGCGCATATCCCATTTTCCCGGTAGAATGATTCGTAATATACCGCACCGGATCCACCGCCTCCTGGGTGGGTCCTGCTGTCACAAGAACTTTGAGCCCTCTCATGTCTTTCTCACAAGCAGCTTCCTGTAGGATATACTCCAGCAGAAGCTCAGGCTCAGGCATTTTCCCGGCTCCGGTATCTCCGCATGCCAGATATCCCACATCCGGGCTGATAACCTCATACCCATATTTTTCAAGGATTTTCATGTTGTCCTGCACAATGGGATTCTCGAACATGTTCGTATTCATTGCCGGAGCGATAATCTTTTTGCACTTGCACGCCATCACGGTAGTCGTGAGCATATCATCCGCAATGCCGTGGGCAATCTTTCCGATCACATTTGCGCTTGCGGGCGCGATCATCACCACATCTGCTTTTTTCGCCAGAGATACATGCTCCACGCTGTACTCAAAATTCCGGTCAAATGTGTCCACCAGACACTTGTTGCCGGTCAGCGTCTCAAAAGTGATGGGATTGATAAAATTTACGGCATTTCGCGTCATCAGAACATGGACGTCTGCCCCCAGTTTCTTCAGTGCGCTTGCCAGCGATGCAGTCTTGTACGCGGCGATGCTGCCTGACACTCCCAGCAGAACCGTCTTTCCCTTTAACATAGAGTTTTCCCCTTTCTGTGTGAACATCCCGCACCTGCGTCGGGATTGCTCCTGTTTTGCATAAAACGTTTATCAGGAATACGCTTTGCTGCGTTCATTATATGGTATTGGCTGCAAAAAATCAATAAAACAGCCTGCATCCGCGGTTCTTCTACATTCCCAAACCCCGCCGCATGCAGGCTGTATTCTGCTTTTACGCCATCATTCTTTTATACGGTCTTATTCGCTTTTACCCGTGAGCGTTTTTTACCATACCAGATAAGTACTGCCACATAAGCTGCAGCCGCTGCCACACCGATCACATAAGCTGCAGTCCACGGTACATTGAAACCGATCTTTGCATTTACGATATATGTGATGGTGACAAATGTGTACCATGCGCCAGGAATGAGCGGCATCCACACATATTTTGCTCTGCCCGTCTCAAACATCCACACTGTGATTGCCAGGAATGCGAACAGAGATAATGTCTGATTGGACCATGCGAAATATCTCCACAAAATGTTAAATCCGTTGGCATTGCTCTTAGCGAACACAAGAATCACTGCCACAAGTGCAAAGATAACTACCGACAGACCAAGACGTTTTCTCACCTTTGTCTGATCCAGGTGCATAGCGTCCGCAACCGCGAGTCTCAGAGAACGAAGCGCTGTGTCGCCCGATGTGATGGGAAGTACAATGACGCCGAGAAGGGCAATGATTCCTCCCACATTTCCAAGCAGGTCTTTACAGATCACGCCGATTGTCCCGGTAGCAAGGGAAGCGTCCGCCGCCTGAAGTCCCAGGTTGTAGGCGCCCATAGCCCCTGCGGCCCATACCATAGCGATGAAGCCTTCCAGGATCATCATGTTATAAAATGTCATGCGTCCCTGCTTTTCACTCTTCATTGTACGGGAGATAATCGCCGTCTGCGTTGAGTGAAAACCGGAAAGAATGCCGCATGCCACCGTGATAAAGAAAATCGGGATAAAGTGATTGGCGCTGAAATAATCACCATACAGGATTCCTCCTGCGTTCCAGTCATCCCACAGCTCCACCAGCGGATATCCCTGCACAAGCAGTCCAATGAACACACCCGCTGCAGAGAACAGAAGAATTGCTCCAAATACCGGATAAATACGACCGATGATCTTGTCGATCGGGAATACTGTAGCAATCAGATAATAAGCAAAGATTACCCCGTAAATTACCCATGTAGATATGGAAGTCACCTTGCCGTCAAATCCAAATACCTGCGTTGCCGCAATATCTCCGGGCGTATAGATGAACACCGCTCCTACAAGGAGAAGCAGCAGACTGCAGAAAATCTGGTAAAATGTATAAACACCCTTGTTGCTGTACCTGCGGATCATGGTCGGCATCTGTGTGCCGCCGTCACGCAGACAGATCATTCCGGAAAAATAATCATGCATAGCGCCGCCGATAATATTTCCGATCGGAATTGTAATAAATGCAATCGGCCCGAACAAAATCCCCTGAATGGGCCCCAGAATCGGGCCTGTTCCTGCAATATTCAGCAGATTGATCAGGCTGTTCTTCCACTGTTTCATAGGCACATAGTCCACACCATCCTGCTTTTCATAAGCAGGTGTTTTCCTGTCATCCGGGCCAAATACCTTCTCACAGAACCTTCCGTAGAGCATCGCACCCACGATAAGAATTGCAAGACCGATTATAAAAGTAATCATCTGTTTCCCTCCTTTTCTCTCATACACGTAGGAAATACTTTCGTACACTACCATAGTATATCGTTCCAGCACAAAACTGTAAATGATATATTTTATAAAATTTTTACATTTTTAACAATTTGACCACATTGACAGATTAAAAAAGATCAAGTTTTTAAATATGTTGGATTTTTTCTTATTTTCCTCTATAATAGCAGACAGAAAAGGAGAGCTGACTATGCTGAAATCATACATAGCTTTTGATATTGAGACAACAGGGCTTAATCCCCTTGAAAATGAAATTATAGAAATCGGCGCACTGAAAGTGCGTGATGGGAAAGTGGCGGACCGTTTCATAGAATTTATCCGCCCGCTCGCCCCCATTTCTCCGATGATCACAAACCTGACCGGCATCACCAACGAGATGGTCGCGGGCGCGAAAACACGCTGTCAGGTCGTTGGAGACTTCCTTGACTTCTGCGAAAACGACGTCCTTATCGGACACAATGTAATCTTTGATTACAGTTTTGTGAAATGCAGTGCAATGCAGGATGGACTCGCATTTGAAAAAATAGGAATAGATACGCTGAAAATCGCGAAAAAGGTTCACGCTGACCTGGACTCAAAAAGTCTTGGCAGTCTGTGCAGCCATTATCACATCGAGAATAAAGCCGCACACCGGGCTTATCATGACGCACTGGCAACAGCCAAACTCTATCAGACACTGGCCCACTACTTTGAGGAGGCCGACCCGAAACTTTTTAAACCGGTACAGCTTACATACAAAGTAAAGAAGCCTCAGCCTGCCACACCAAAGCAGCTCGCATTTCTAAAAAATCTGGTACAGAAAAAGCATATCCAGCCGGAGTGGAATCCGGATACGCTTACAAGAAGTGAGGCGTCAAGGATCATTGACCGGCTGCTTAAGGGATGAGAATTTGAAGTAGTGTTTAAAGCATAGCAAAACCGCCCTTGTACTTTGGCGAGTAAGGGCGGTTTCATAACTTAACTTATTGGTCAACCACTTTGGCGGTTGTTCCTTCTGTGCCTTTAATATAGCATATTTAGGTAAAACCTACAAGTGCATATATAAAATTGATCATTTCCCAATGAACGAATGGAGCGTGAACAATAATGCAAAACAATCCTTTTTCCAAGAAATATCTTGATATGTTTGTGACCACTTTACCCAAGTGTGAGCTGTGCAAAAGATATCAGCTCAAAAACAGCCTCGAAGTCTGTGGGGCTTTTCCAAATGGAATTCCTGAAGATGTAATATGGGAGCCTTTCGAAAAGGAATGTAATAACAGCATTTTCTTTGAAGAAGCCGAAGAATAGTTCTCATACAACTGTCAACACTCTCCCCATGAAGGAGGTGTTACTATGCCCACCCCAAAACAACAGTATACTACTGACGATATTTATAAATTACCAGATTTCATAAGAGTAACTCTATTTGATGGGGAAATATTGACGGATGACTGGACAGATCTGATCATAGACGAGGAGGTCTTTAAGAATCCCCCTTCTGAAGATCACCACGTGACGTACCGACTTTCCGTAGTAAAATCTGAGTAGCCCTTGCGCACTTCGGACAGATATGCTATATTAAAGACACCAAGGGAACAACCGCCCACAAGGGGTTGACCTCGACAAGATTGTAATAGAATTACCACCCTGAAACCGGCCAAAGTTTAGAGGGTGGTTTTCTATGCCTTAAAGCACTATCTGATAAACGTAAATACGAAT
>CALWFY010000038.1 GCA_944377775.1 uncultured Mediterraneibacter sp.
CAAGATGTGAGATTAAAGCATAGCTTTTGCAGCTCCGAGAATTGGATAGGAAGTGAATTACTCCAAGTATCTGAAGTATCTCACAAAAGTTGAAGTTTGACTATCCGGTTGGTTATAAAGCGCTTACCCAAAAACAGGGCAGTGAAAAAAGGAAGAGACACCCTCACAGTGAATTCAGACCTGAAAAAGCCTGAATTTTGTGGAAGTGTCTCTTTCCCGCATATCAAGGGCTAAAAATCGGTATTAACCGACAGCCCCTTTTTTTGAATATCCTCTGCAATATTAATAATAAACCGAATTTCCGGATACCTCACCCGGCTTACCATACTTCGGCATTCTCTTCCACCAGAGCCTGAATACGCGCCTGAAGATTCTCACCTGATGATATCTCCTGCTCCGTTTCCGTGGTCTCTATCCTGTCTCCGCATGCCGTCAATACCAGCGCTGCTATACACAGGATTACCAGCAGCCTGCAAACTTTTTTGAAAATAACCTCATTCTGCATCCTCCCGCCGTACCATTATCTGTATCATAATTACAGCATACAGTATATTCCAACTTTTCCCCTGATTCAAGGACATTCATAAAATCTTAATCTGCTTTCCATCGCATATTAATCTCTCTGATTTTCCCATTATTTCTATTTTATCACTTCGAACAAAATAGTATTCTTAAGAAACTTCTCTTCCAGAGTATATCCGTGCTCCCGCAAAGCCTCAGTTAACGTATTTTCATGCCCGATGGAAAGATAGAATCTGTCCGGCAGCTGCCCGTCAAAGGCATCGTTGATATATTCCCAATACGCCTCCGTCCCGAACCTGTTTTCCACATTTTCATATTCAAATACAATCTCATCCCAGTAATCCTCCTGAAAGCGGCCATCGTGGGTCAGATAATATGTAAAGCTCGGCGCCTCTCCGAAAGCGACGTATGTTGGGACATCATAGCCTTCCAGCTCATACCACAGTCTCACAACGCTTCTGGTATCGCATTTTCCCTCATAAATGCTGACCCGGTAAAAGCCATATATGCAATACCCCAGCTGAACCACCAGAAGCATTCCCAACAAGCCTCTAAGCACAAGCTTTTTATGGGGGAAGTTCCACAACTCAATCATACAGAAGGCTTCATATCCCAGATACACAATCAATACTGTCCAGATTGGAAGCAGGAACAGGCTGTACCGGTTTCCGAAATCTCCATAGGCATATATTCCGGAACGCACAATCACATAATAAATTATCCATATGGCAATACAGCTTAAAAGATAACAGGTAAACTCCCTGTTTTTCCGAAATCGGATGGAAAGAATGGCTATCATGGTCGCGAGCGGCAGCGCAAGGGCAAATTCCAGTTCAAATCTCGTTTTGGATTCCGTAAACAGCCACTGAGCGGTGGTCAGAAGCATTTTGAAAAAGTCATAAATGACATTATTCTTTTCAAAAGCAACTGTATAATAGTTCACGCTCTGATTCATCTGAAGCTGGATCCGGAACAGGAGAAAATACAATGGCAGTCCGGCTGCGGCCGCTGCAACACCATAAACCAGGGCAATTCTCCCACACAGCTTCCTCTCCCTCTGATTCCATGCCCGGATAAAAAGACTTACCGCCAACGGCAGAATCCCTAACACCGCTCCATATTGTGTATACAGAAGCACCACTGACACTGCGGTAAACCAGACGATATTTTTCAGAGTCAGATTACGAAACGTTTTGAAATAAATGTATAGAAGCCAATACAGCAGCATAATCATCATGTTATATTCCGCTGCTTCCTTCACGTAATACATCCATTCATAGACAAATGAGCTGACAAACACAGAAAGCGCTGCGACCTGCCATACGGCAAACTGTTTCACACAGGCATACAGCCCCAGCATACCCAACAGGCCGAATACCACGCCGCTGAAGCGGAACCACCATTCAGACTCACCAAACAACAGCCATACATGCATGATTAAATTGTACAACGGCGGCTGAAAGCTGTTGGTCTGCAGCCGTTCATACAGATTATTGCACAGGCTGACTCCGCGGATCTGACCGGTCAGATATTTGGAATAATAAAATTCGATCATTTCATCATACCAGAGCGGGGCATCCGTCAGTTTATAAAGAGCCATAAGCAAAAAAACAAGCAGTACGGCTCCCAGAACCAAATATTCTTTCTTCTGAAACTTTTTTAACATTTATCTACCTGTATTCTTTCATCACAGCCCAATCACAGCCGTTTTATTCCTACATACGTTTTCTCTGAATCTCATACAGTCTCATCTCAAAATCCCGCCGCTCCTTCACGCCCAGATTATGAAGGATCAGGCCGGAAAACACAGACTGGATCGCCGCCAGCTCCACGAAACCGCAGACGATCAGAGTCGGAAACTTGTCCACCATCCCGGTCTCCAGGAAAGCGATCAGCACCGGGATGAAGAAGACCGCGGAGATCAATGTAAGCACAATCGCAAGCCCTGCGAAGAACGTCAGCGGCTTGTACTGGCGGAACATCCGCATGATGGTTCCCAGTACCCGGATTCCGTCCGAATAGGTATTAAGCTTGGATTCGCTTCCCTCCGGACGGTCTCTGTAATCCACCACCACGTTGTCCACCTGCATGTTGTTATACACCGCGTGGATGGTCATCTCCGTCTCGATCTCAAAGCCCTTGGACAGCACGGGAAAGCTCTTTACGAACTGATAGCTGAAGGCCCGGTATCCTGTCATGATGTCCTGGATCTCGGAATGGAACAGCAGATTGATGCTCTTTTTTACCAGACTGTTTCCCATATTGTGGAAGGGCCGCTTATTTTCCTCATAGTAGGTGGATGACAGCCGGTCTCCCACCACCATATCGGAATTTTCCAGAAGAACCTTGTCCGCCATCTGTCCGGCGCACT
>CALWFY010000039.1 GCA_944377775.1 uncultured Mediterraneibacter sp.
GATATGATGGTCACAGTAGAACATCATGGTCTTTCTGCCCTTCGCGTGTACAATGTCCACCCATTCTTTGGCGATGTCAGCCACCGTCCTCTGGATAAAGTCCATCCAGTCTCTGTATTTCTTCGTGGCAACACTGTTGACGTCGCTCATGGTTCCCGCCTGCACGATATCCTCGGGCACAAGGGCGTAACCGTATTCTTTCTCAAACTGTTCCAGCGCAAGGGCGCTTGTGCAGTCATGATATCCGATCCAGTCTCTGTACCGGTTGACAAGCTTCCCATCTATCTGGTCAAAGTTATTTGTGAAATGATAGGCAAGAGAAGTAAATCTCACCACGTCTGTCTGGGGATTCTTGTCCAGCCAGTCATTTAAAAACTCCTTAAGATGCGCCCTCGTCGCCGGCTGGTTCGGATCCATGGGCCGCACATGCTCCCCGGTCCAGTCGTTCGTCACATAGTTGTACATGGACGTTGTGTCCCAGATCTGATACGCAAGGAAGCTCACCGTGTAAACATGATATTTCTTTGCTCCTGTGATGGTGACTGTAGTCTTCTCAGCGTCATAGCTCCAGTTCTCCCCGGGCACCTTTTCACCGGTCGTCCTGTCGTACACCTCATACCACTTGCGGCTCGTCTCTCTTGCGTCCGGACGGAACTGCTGGTCAGACCAGCCCTGCATGATATTGATAGCAACCGTATCTCCAAAGGCAGTCACCGGGCTGGACATCAGAAATTTCTGCGTCAGCTCGTCCTCGTGCGCTCTGGCCCAGTCCTGGTCCGCGCGGGTCAGGCTCAGGGTGGAGTACACCTCCATGCCGAGATCCCCGACACAGTCCGGCAGCTCAGTCCCATCGCTGTTCCGCACGGCGTCCGCCCCCCATTTATCGGCGATCTCTTTTAAAAGATCATCCATTCCCTGCTCGACCGGCAGAGTAATGCATCCTTTTGAACTCATTGCGTTTCCTCCTCTTTCTGTGCTGCTGCAGCACTACCATCCCTTATATATTGATATTTTATAATCAGCAAGCTTTCCCGACTTCTGCCGCCTCCACTGTCCTGGAGACATTTTCACCAGCTTTTTAAAATTCCTGTTAAAGGTGGACGCCGTCGGAAACCCTACCCTCTCGCGTATCTCCTCCACACTGTCGGAAGTCTCTGTGAGCAGGATACAGGCTTTCTGTATGCGCACCATATTGACATACTCCAGAGGAGTCGCATGGGTGATCTTTTCAAAGATCCTCCGAAAGTGCGTCTCGCCCACATGGCACATCTCCGCCAGCGCCGAGACCCGGAGCTCTTCCCTGTAATGTTCGGCGATGTACTCCATGGCCTTCAGCACCCGGCCTTCGCCCTGATCCTCTTCCTTCTCAAAGGCCTGCCGGACGCCTCCGTCTTCCTGCGCCCACAAAAAACATATCGCTCCAGATCATAGGCTCCAGACCGTATTTCCCGCAGATCTCCAGTACCCGGTCCAGATGCCGCTTAATCAGCGCTCCCTGCTCGGGAACGCCATTTTTCTTTCTGTAATTGCCGTATCCCATGTAGAACGCTTCATCCATACCGAGATGGATCCTCCTGGACGTGTACATCTCACTAAGAGACTTCAGCATGGCGTCAATGAGCCGGTAAGTCTTCTCCTCTTCCACGATGAGGATGTCCTCGTCATCCCGGTATTCCATCATGGCAGGCCAGCGCAGCACAGTGCGCAGGTGAGCCAGCGTCTGTACGCAGGGGATCATCTCAATGCCAAACATGGCGGCATAGGCGTCGCACTCCTTTATCTCTTCTTTTTTATAGCGTCCTCTCAGGGCGCCGAAGTAAGGATATCCTTCGACCTCGTAGGTATCCTCCGTATACAGGAACAGCCTGCTGTAGCCCAAAAGCGCCATCTGCCGGATGCGCTCTTTGACCGTCTCCACCCGCAGCACGCCGTTCCTGGAACAGTCGAACATGGCGCCGTGGCGGCCGGCGCACCCGGCTTTTTCCGAGGCCCTGCTTCCAAGGAGAAACTCCCCCAGCCCCCGGAAAAATCCGGCGGCGGAGCCGTAGGTCAGGCGTGCGCGTCCCGCTTTTTGCTCCAGCCGGAAGGCGGCATGCTCCATCCGGGAGTCCAGCCTCCCTTCCAGCACATGCGCTCCCTCTCCGCCGGTTTCGTGACTGTCCGCCTCCTCTGCCGGGGCTTTTTCCAGCAGCTCCCAGTCTCGTTCCGCCAGGAGATCCCTGACCGCCTCTTTCTCGATCCCTTCTATACTGCCAAGATATATTTTTTTCATAGTATATGACCTTCCTCTTGCTTTTCTTGTATTGATGTTTTATCATGATTTCCAGTTTCGTTCAATGCGTAAGTAATCTTACTGGCAAATACACACAGGAAAGGAAATCAGAAAAATGAAAAGTGAAAACAAAAACGGCTGTATGTGGTACGATACAGACGGCAATCCGATCCACCCGGACCGCGTTGGCGAACGCCCGAAGGTGCTCTATAACGAGCAGACCGGAAAATTCGTCCTCTGGTTCCACCTGGACTCTTCCGACTATTTTGCCGCCCATGCCGGCGTGGCAGTGGCGGACTCGCCCACAGGGCCGTTCCGCTTCGTCCGGGAGATCAGCCCCAACGGCTATGACTGCCGGGATATGACGCTCTTTCGGGAATATACAGACCTTTAGGCTGATCTCACGCGAATTTTACCGCGTTGTAAATATTGATCACAACGATCACTGCCATAAGAAAGATAAACAGTTTGTTGACTCCCTCTTCGCTGATCTTTTTGTTGATCCTGCTGCCGATGGTGCCGCCCATGATGCCCCCCGCGATCATTAAGACAAGGTAGGAGAGCCTGATATCCGGGATAGTGCCTGTGACGCAGGTCTGCGCAAAGCTGGTGATCTGGGAAAACATAATGATATAGAGAGAGCTCAGCGCCGCTTCCTTTGTGGACATGGAGAAAAAATAGCCCAGCACCACCAGGTTAATAGGGCCTCCCCCGATCCCAAGGAAACTGGACATGACTCCCAGCACAAATCCGATGACTGCGCACAGCCAGAGCTGTGTGCAGTTTTTTGTATGTATCCTTTGCTTGTAGAGCGTATAGACCAGAGTTCCCAGCGTTATGATGGTGAGCACGATCGACTGGGTCATGCCCACGAGATCTTCATTTCCGACCGCGTCTTTCAGCCCCTGGAACATGGCTTTTCCCGCCACGCCCCCCACGGCCCCGCCAACGGCCAGGGCGGTGGAGATCCGCACATTCATCCTGGCAGTTCCCGACCGCACATTTTTATAGACAGACACAAGGGACATGGCAAGCACCGTACATCCTGACAGGAAACTGATGCTGCTGACCCCCATGATCCCGGTGGCGTCCAGCACCGGCTTGATGATCACACCGCCTCCGATCCCGCAGATCGATCCCGCGGTACAGGACAGGATGCTCACCGCGAAAACTACCAAAAACATAACCATTGCTTCTGACCTCTCTTTCCCTTTATATATTTTCTCATTATACTCCGTTTTTGTCATTTCAGCTACTTCTATCCTGCTTTTCCTAAAACGGCCAAATTTCCAGTTTTCATCATGTCTTATTTCAAGTTATGTTTACAAGTTGAAATAAAATGGGTATACTAAGGTTAGTATTTCAATTTCTTCAGAAAGGAGCACTCATGTCCTCCCAGATCGAAGGTACGCAGGCTACGCTGGAGGATATTCTCGATCCAATGATCGATACAAACACAAACCGCAATGTGACTGATGTCGTCAACTACATCAAGGCTACAGAAACTGCCATTAAACGGCTGCAAGAGCTTCCCTTGTGCAATCGGCTGATCAAGGAGACGCATGCAGTCCTTATGTCCGGTCTTGAGAAGTATATGAATGCGGATGACAGACTGGACACACTGATCCAGGCAGCTCTGATCCATTACCAGTTCGAGACCATACACCCATTTCTTGACGGCAATGGGCGTGTCGGAAGACTGCTTATCACACTGTTTCTGATGAAAAAAAGGTGCTCACCACACCGGCTCTGTACATTTCATACTTCCTGAAAAAGAACCGTGTGGAATACTATGATCGTATGACCGAGGTCCGCGTCAAGGGAAATTATGAGCAGTGGGTAAAGTTCTTCCTTGAGGCGCTTACAGATTCTGCAAAAGACGCGGCTGACACCATTGATGAGCTGGTTGTCCTGCACGATAAGAATGTGGACATTATTTCCAGAATGGGCCGCGCGGCGAAAAACATAATGCTTGTATTCAACTACCTGGAGGCCAATCCCATCATCGAGATCCGAAAAACCGCAGAGGCGTTGGGGTTCACCTTCAATACCGCTTCCAGCGCTGTCAACCGGCTTGTGGACACAGGCATCCTCGCCCGGACATCCAATGCCAGCAGAAACCGCACTTTTGCGTATGAAGCCTACCTCGCCATTCTGCGCAAAGGGACCTGAAAAAGTCTGAGCTTGCTTTCCCGCATGGATTGTATTATTGTAAAGTCAGATATCATTTTCTATGGACAGAAAAGAAGGAGACACAATGAATAAAAGACCAAACATCATTTTACTTATGACAGACCAGCTCAGGGGAGACTGCCTCGGATACGCCGGACACCCGGATGTAAAGACCCCCTATCTCGATACACTTGCCTCACAGGGCGTTAATTTTGACCGTGCCTACAGCGCGTGCCCGAGCTGTATCGCGGCGAGAGCCGCCCTTCACACGGGAATGGAACAGAGCCGGCACGGAAGGGTGGGCTATGAGGACAATATTCCCTGGAGATATGAACACACCCTTGCCGGGGAACTGACAAAAGCCGGTTACTATACACAGTGCGTAGGCAAGATGCACGTCCACCCCCTTCGGAATTACCTGGGCTTCAACAACGTGGACCTGCATGACGGATACCTCCATGCCGCGCGCTATGGGAGCGTCCCCTACCGCGAGTCCCAGTTCGTTGCGGACGATTATTTCCACTGGCTGAAACAGGAGCTGGGAGCCGACGCGGACGTGACGGATACAGGCATCGAGTGCAACAGCTATGTTGCCCGCCCATGGATGCACGAGGAAAAATACCATCCCACCAACTGGGTGACAGACCGCTGCCTGGATTTCCTGCGAAGGAAAGACCCGGACCAGCCCTTCTTTCTGATGGCGTCCTACCTGCGTCCCCATCCGCCTTTTGACGCGCCCCGGTATTACTTTGATCTCTACAATAACAAAGACCTGCGCAGGCCCTTTGTGGGGACCTGGGAGAGCGACGAGCTCCTGAACCGGGACGGACGTATCTTTGACTCAAAGACAGGTCCCATTGACGAGGAGCTGATCCGCCAGGCACAGGTCGGATATTATGCCTGCATCACCCATCTGGATCACCAGATCGGTCGTCTGATTATGGCTCTGATCGAACAGGAGCTCTACGATGATACCGTGATCCTGTTCACGTCTGATCACGGCGAAGAACTTTGTGATCACCACATGTTCCGCAAATCTCGTCCATACGAGGGAAGCTGCCATATCCCCCTGATCATTTCAGGAGGGAAAAATGTGCTTCCGCTAAAGGCCGGTTCTGTCTGTCACAACATCACCGAACTGCGTGATATCATGCCTACACTGCTTGATATTGCCGGAGCGGATATCCCGGACTCTGTGGATGGCAAAAGCCTCCTCCCTCTGACGAAAGATCCGGAAAACATCCTTCGGCCATGGCTGCACGGCGAGCATTCCTATGGAGAATTTTCCAATCACTGGATTGTCACAGAGAACGACAAATTCATCTGGCACTCAGAGACAGGAAACGAACAATACTTTAATCTGGCGGAAGATCCTCATGAGCTTAACGATCTCATCAATGAGCCTTCCGCACAGGAACGGATCAAAGAACTGCGTCATCTCCTCATCCATTCGCTAACAGGCAGATCTGAGGGATTCACTGACGGCAACCGCCTTATCCCGGGACGTCCCTATCCCCCTACCCTTCCTACAGCAACTGATTCCTGATCCGACAGAAAGAGCGGTCAGTCCGGTATTCCGGAATGACCGCCCTTTTGATTGATCTACTCTTATATTACTTATACTTTCTGTTATAGAGAAACAGTAACACGAGCAGACCTGTAAGTCCGACCAATTCCATTGCCAGACCCGTTGCTCCGATATTTTTCTGTCCGATCACGATCAGGGCGAGGCAGACAATAAAAGCTACGATCAAAATTATATTTCTTATTACATTGCTCATACCATTTCCCCCTTATCCTTTTAGACCGCCAAGCGTCATACCCTTTGTGAGCTGCTTCTGCACGCATATATAAAGAATGAGCACCGGGAGCATAACGATCACCAAACCGGCATACATAATACCGTAATTGGTTGCTGTCCTCTCCACAGCCATCAGGTTCTTCAGACCTACCGCGAGTGTGCTGTGTTCGTCCATAATCGTGAATGCGATGATATATTCATTCCAGAATGAAAGGAACTGGAACAGGATCACCGTAAGGATACTTGGCTTTGCCATCGGGATCATGATCTTCACCATGGTTTTTAAATAACCGCATCCATCGATATAAGCCGCCTCTTCAAATCCTTTTGGCAATGTCTTAAAATAACCGCTCAACAGGTAGATTGAGAAAGACAGTGAACTGGACGCGTAAATCAGTGACAGAATAAATCTATTATCCAGAAAAAAGTCAACTCCCAGCGCCTTATTCGTATCACTGAGCATCAGAAAGATCGGAACCACAATATAGTTAATGTTCACAAAAAGTCCTGCCATAAAGGCAATATTCAATATTTTTCTTCCTTTGAAATCGAACCTCGAAAGCGCATAAGCAGCCGGAAGCGCGATCACCAGAAGCAGAATCAGTGCAAGCGCCGTAACAATCACCGAATTAAGAAAGAACTTTCCCATCTCCGCATCAACAAACGCCGTGATATAGTTCTGATACTGAAGCTGTTCCGGCAAAGCCCATGGATTTGTGCCTTGTCCGATAAACTCGGCATTTCTCTTGAAACTTGCCATAAATACCCACGCCACCGGGACGAGGATAGAGATTGTCATCGCGATCAGAGCCGCATAGACAATGACTTTAAAGATTATCTTTGTAACCGGATTTTGCTTTTTCATCTCTCGCCTATGCCCCCTTTCTAGAATTCCAGAACTTCTCTGTCTGTAATCTTATTTACGATCGCTGCGAGTGCAAACGAGAAGATAAATACTACCACACCGATTGCCATACCATATCCATATACCCCCGCTCCGTATGCCTGCTTATACATGTAATTCAGGAACACTTCGGAATGTCCGTTCGGACCGCCGTCCGACATGATCTGTACAAACAGGAAACTCAGGTTGATCGTACTGATGATGTAGAAAGTCAAAGTTGTACGGATATTACTCCACACAAGCGGCAGAGTAACCTGGAAAAACATCTGGATCTCTGTCGCCCCGTCAAGGGAAGCTGCTTCATAAAGATCCTGCGGGATCGCAGCCATACTCGCCATATACATAACCATGTAATATCCGATCGCCTGCCATACAAGAGCAAAGATAATCGAATACAGTACGATTTTCTGATCGCCCATCCACTGATGCGTCAGACTGTCCAGTCCGATTGCCCTTAAAAATGTATTTAAAAGTCCGGTACTTGGATTATAGATCGCTCCGAAAATACCTGCAATAACTACAATACTCAAAATATTAGGTATGTAGAAAATAATACGGAAAAAGTTTTTCCCTTTAAATTTACCGCGGGATAATATTGCTGCAAATAAGATTGCAAAAAATATCGTACACAATGTAACAAGTACGATAATAGCGATTGAATTCTGCATTGCCTGCAGAAAGTTTTTATCAGCAAGCAACGACTTAAAGTTATTAAGGCCTACAAATTCTTTTTTGTTCGTGATTCCGCCCATGCGGTACAGAGACATCCGGAACACATTAATAGTAGGTATAAATATAAAAAGTGTGACCAGAATCGCTGCCGGCGCAATACAGAAAAAAACGAACCGTCCCTGAGACCGTTTTCGATTCATGCTACGTCTCCTCTCCTTTTAAAAACGGTGAGCTGTAACAACTCACCGTTTTTCCAGTATATCGCTATACTTTAATTCTAACGATTACTCCATCGCATTTGCGCACTGATCCCATACGTCTACGAGCTGTGCCTGCCATTCTTCAACTGTCATTTCGCCATTGCTGATGGAATCGATCGGTCCATAAATAGAACCTTTCATGTCAAGACCTTCGATCGGTGCTGTTGTAGCCCATGTACCTGTTACAGCAACAACATTATCGCCTGTCTGGAAGCTGCTCTTGATTACGCCTTCCGGAAGTTTCTCTGCTGCGCCCTTAACCGGAACAACGATCGGAGAATCAGACTCTTCGCCTGTCTCAGCGTTTGTTGTTTTATTTGCAAGGCAGAGATCTACAACTGTATCAGAGTACATGAATTTAATGAACTCTTTTGCAAGGTCAATATTCTGAGCATCTGCAGGAACCCACATCTGCTCCGTGAATGTGTAAACAGACTGGCTCTCATCTGCGCTCCATTTTGGAACCCCCATAACACCCCACTCATAATCAGACGGTGTTGAGTTTGCCATCTCGCCTACTACCCAGCTTCCGTTCGGCATAAAGAGTGCCTCTCCGTCGATTACAGCCTGCTGATTGATCTTGAATCCGCCGTCTGTATTTGCGTTAGAAACTGTGTCTGCCCAAATATTGTCTGAAGAAACGAGCTGTGCAACTGTATCAAGCACTTTCTTTCCTTCTTCAGATGACCATGTGTTTGCATCATATGTCAGAGCCTTGTTATAAAATTCTGTTCCACCTGCCTGAGCAAGCATTGCATAGATCGTTGCATCAAAATATCCTGACTGGGGATATGTAAACAGTGCTCTGCCATCTGCTTTTGCCTGCTGTCCAAGCTGGAAGAACTCGTCCCACGTGGTCGGAAGTGCATACTGTTTGCCTTCTCCTACCAGATTTGCATTATACCAGAAGCCTGTCTGTGTATAGAAGATCGGTGCAAGATAAATTTTGCCGTCGCCGTATGGCTGCGCTGCTGTTCCGTCAAGGATTCCATCCAGCATTTTGCCTTTAAGCTCATCATCGAACACATCTGAGATATCTGCAACTGCTTCCTCTTTGAGCATTGTCTCTGTAAATCCGCTCTTCTGTCCCAGGTTGTAGTAAACAACATCCGGAACATCGCCGTTCTGGATCTCTTTCGTCAACACCTGGTCCAGTTCAGAAGATAATTCGAGTTCAACCTTGCATCCGGTTTCTTCCTCAAATGCTGCTGCGATCTTCTTCCAGATCTCAGCACCGTTACCACCTTCAAAAGCTGCAACTTTCAATACATCGCCGTCACTTCCGCTTTCTCCGCTTCCGCCGTCATTACTACTGCCGCATGCTGCGAGCATAGAAACAGACATCGCAGAAACAAGTGATACGGCAATCAGCTTTTTCACAAATTTCCTCTTCATAATTTTACCTCCTTACTTTATGACTTTATGATATATTATTTAGAAATTTTCGTCCATACGGATATTGGCTTTTCTTTTATAA
>CALWFY010000040.1 GCA_944377775.1 uncultured Mediterraneibacter sp.
AGCGGGTGGAACTTCACTGTCACACGAAGATGAGCGACATGGACGGCGTATCCGAGGTCAGGAACATTGTAAAACGTGCCCATGACTGGGGTCATCCGACTATTGCCATCACGGATCACGGCGTGGCTCAGGCGTTCCCGGAGGCAAACCATTATGTGGAGACTCTTGATAAGGATGACCCGTTCAAGATCATTTACGGCGTGGAAGGCTATGTGGTGGATGATCTGACTGAGATTGCCGTTCATGCAGGGGAGCAGTCCCTGGATGATACATATATTGTTTTTGATATTGAGACAACGGGTTTCAGCTCTGTCAAGGATAAGATCATTGAGATCGGCGCGGTCAAGGTGACGGACGGAAAGATTGTGGACAGATTCAGTACGTTTGTGAATCCGGAGCGTCCGATTCCTTTTGAAATCACAAACCTGACCGGCATCACGGATGAGATGGTCATGGATTCACCGAATATTAAAACCGTGCTTCCGCAGTTCCTGGAATTTGTGGGGTACGGCGTACTGGTTGCGCACAATGCCGGGTTTGACGTGGGATTCATTGAACAGAACTGCCGTGATATGGGAGAAAACGACCGGTTTGTGTATGTGGACACAGTGGCGCTGGCCAGAGTGCTTCTGCCGACCCTGTCTAAATATAAGTTGAATATTGTGGCAAAGGCGCTAAACATCTCCCTTGAAAACCACCACAGGGCGGTGGATGATGCAGGAGCGACCGCGGAGATATTCGTGAAATTTGTGGACATGCTGAAAAAAGACGGCATTACGACTTTAAAGGAAGTGAACAGATACGGAGACCGCAATGTGAACGCCATCCGCAAGATGCCTACCCATCACATTATTATTCTGGCGAAGAATGATATCGGAAGATATAATTTATATCAGCTCATCACAGCGTCCCATCTGACCTATTATGCGAGACGGCCCAGGATTCCAAAAAGCCTCCTCAATGAATACAGGGAGGGGCTGCTTATCGGAAGCGCCTGTGAGGCCGGGGAGCTGTACCAGGCGGTGCTGGAGAAGCGGTCATCCCAGCAGATTGCAAGGCTGGCGGATTTCTATGACTATTATGAGATACAGCCTGTGGGGAACAACCGGTTCATGATTGAGAGCGACCGGGTGGCTGATGTGAACTCGGAGGAAGATTTAAGAAATTTAAACCGGGAGATCGTAAAGCTGGGAGAAAAGTTTAAAAAACCGGTGGTTGCCACCTGTGACGTCCATTTCCTTGATCCGGAAGACGAGGTGTACCGAAGGATTATCATGGCGGGAAAAGGTTTTGACGATGCAGATACCCAGCCCCCTCTTTTCCTGCGGACAACAGATGAGATGCTGGAGGAGTGCTCCTACCTGGGGGTAGCAAAAGCGAGGGAGATCGTGATCGACAATCCGGTGAAGATCGCCGGCATGGTGGAGAAAATTTCTCCTGTGAATCCGAATAAATGTCCTCCGGTCATTGAAAATTCGGATCAGGAGTTAAGAGATATCTGTTACAGGAAAGCCCATGAAATGTACGGGGAGGACCTTCCGCCGCAGGTGTCTGAAAGACTGGAAAAAGAGCTGAACTCCATCATATCCAACGGGTATGCGGTTATGTATATCATTGCTCAGAAACTGGTGTGGAAGTCTAATGCAGACGGTTATCTGGTGGGCTCCCGAGGGTCAGTAGGTTCTTCGTTCGTGGCAACCATGGCGGGAATTACGGAGGTTAATCCTTTAAGTCCGCATTACTACTGCAAAAAATGCCACTACAGTGATTTTGAGTCGGATGAAGTGCGTTCCTATGCCGGGGGCTGCGGTTTTGACATGCCGGATAACAACTGCCCGGTGTGCGGGGAGCCGCTTGTGAAAGCCGGATTTGATATTCCATTTGAGACATTCCTGGGATTTAAAGGGGACAAAGAGCCGGATATCGACCTGAACTTCTCAGGCGATTATCAGGCAAAGGCACATAAGTATACAGAAGTTCTCTTTGGAGAGGGACATACATTTAAAGCAGGGACCATCGGGACGCTGGCGGACAAAACAGCGTACGGGTTTGTGCGAAATTATTATGAGGAGCACGAGCAGAGTAAGAGAAAGTGTGAGATTGAGAGGATCACGGAAGGATGTACCGGAATCCGGCGCAGCACCGGTCAGCATCCGGGAGGCATCGTTGTACTTCCTCACGGGCATGACATCAATGAGTTTACGCCGGTGCAGCATCCGGCAAATGATATGGAGTGCGACATTATCACAACCCACTTTGACTATCATTCCATTGACCACAACCTGCTGAAACTGGATATTCTGGGACATGATGATCCGACCATGATCCGAACGCTGGAAGATTACATTACGTCGGACGCCATGGACAATGAATACAATGAGGAACATCCGTTTATTGCCACAGAGATTCCGCTGGATGACGAGAAAGTGATCGAGCTGTTCCACGGCACGGAAGTGCTGGGAATCAAACCGGAAGATATCGACGGCTGCAAGCTGGGATGCCTGGGTATCCCGGAGTTTGGAACAGATTTTGTTATCCAGATGGTGGAAGATACGAAACCTCAGACACTGTCCGACCTGATCCGTATTTCCGGTCTGTCCCATGGAACCAACGTGTGGCTGGGAAACGCCCAGGAACTGGTAAAATCCGGCAAGGCAACCATCTCCACCGCCATCTGTACCCGTGACGATATCATGATCTATTTGATCAATAAAGGGGTGGAGAGCGCGCTGGCGTTCACTATCATGGAGAGTGTCAGAAAAGGAAAAGGATTAAAGCCCGAGTGGGAGGAAGCCATGAAAGCGCAGGATGTGCCGGACTGGTACATCTGGTCCTGTAAAAAGATCAGCTATATGTTCCCGAAAGCCCATGCGGCAGCTTACGTCATGATGGCGTACCGCATTGCCTACTGTAAGATTAATTATCCGCTGGCATATTATGCGGCATATTTCGGCATCCGTGCGGATGCGTTCTCCTATGAGATCATGTGTCAGGGGAAAGACAAACTGAACTATTATATGCAGGATTATAAGAAACGCAGTGATTCCCTGAGCAAAAAAGAGCAGGATGTGATGAAGGACATGAAAATCGTGCAGGAGATGTACGCCAGAGGATTTGAGTTCATGCCTATTGATATTTACCGTGCGAAAGCGAAAATGTTCCAGATCATCGACGGGAAACTCATGCCGTCTCTGTCAAGCATAGAAGGAATGGGAGACAAAGCGGCGGAAGCAGTAGAAGAAGCGTCAAAAGACGGACCGTATCTGTCTCTGGATGATTTCCGGCAGAGGACAAAGGTCAGTAAGACTGTCATTGACCTGATGCAGGAACTGGGATTGTTCGGCAATCTCCCCCAGAGCAACCAGCTCTCGCTTTTTGATCTGTAGATTGATTCCGGGAAGTCCGGGAAAATCGGACAAGGAGGAAAGAACATGATTATAACAGTGACCATGAATCCTGCGATTGATAAGACAGTAGAAATAGAGATGTTAAAACCCGGCGGCCTGAACCGGATCAGACATGTGGAGTGGGATGCCGGCGGAAAAGGCGTCAATGTGTCAAAAACCATCCGGGAGCTGGGGTACTCCAGCACTGCGGTCGGCTTTCTCGGCGGAAACACAGGGGAGATGATCCGGGATGCCCTTGATAAGAGAGAGATTGAAAATGATTTTGTTCAGATAGAGACTGAGACGAGAACGAACACAAAAGTGCTTGAGGCGGATGGAACAGTAACCGAGCTGAATGAGCCGGGTCCGGTCATTACCAGGGAGCAGACTGAAAAGCTCTTTGCAAAACTGGAATCTTATGCCGGAAAACATACGCTGTTCGTCCTGTCGGGAAGTATCCCCGGCGGAGCAGATGATAATATTTATGCGAAGATCATACGGCTCGTGCACAAAAAAGGGGCGTCAGTCCTTCTGGATACAGACGGAAATGCATTCAGAAATGCTCTGGAGGCAGTGCCTGATATTATCAAGCCAAACCGGGAGGAACTGGAGGAGTACGCAGGTCTGGATCATCCTGTGTCTGAGAGAGAGATTCTCAGTATTGTAAGAGAAATCCTGAAAAAGGGCGTCCGCATGGCCGCGGTTTCCATGGGAAGTGACGGCGCCCTGTTTGTGTACAGAAATTATGCGGTCCGATGTCCTGCCCTGCCTGTCAGATCTGAATCAACAGTGGGCGCCGGAGATGCCATGGCGGCGGCACTGGCGTGCGCATGGGAACAGGGATTTGACAATGACAGGACAGTGCGGCTGTGCATGGCGGCCTCAGCAGGAGCAGTGACAACAGCAGGAACAAAACCTCCGTCAAGAGAGCTGGTGGATCAACTGGCAGCGCAGGTTCAGATCAGGTCGGCGGAAGAGGCGGTGAAGCCTCTGTGAATGCGATTAGAGCAACAGTGCATAGACGCGGGATGATACCTGTGTTATAATGGGATAAATATTTTTGGAACCGCGCAGAAAATCAATCATGGAGGGAAAGAATATGTACGATTTTGACGAAATCAGGAACGAAGACCCGCAGATCGCAGATGCCATCCAGGCCGAGATGGAGCGGCAGAATTCTCATATCGAGCTGATCGCATCCGAGAACTGGGTGAGCAAGGCAGTGATGGCAGCAATGGGAAGTCCGCTTACGAACAAGTATGCGGAAGGGTATCCGGGAAAGAGATATTACGGCGGATGCCAGTGTGTGGACGTGGTAGAAGACCTTGCCAGAGACAGAGCCAAAGAACTGTTTGGATGCGAGTATGTAAACGTACAGCCTCATTCGGGGGCGCAGGCCAATCTTGCAGTCATGTTTGCCATGCTCACACCCGGAGATACGGTTATGGGAATGAATCTTGATCACGGCGGACATCTCACTCACGGTTCACCGGTCAATATGTCAGGAAAATATTTCCATATTGTTCCTTATGGAGTGAATGATGAGGGCGTGATTGATTATGACAATGTGCTTGCCATTGCGAAAGAGTGCAAACCCAGACTGATTATCGCAGGCGCCAGCGCATACGCGAGAACCATTGATTTCAAGCGCTTCCGTGAGGTCGCAGACGAAGTCGGCGCGTATCTTATGGTGGACATGGCGCACATCGCCGGGCTGGTGGCAGCAGGCCTGCATCCAAGTCCCATCCCCTACGCGCATGTGACGACAACGACCACCCATAAAACACTGCGGGGACCCCGCGGAGGCATGATTCTTTCAAGCAATGAGGTAAATGAGAAGTTCAACTTTAACAAGGCGATCTTCCCGGGAACCCAGGGCGGCCCGCTGATGCATGTGATCGCGGCAAAAGCAGTCTGCTTTAAAGAGGCGCTTCAGCCGGAGTTTAAAGAATATCAGGCACAGATATTAAAGAATGCAAAGGCACTGTGCGAGGGGCTGAAAAAGCGCGGGATCAAGATTGTTTCCGGAGATACGGACAATCATCTGATGCTGGTTGATCTGACGGAGAAAGATGTAAGCGGAAAAGAGTTGGAGAAACGTCTGGACGATGCCCACATCACTTGCAATAAAAATACCATTCCAAATGATCCCCGTTCTCCATTTGTCACAAGCGGCGTGCGTCTCGGAACTCCGGCGGTGACAACAAGAGGAATGAAAGAGGCGGATATGGATAAGATCGCGGAGATCATCGCACTGGTGATCGAGAGCGAGGATAATGTGGAGACCGCAAGGAAGATGGCGGCGGAGCTCACAGAGAAATATCCTTTGTGTTAAATAGGGATTTTGCTGTTGCAATTTGTTATATACCGTGATATCCTTTACTATGTTGTGTTAAAGCACAAAAGAATAACTCAGGAGAGTCTTTTCCCCGGCACTGCCATGCCGGGGAAAAGCGCCGAAGGTGTAAGCGGTGTCCGGGAAATTTCCCGGCAGACGCCGTGAGTCTCTCAGGCAAAAGGATGGAGGTATAAAGGAATGTTAGAGCAGATCGACAAGATCATCGTAACGATCGACAATGCAGTGTGGGACTGCCGTTGATCATTCTCATCCTGTTTACAGGATTTCTTCTCACAGTTCGGCTGGGCCTTTTACAGGTAAGGCATCTCGGCAAAGCATTTAAATTCATGGTGAAAAATGAAGAAGAGGGCGAAGGGGAAGTGACCAGCTTCGGAGCATTATGCACCGCGCTGTCTGCAACCATCGGAACCGGAAATATCGCGGGCGTGGCCACGGCAATCGCTGCGGGAGGGCCGGGAGCACTGTTCTGGATGGTGATCGCGGCCTTTTTCGGAATGGCGACAAAGTACGCCGAAGGGCTTCTGGCGATCAAGTACCGTACGATCGACAAAGAGGGGCATGTTCTGGGCGGACCGTTCTATTATATTGAGAACGGTATGGGTAAGAACTGGAGGTGGCTTGCAAAAATATTTGCATTTTTCGGAGCAGGCGTGGGACTGTTTGGCATTGGCACATTTACCCAGGTGAACAGTATTTCATCTGCAGTACAGAACTTTTTTGATCCGAAAGCATCTCATATAGTATTTTCCATGTTTGGAAACGATTATTCCATGGCCACGGTTATAACCGGGCTTGTGCTCACATTGTGTGTGGGACTTGTAGTGATCGGAGGCATTAAACGTATTGCCAAAGTGTCGGAGGTAGTCGTGCCGTTTATGGCTGTGCTGTATGTGGCGCTTGGGCTTATCATTATTGTGACCAATATCACGGCGGTTCCGGCTGCCCTTGTATCCATTGTAAAGTCAGCGTTCACAGGAAGCGCGCTGGCAGGCGGTGTAATGGGAAGCATGGTAGTTGCCATGCAGAAAGGAATTGCAAGAGGAATCTTTTCCAATGAATCCGGTCTTGGAAGCGCACCCATTGCGGCAGCGGCAGCCGTGACAAAGGAACCGGCACGACAGGGGCTTGTATCCATGACAGGTACGTTCATTGATACGATTGTGATCTGCACAATGACAGGTTTGTCTGTGGTGATTTCCGGGGCGTGGCTGAATCCGGAACTGGAGGGTGTGGAGATCACCATGGCGGCTTTTCAGCAGGGACTTCCTTTCCCGCCGGTAGTGGCCTCATTTGCCCTGATGTTGTGTCTTGTGTTCTTCGCGTTCACAACGATTCTGGGTTGGAATTACTACGGCGAGCGCTGTATTGAATATCTTTTTAACAGAAAGCAGTCTGTTGTCAAAGGATACAGGTGGCTGTACATTCTTGCGGTATTCGTGGGACCCTATATGACGGTTGCGGCAGTGTGGAATATCGCGGACATTTTCAATGCTCTGATGGCTTTCCCGAATCTCATCGCACTGCTGGCGCTGAGCGGAGTGGTAGCAAGAGAGTCAAGAGATTATTTTGCAAGATTGAAAACAATGAAATAAGAAACAATAATTATTTATCATCTGACAGGAAAAGCAGTCTGTGTTTACTTGAAGTAAGTGCAGACTGTTTTTGTGTGAAAAGATAAAATAACAGAAAACTGGCAGAGACCATTTTCATTTGTGTGCAAAATAGATAAATATTTGCCTGCAGCAGATAATATTTCTGAAAGAAAATGGATTTTTAAAATACATGATAATGTGTTTTTGGGATTGCATTATACTATATTTTGTATTAGAATAATGTCCAGACAGATGTTGGACAGACGAGTAGTTCTGTCCAGATAAAGAATAAAGAGAATGAGAATGAGGAGAACCAGGATGAAGATCATTAAAAGAAATGGAGCAGAAGAAATATTTGACATCAAAAAAATCGTGGTCGCGGTGACAAAAGCGGATACGTCATCAGAGAACAGAAGCCTGACAGACGCTCAGATTGAGGATATTGCGGAGTTTGTGGAATTTAAGTGCAATAAATTAAACCGTGCAGTGTCAGTGGAAGAAATACAGGATATGGTGGAGAACCAGATCATGGCCACAGGGGCTTTTGACTTGGCGAGAAGATATGTGAGGTACCGTTTTAAGCGTTCTCTTGTCAGAAAAGCGAATACAACAGATAATCGTATCCTTTCTCTGATTGAGTGCAACAACGAGGATGTAAAGCAGGAAAATTCCAACAAGAACCCGGCTGTAAACAGCGTGCAGAGAGACTATATGGCAGGCGAGGTAAGCCGTGATCTGACACAGAGAATGCTGCTTCCTGAAGATATTGTGGAGGCAGATAAGGCCGGAATCATTCATTTCCATGATTCAGACTATTATGCACAGCATATGCACAACTGTGATCTGGTGAACCTGGAGGACATGCTTCAGAACGGAACAGTCATCAGCGGCACCATGATAGAGAAGCCTCACAGTTTCTCAACAGCTTGTAATATTGCGACTCAGATCATCGCGCAGGTAGCCAGCAATCAGTACGGCGGACAGAGTATTTCTCTGGCACATCTTGCTCCTTTCGTGCAGGTGTCAAGGGATAAAATCCGCGCAGAAGTTCTTCAGGAGATGGAGATGGTCGGAATTGACTATCCGAAACAGGTTCTCAACGACATTGTGGAAGGGCGACTGAAAAAAGAAATTACAAAAGGTGTGCAGACCATCGAGTATCAGGTTATCACCCTTATGACGACCAACGGACAGGCGCCGTTTCTGACTGTGTTTATGTATCTGAATGAGGCCAAGACAGAGGCTGAGAAAAAAGACCTTTCCATGATCATTGAGGAGACTTTAAAACAGCGTTATCAGGGCGTAAAAAATGAGGCGGGCGTCTGGGTGACTCCGGCATTCCCCAAGTTGATCTATGTGCTTGAGGAAGATAATATCGAGGAGGGGACTCCGTATTACTACCTGACAGAGCTTGCTGCAAAATGCACGTCCAAGCGTCTTGTTCCGGACTATATTTCCGAGAAGAAGATGAAGGAACTCAAGGAAGGCAACTGCTTCCCGGTTATGGGCTGCAGGAGCGCATTAAGCCCGTGGAAAGACGAGAACGGAAATTATAAGTTCTACGGACGTTTCAATCAGGGTGTTGTGACCATTAATCTGGTGGATGTGGCTCTGTCTTCCGGTGGAGATATGGAAAAATTCTGGAAGATTTTTGACGAGAGACTTGACCTGTGCTACAGAGCTCTTATGTGCAGACATAACAGGCTGAAAGGCACACTGTCTGACGCGGCTCCCATCCTTTGGCAGTACGGCGCTCTGGCACGTCTGAAAAAAGGAGAGCCTATTGATAAACTTCTTTACGGCGGATATTCTACGATTTCTCTCGGATATGCCGGCTTGTATGAGTGTGTGAAATACATGACAGGCAAATCACACACTGATCCGGAGGCAACACCGTTTGCCCTGGATGTGATGAAGCATATGAATGAGGCATGTGATAAATGGAAGGCAGAGACAAACATCGGATTCAGCATCTACGGTTCACCGATCGAGAGCACCACATACAAGTTCGCTAAATGCCTTCAGAAAAGATTCGGCATTGTACCGGGTGTGACAGACAAGAGCTATATCACAAACAGCTATCATGTTCATGTGTGTGAGGAGATTGATGCCTTTGAGAAACTGCAGTTTGAGTCTCAGTTCCAGGCTCTTTCAACAGGAGGCGCCATCAGTTATGTGGAAGTGCCGAACATGCAGGATAATATTCCGGCAGTGCTTCAGGTGATCCGCTTTATCTATGACAACATCATGTATGCGGAGCTGAACACAAAGAGCGACTACTGCCAGGAGTGCGGATATGACGGCGAGATACAGATTGTGACCACAGAGGACGGAAAACTTGAGTGGGAGTGCCCGCACTGCGGAAACCGCAATCAGGATACACTGAATGTGGCAAGACGTACATGCGGTTATATCGGAACTCAGTTCTGGAATCAGGGAAGGACACAGGAAATCAAAGAAAGAGTACTCCACCTGTAATTCATAAACCGGCTGTGTGCGGCTGATATTGCTGCATGGAGCTTATACAGGAGACAAGAAGATGTATTACGGTGAAATAAAAAAATGTGACATTGCAAACGGAGAGGGAGTCAGAGTCTCCCTCTTCGTTTCTGGCTGTACCCATCACTGTCCGGGATGTTTTAACCAGGACACATGGGACTTTAATTACGGAAAAAAATATACACAGGAGACAGAAGACGAGATATTAAAAGCTCTGGCGCCTGATTATGTCAACGGACTTTCCCTTCTCGGAGGAGAGCCTTTTGAGCCCCAGAATCAGGAAGTGCTTGTCGATCTTTTGAAGAAAGTAAAAGAGTTGTATCCCGAGAAAGATATCTGGTGTTACAGTGGATACCTTTTTGATAAGGAACTGCTAAATGAGAGCAGGGCGCGGTGCGAGTACACGGATGAGATGCTCTCCATGCTGGATGTGCTCGTGGATGGAAGATTCGTTGAAGCACTTAAGGATATCAGGCTTGTCTTTCGCGGATCATCGAACCAGAGAGTGATAGATGTGAAGAAAAGTCTGGAGACCGGGAAAGTCGTACCCTGGGAAGCGAAAGTGAAGCGCGGCTTGTAAAATCTGTCTTTGTTATATAGCTTGCTATTGAAAAACCAGTTTGACTAACATACGCAGGCACATCAATATCCCTCGCGGACCCACTCGCGTTCGGGCCGCAGCGCAGCAGTACATAGGACCGCAAAAGACGCGGCCCAAGTACCGGCGCTGCTCTACGGTCCTTGAGGGCTATTGATGTGCCTGCTTATCTTTTCAAAAGTGATTTTTCTGTATCAAGACACCATACAGCAAAGATAGATTTCAGCAAAAGGAAGATATTTCCGGCCAGAACTTTTTCCCGGATGTGAAACCTGTTCTTTCCGTCCGGATAAACATAGTCCCCGGGTACCTGTCATATAAACAAAACATCCAAGCGGGAGCGTTCCGAGAATCGTTGGTTCTGCCTGTTAGTCAAAGCATATAGGAGTGCCTCTGCACGAGTATATGCTTTGATGTTACAGGCATTCCAACAGTCGAGGTAGAGCGGAGCGGTTTTGTGTTATGACAGGTACCCGGGGACGAATGTTTTATTGGTACGCGAAAGACAGATTTTACAGCGGTATCTCTATTTTCTGGATCGCGATGTTTTCCAGATACTCCTGAAGCTGCGGGGCGAATGTTTCGTCATACAGTTTTTCCTGTATTGCCATCCAGGTTTCTTCATCCGGGGTATCCATGCAGTAGACAGTGATCTTTGACAGATCGTATCCGGCTGCGGGGAAAACATTGCCTGATCCACCCATGAGAAGTTTTCCGGAACCGTCCAGTATTACTGACTGCATGCTGTCGTACCGTTCATATCCGGGCTGCACCTTATCTTCTTTATAATCAGAATTTACAACCAGTTCATAAGGGGTCACTGTGACTGTTGTGATGCCGC
>CALWFY010000041.1 GCA_944377775.1 uncultured Mediterraneibacter sp.
GAAGAATCGAAAAGGGAGAAAGAAAAAACAAATATTTATGGCGTGAAAGTCGGGGATATTTTTTCGGCATCCTGGGGATATGAGCAGACGAATAATAATTTCTTCCAGGTGATCGCCCTTAGTGGGAAACAGTCTGTTAGAGTCCGTGAAGTACACCCGGAAATTATTGATTGCGATCCGGTATCTGGAATGGCGGAAGATCGAGTTTATAAAATTATAAACGAACTTTTACCATATTCGGAAAAATCGCATTTTATCAACGATCAGGAAAAGGGGGATCTGAAAAGGTTAAAACCTGGGTATTATGAAGATAAAGAAAAAGCAATGCAGAATTGCCATTTTACAGTCAGCAGTTATGCAGAGGCGTATAAATGTACAGGAAATGAAATAACAGTTTATGAAAGCTGGTACAATTAAATTTAATTATCCCGCCCCGGAGGTTACGAGGGCATTAAGGTAAATAACGTGATGGAGACAGGGGAGAGAATCCCGACTCAGTCCGGGAAATGACTGGGAGAAAGAAGGAAGTATGAAAAACAGTGAATTTAGCTACATGAAAGAATTGTGCAGAGATCAGGAAACAGTTAAACAGGATTTGCAGTATAGAGCATATTTGTTCTTACACCTCACAGAAAGACAAGGCTATATGATCGCTGAGATTCTAAAGGAAACAGGTTTCCCGGTGGTTGAGGATCCGAGAAGCGTATCGGGAAAAGCCGTTGAACTTCCGAACGGTTTAAGGTTGTACTTAAATAAATAAGGAAAATAATGTGATGGAGACAGGGGGGAGTTCCTTTTTCGGTGATCTGAAGGTAGTACCAGCGGTCCCGAAGGGATGCCGTGGGCGACGGTTCCTAACAGGGCGGCGGGTCGCTACGGCAAGCGTCAATAGGATAAAAGATTACCTTAGTCGTAAAATAAAAATCTTGCTATAATTGCTTTGTGGTGTGTAATTATGGGGGAAGATATGGAAAACGTAAGAAAAGGATCACATTTAACTATGGGGGAAAGGCGTCAGATCGCGATGCTTTTAGATGAGGGGCTTACTCCTTATAAAATTGCGAAAGAGATCGGGCGGGCTTTAAATACTGTATTGAATGAGTTGAAACGCGGTACAGTAAAAGTCATTGTTGGATGCTATGAGAAGGAAAAATATTTTCCCGATACAGGACAGATTATATATGAAAAAAACAGGCAGAAGTGCCGTGCTCCACAGAAGATAGAAACATGCAGACAGTATATATCATATGTAGAAGATCAGGTATTGAAACAAAAGCGATCTTTTGCATCGATCCGGGCAGAGGTTCTGGATAAGGGGACATTTCAGGAAGAAGAGATATGCTCAGTGGCTCTATTGTATGATTATACAGAGCGCGGGATGTTAAAAGTAAAAAATATTGATTTGCCTGAAAAGGTGGGGCGCTGTCCCAGAGGAAAGAAAAAAGATCGGACTCATAAACGGCTGCATGGGACAAGTATTGAAAAACGCCCGGCGGTAATTAATGAGCGTCAGGAATTCGGACATTGGGAAATTGATCTCGTGATCGGGAAGAGGTCGGCAGATGATAAAGTGCTGTTGACGCTTACCGAACGTAAGACAAAAAAGGAACTGATCAGAAAGATTTCCGGGAAAACAGTGAATGCTGTCCACAGATGTATAAGGAAATTACGGCAGGAAGTTCCGCATTTTGATAAAGTATTTAAAAGCATAACAACTGATAATGGTACGGAGTTTTCCAGTCTTTACAAATTAGGGGAGAAGCTAGGGATAGACATTTATTATGCTCATCCTTATAGTAGCTGGGAACGCGGACAGAATGAAAATGGGAATCGGATCATCCGGCGTTTCATTTCAAAAGGAAAGCCGATCAGGAATTTTACACGGAGGAAGGTGCAGGAAACAGAGAATTGGATAAATACATTATATAGGAAATCGTTGGGATGGAGGACGGCAGAAGAGTGTTACCAGGAAGAGATAAAGAAACTAATAGAAGTGGCGTAATTTGTGCAGATATAACAAAAGTATGTGAATGGTAAAAAAGGTGCTGTTGGTGTATTGTGTTTTTGTGGTAAAAATGGTAAAATATTAGTAGTTACAAGGGAGATGCAGAATCACTGCAAGCCCAGTAATTACAAGTCTTTTGTTCATTTTGTTAATACGTCTAAAATACTTCAAGTTGGAATTAGAATCCCCGCGGAAAAAGGAAATTAAAAAATTTGAAAAAAATGCTTGCATAACAGAAAAGTATATGGTATATTAATACTCGCTGTGAGGCACTGTCAAGCAGCGAATATTAAACAAGGCTCCGTGGTCAAGCGGTCAAGACGCTAGCCTCTCACGCTGGAATCAGGGGTTCGATTCCCCTCGGAGTCACTGGATAGATTCCCGGAAGTACTTGAAAATCGAGTGTTTCCGGGAATTTTTGTGTATGCTTACAGAAAAATGGGGCAGAAAAGGGGCAAACCTCTGAGCCTGACAGCGGGACTTTGTAATGTTCGATGTACTTGTACTTCGTTTTGTGGTCTACTCGTATAACATCATCTCCTTCGAATTTTGAGTATAAAAAGATCAATAAAATTGTGGTTATTTTCGTCTTTTGATGATAAGATAAAAGAAAAGAAAGGGTGAGGGATATGGCATTAGCGCAGGCAACAAAATCTCGTGAAACGACTTATACATTGGATGATGCAATGGATATTCTTCTTACAAAACTGGATGATGCCATTGATGATATGGAGAACGGCAGAGTGCAGATGATAGAGGAAGCTTGGAAAGAGATTGATGAAATACAGAGTCCTGATTACAGAAATTGCTAAAGAGGATGTCAAAGAAAAAAGAAATATATTCTCAAAAATTTTAAGTACCGTGAGTATGCGGATAATTTTTCCAAGGAGATAAAGAGAGCGATACGGGGATATGACATTTATTTAAAGGCATATAAAAATTATCTTTTGTTCTATACTGTGGATAAGAAGACTGCCACAGTAACTGTTCTTCGAATCTTGCAGGACGGCATGGACTGGGAAAATATTATCAGACAATGGATTAGTAGAAAACGTTAAGCGTTTTATAAGGGCAGAACGCTCTGATAGTTGTCAGTAAAACTGTCAGGGCGTTTTTTATAAAGAAGCAGCAAAAACATAAAATTAAATTCTGTTAATCGTGGAAATGCAGAGGTTGAATAATATAAAGGTTAAGAGGTGGGTAATACGAAAAAACTAGGTATATTGGGTGGAATGGGACCGGAATCGACATTGATGTATTATAAACTGATCGTTGCAGAGTTTCAGAAACAGGATGATAATAATTATTTTCCTGAGTTGACGATAGAAACTGTAAATATGTATAAAATGTTGGATTATTGTAATCGCGGTGATTATGACAATTTAGCGAATTACTTGCTAAAAGGAATAAAAAATCTTGAAAAAGCAGGTGCAGATTTTGTTGTGCTTGCATCTAATACCCCTCATGTTGTTTTTGATGAATTAGAGAAAAACGCAAGTATTCCGATGTTGAGTATAGTGACGCCTACTTATGAGGCTGTAAAGAGAAAAGGGTTAAGGAAAGTTTTGTGGCTGGGGACAGCGTTTACGATGGAACAGCCATATTTCAGAAAGCAATTTGAGGAAAATGGTATCTGCGTAGTCACTCCTGAAAAAAAGGAACGACAGGTAATTGATCGGATTATTTCGGAGGAATTGGAATTTGGTATTATTAATCAGCGGTCGAAAGATGAAATAAACGGAATTATTGAGCGATTGATCTGTGCACAGGATATCGAAGCTGTAATATTTGGGTGTACTGAATTGCCATTACTTTTTTCTTTGAATGAATTGTCCGTACCTTCGTTTGATACAATGAAATATCATATTGATGGAATTGTACGGTTTATGTTTGGAATATGATATGTGTACTGTAGTTGAATTTGATCCGAAATACCAAGAAGATATCTGGCTGTTCTTGAAAAGATGTTTGCCGGAATCCGGAAGGAAACTTGACCTAACGAAGCACCATAGAGAATATCTGAATATTAACGCAAGTTTTGAGAAATTTTGGTGCCTGCTTGATGGTGATATGATAATTGGGACTGTAGCTGTGAGAAGGATAGGAGATAGGGAATCGGAGCTTAAAGCTCTGTACCTATTGGAAAAATATCACGGGAGAGGATTAGGAAGATTACTTTTGGGAACAGCTTTGATGTATGTAGCGGAAAGAGGTTATAGAACGATATTTCTTGATACAATGTCGTCAAGTGATAAAGCAGTCAGGTTATACAAGAAAGCCGGGTTTATAACAACTGATCGCTATAATAGTAATGAAAATGCAGATGTATTTATGAAATTAACAATTTGAAGAAATAAATTTGACATTTTGAATATGAAGCCTTTCGGGCTGGATGGTGAAAAAACTATTATCTGGGGCTTATCCCGCCAAAAAAGGAGGTGTTCCCATGAAAAAGAACCAACGGCTGGCTGTGGCAGCTGTATCGCTCTGTGCACTGTCCGGCTGTTCCGGCAGGGAAGAAATAACATTCCCATTTTCGGCATCGGATGTACATTTTGCAGAAATGTACCGCTACACTGTGCCTGCGGATGCCCAGGCGAAGGTCCTGGTGGAAGCAGAAGATATAGAAGTGCTGTATGATTCATTTTCCGGACGGTCTGTAAGAACCGGGAAAGAGGAAAACGATCTCATGGGAGGAACGACGACCAGCTTTCGGTTTCACCTTAACGATGGTACTGATTACGAGATTGTTTATACATATGGCGGCGGAAGAAAGGGGGCTATCCGTTTTCTGACAGAGGAAAAGGAATATGTTACCTCGGCAGACATAGGATCATTTTGGGAGGATTGTGACAGTGAGGCTGTTGAGGTGCATGAAAGCAAACTGCCCGGTGACCCCTGCGGGATGACAACGAAACCTATAGAAGGCACTATGCTGCTCCCGGGGCACTATGTGGCGGAAGGATATGATCTGTATATGGAGCCGTACCTCGACCTGTATGCAGATAAAACGGCGACACTTAGTTATTCGCCACTATCCAGTGACATACCAATGGGAGGAATTACAATAGAGGATGGCATCCTGATCCTGAATGATGACATGTTCGAGAAGAAATACACCTTTTTGATTGATGGAGCGGATTTGATCTTTCAGGCGGATCAATCTGCCGAGATACCTCCGATTGATGCAAATACACTTACAGACGGGGCGAGATTCGTATATCAGGAAGAAGAATAGCGGATGGCGGGGATGAGCGCTGACTGAATACTCCCACACAAGGCGAAATTAAGATTGTCTTTTCTTTCTGTATAAGCTATAATAAAAAAAGGTTGATAACAATCAAACAATCTCCGCGTCCCGGCAGAGGGCCAGACGGGGGAGGCAGAATTGGAGGAATGAATTATGTTAGTATCAGCAGCAGAAATGCTTAAGAAAGCAAAAGCAGGACATTATGCAGTAGGACAGTTCAATATCAACAACCTTGAGTGGACAAAAGCGATTCTCCTGACAGCTCAGGAGTGCAATTCTCCGGTTATCCTCGGAGTGTCTGAGGGCGCTGGAAAATATATGACAGGCTATAAGACAGTCGTGGGCATGGTAAACGGAATGCTGGAAGAGCTGGGAATCACAGTTCCTGTAGCCCTGCACCTGGATCACGGCAGTTATGAGGGATGCCTGAAGTGTGTGGAAGCAGGATTTTCATCCATCATGTTTGACGGTTCCCACTATCCGATCGACGAGAATGTTGAGAAGACAAAAGAGCTTGTTAAGATTGCACATGAGCACAACATGTCAATCGAGGCAGAAGTTGGTTCTATCGGCGGTGAGGAAGACGGAGTGATCGGAAAAGGCGAGTGCGCTGACCCGAACGAGTGTAAGATGGTTGCAGACCTGGGAATCGACTTCCTGGCAGCAGGTATCGGAAACATTCACGGTAAATATCCGGACAACTGGGAAGGATTAAGCTTTGAGACACTGGATGCAATCCAGCAGAAGACAGGCGATATGCCGCTCGTGCTCCACGGAGGAACAGGCATTCCGGAAGATATGATCAAAAAGGCGATTGATCTCGGAGTTGCCAAGATCAACGTAAATACAGAGTGTCAGCTTTCATTCGCAGCAGCTACACGCGAGTACATTGAGGCAGGAAAAGATCTGGAAGGCAAAGGATTCGATCCGCGTAAACTGCTCAAACCGGGTACAGAAGCTATCATGGCTACTGTGAAAGAAAAAATGGAATTATTCGGTTCCGTAGGAAAGGCCTGAGCTGTTACAGTGTGAAATGCAGAAAATGCTTGCCTTTTACGGGCAGGTAAGCTATACTGACTGACATAAAGAAGAACGAGGGCGTTCCAATAAAGATTGGAGTGCCCTTGTTTCGTTCTGAGACCGGACAGGGAGGAAAAGATTACAATGAGTACAGAACCTATCAATGTGGCTGAAATTTTTGGTGAGAACGTATTTAATGATACTGTGATGCAGGAGCGCCTTCCGAAAAAGATTTATAAAAATCTGAAAAAGACCATTGAGGAAGGAAAAGAACTGGATCTGGAGACTGCGGATGTGATCGCACATGAGATGAAAGAATGGGCCATCGAGAAAGGAGCCACACATTATACTCACTGGTTTTTACCATTGACAGGAGTAACAGCAGAAAAACACGATTCTTTTATATCTGCTCCCCAGCCTGATGGAAAAGTGCTGATGAGTTTTTCGGGAAAAGAACTGATTAAAGGAGAACCGGATGCTTCTTCTTTTCCATCAGGAGGCTTGCGGGCCACATTTGAAGCAAGGGGGTATACGATGTGGGATTGTACTTCCCCTGCTTTTGTGAGAAAGGATGCGGCCGGAGCGATTCTGTGTATTCCTACTGCATTTTGTTCTTACACGGGGGAAGCGCTCGACCAGAAGACTCCCCTGCTTCGGTCTATGGAGGCAATTGATGCGCAGGCACTGAGGCTTCTTAAACTGTTTGGGAATGTAACATCGAAAAAAGTGACTCCGTCTGTGGGCGCAGAGCAGGAATATTTTCTTGTGGATGCAGACAAGTTCCTTCAAAGAAAAGATTTAATTTATACAGGACGCACTCTGTTTGGAGCAATGCCGCCGAAAGGGCAGGAGATGGACGATCATTATTTCGGAACCATCCGCCAGAGAATCGGCTCTTTTATGAAAGATGTCAATGAAGAACTGTGGCAAGTGGGCGTTACGGCCAAGACACAGCACAATGAAGTGGCTCCGGCACAGCACGAGCTTGCCCCCATTTATGCCAAAGCCAATATT
>CALWFY010000042.1 GCA_944377775.1 uncultured Mediterraneibacter sp.
TTTGCAGTATATCATGGGGCATAAGAATATTACTATGACATTGGGATATTATGCTCATGGATCAGCAGAGTCAGCAAGGGCAGAAATGAAAGAATTAGACGTTTGGAACGGTTGATTTTACTACTTACTTTACTACTTTGTAAGAGATTTTTAAACCGGGTTAATCATTTTATGCAGCAGACGATCGTGGATGGTCTGCTATATATATTGACACCATTGTTGTCGCTTGATCAGCAATGTGATAATATAGTAAAACTTAAAGAAATATTAAGAAAATATTTAAAGGGTAAGGGGCAGCATAGATGATATGAGACATTATCGGAATAAAAATAAAACATCCAGAAAGATCAGAACAAAGGGGATCATACTGTCAGTTATATTACTTCTGTTGATTGCAGCCGGGATGTTTCTCTACAGGTCTGCAGCAGAGAAGACACCTGCAGGAGAAGACCGGACAGAGGACAGTGCTGAAGTACAGGCGAAAGATATTGTGATCGAGCAGGAGCAGCCGGAAGAAGAAATTCCATTTGTGAATATTATGGATATGGAAAGTCCGGGGTTAACGATTATCTGGGAGGGGCTGACAGAAGAAGATATACCTGAGACAGATGCTCTTAAGGCAGAGATCATGACAGCGGTGGATGTTTTTTCTGCAGAAGGGTATTCCACCGGCTTTATGCTTTATGATTTAAACAGCGGAGGCGGGATCAGTTATTGCGCCGATGAATCCTTCTACGGAGCCAGTGCGATTAAGGGCCCGTATACTGCCTGGCTTGTGCAGGCTTACCCGGAGACAGCGGACGTGCAGTACAGCACTATTGAAAATATGCTCCAGTGGTCCAGCAATGAGGATTATGAGTTATTGTTAAATACTTATGGGTATGAGGAATTTAAGGCATGGATGCAGAGCCTCGGCTGCGGGGATACGATACTGTCGGAGGAGTGGTATCCCGCGGTCAGTGCCAAAGATTTTACCCGGTTGTGGCAGGAAATGTATTACGATTTTGAGTCAGAAAGTATTCCATCAGAGATAAGGGATTTGTATACCGGGACTATGGAGTCGGCGATCTGTGAGACACTTGGAGAGCAGTACCCAGTGTATTCAAAAGGCGGGTGGATCGGAGAAGGTCTTGGGACATATTATAATGTACAAAATGATGCCGGGATTGTGATGAAAGGGGAAAATCCATATGTGCTTGTCGTGCTGAGCGATGCGTACGGCAGGATTGATTTGCTGAGTAATCTGGTGGGAGTGCTGGATGAAGCGCACACAGCTTTGAGTGAGTAAAATTTTTGATTCTGTAAAATAAGATATCCGCAGAACCATGCTGCGGATATCTTACATTTTGGGACTTATTCCCCACCAGGACCATCCCGGCGGGGCACTTCGTCAGGGATAACATTGGTTGCATTTGCAGGCGGCGGCAGGATGATTTCCGGGGTATTGAGGCTGCCCGAACCTTTATCGTTATTTTTGCCCGGCTCTTTTTCGGGCGGGCAGTACTTGATTTCTTTCATACGTTTTTCCTCCTGATTTTATGGGGATAGTATGTCCGGAATATGCAAGAGTATGCATCGGGCGGGTTCCGTTTTATTATTCGGAAAAGCGCAGTGGAATCTCATGTATAAAAAATAAAAAGCAGGTTAATATTTCTTAAAAGAAGTATAACGCAAGCACCTATTCCTGTGCTAGAATAAGAAAAGACCAGAAGCAATATGGAGCAGGAATATGGATTTTTTACATAAGAAACTAAAAGATTACTCAAAATCGGATTATTATGGCTTTCACATGCCGGGACATAAAAGAAGCCGTACGCTGACAGGTGCACAGCTCCCCTATGAGATCGACATTACGGAGATCGAGGGATTTGATGATCTTCATCATGCGGATGGAATCCTGAAGCGTGCCCAGGAGAGAGCAGCCGCGGTTTATCATGCCGGAGAGACGCATTATCTGATCAATGGCAGCACAGTCGGAATCCTGAGTGCAGTGCTCGGATGCACCAGGCGGGGCGATCGGATACTGCTTGGCCGCAACTGTCACAAATCCGTGTATCACGCGGTGCTTATGAATGAACTGAGACCGGTGTATATCTATCCTGACAGGTGGGAGGGGACAGAGCTTAACGGGGAGATATCCCCTGCCGGAGTTGAAGAGATGATGGAAGCATACCCGGATATTAAGGCCGTGGTCATTACGTCTCCTACATATGACGGTGTGGTCTCAGATATAAAGCGTATTGTCTGTATCGTACATAAACATGGTGTACCGCTTATATTGGATGAAGCGCACGGCGCCCATTTTGGTTTCAGCCCGATTTTCCCGGATAATGGGAACGTAAATGGGGCCGATATTGTTATACACAGTCTGCATAAGACGCTGCCGGCTCTGACTCAGACAGCTCTTTTGCATATGAATGGGGGGCTTGTCCGCAGAGAACGAGTCAGGAACTATCTTCATATGCTTCAGTCCAGCAGCCCGTCTTATGTATTAATGGCGGGAATCGACGAGTGCGTCCGTATGCTTGAGGAGAGACAGGAGGAAATCTTTGAGCAGTATGCATGCTGTCTGCAAAAGACAAGAGAGAGGCTTGGAAGCCTTCGGAATTTGGAACTCATTGAAACACACAGATACGATTATTCTAAATTAGTGATTTCGGCAAAAGAGTGTATAAGAGAAGAAAGTGTAGAAGCAAAAAAGTTTACAGGAAAATGTTTATATAATATTTTAAATGATAAATATTTCTTGCAAATGGAGATGGCCTCGGCGTCTTATGTGATTGCGATGACTTCTGTGGCTGATACTGACCCTGCAATGGAAAGATTAGTTTCTGCATTGGAAGAAATTGACGGAAAACTTGCAAAAAGCGGAAAACATGAAAGAAATAATTCAAACAGGGAAAGCGGAAGACAGATGGATACAGTAAAAAATACGCAGATTTATCCACCCTTCCAGGCAGACCTGATGAGAGAAGATGATCCGGACTTTGTTCACATAGAGTGTATCCCCCTGGAAGAGTGTGCAGGAAGGATCGCCCTGGAGTACGCTTATGCATATCCCCCGGGCATTCCTCTGGCTGTGCCGGGAGAGAAGATCTCACCGGGCGTGGAGGAACAGTTTAGACGGTACAGGGAAGCAGGCATTCAGATTGAGGGAACAGAAGTGCCCGGGAAGATAGAGGTGTTGGCAAATGGGTAAAATTTATTATGTAATGGGAAAAAGTTCTTCCGGGAAAGATACAATTTACAAAAGACTGCTGGAAAGGCATCCGCAGCTGCGTACGATCGTACCTTATACAACCCGCCCGATCAGGGAGGGAGAGAAGGACGGTGTGGAATATTTTTTTGTGGATGCAGACCGTTTAAAAGAAATGCAGGAAGCTGAACAGGTGATCGAGGTGCGTTCCTATGATACAAAGTGCGGGGTATGGACTTACTTTACCGCGGATGACGGACAGATCGACCTGAGCAGGAACGATTATCTCATGATCGGTACACTGGTGTCCTACAGGGCGCTCAGGGAATATTTCGGAGAGGACAAAATCATTTCCATCTATATTGAAGTGGAGGACGGCATGAGGCTCTTAAGAGCGCTTGAGAGAGAGCGCAGGCAGGCAGAGCCGAAATATGCCGAACTGTGCAGGCGATTTCTGGCGGACTCGGAGGATTTTTCAGAAGATAATTTAAAGAGGGCGGGGATTACCAGACGTTTTGAGAACGCAGACCTGGATTGCTGCATGGAAGAGATTGAAAAATACATAGGGGTATGACTTTGTCTGAGAATGTGCTATACTTAAAAAGTATTTATTCCTGAAAGGGCAGGTGACAGGTATGAGCGGTTTTAAAGATGTGGTCGGCCACAAAAATATTATAAAGTATATTCAGAATGCTGTGACCGCGGATGCGGTTTCGCATGCGTATATACTGAATGGAGACAGAGGGTCAGGCAAAAAACTGCTTGCCAACCTGTTTGCCATGAGTCTGCAGTGTGAAAATCGGGACGAGGATGGAGATGCATGCGGCAAATGCCAGTCGTGCAGGCAGGCGATGAATGCAAATCATCCGGACATCATCCGGGTTACCCATGAGAAACCCAATACGATCAGTGTGGATGATATAAGAGAACAGGTGAATGATGATATCGTCATCCGGCCGTACAGCAGTAAATATAAGATATATATTATCGCGGACGCGGACCTGATGAGCGTGCAGGCCCAGAACGCGCTTCTTAAAACGATTGAGGAGCCGCCGGCGTATGCGGTGATCATGCTTCTTACAGAAAATGCGGACACGCTCCTGCCGACCATACGGTCCAGGTGTGTGATGATGAAGCTGAGAAATATTAAAGATCAGCTTGTGAAAAAATATCTGATGGAGCAGATGGAAATTCCGGATTATAAGGCGGATGTCTGCGTGGCGTTTGCCCAGGGAAATATGGGAAAAGCCATTATGCTGGCAAATTCAGAATATTTCAATGAGATCAAAGAAGAGGCAGTACACCTTCTGCGGAACATTGATGATATGACCGTGCCGGATTTAATGGATGCCGTAAAGCGGTGTATGACATATAAGCTGGAAATCAACGACTATCTTGATATGATTGCGATCTGGTACAGAGACGTGCTGATCTACAAGGCGACAAAAAGTGTGGACCGGGTTGTGTTTTCAGATCAGATGCGCTCGATCAGAGAGCGGGCCAGCAAAAGCTCTTATGAGGGAATCGAGAATATACTGGATGCGATTTAGAAAGCAAAAGCAAGGATGAAAGCGAATGTCAATTTTGAGCTCACGATGGAGCTGCTTTTACTGACAATAAAGGAGAACTGACAAAATGACAAAAGTGATTGGGGTAAGATTCCGGACAGCAGGAAAGATTTATTTCTTTGCTCCGGGCAAGTTTGATATAAAACAGGGCGATCATGTGATTGTTGAGACCGCGCGGGGCATAGAGTACGGGCGCGTGGTGAGCGGACCTAAGGATGTGAAGGACGAGGAGGTAGTGCAGCCTTTAAAATCTGTCATTCGGACAGCTACGGATCAGGACAGAAGGACGGTGGAGAAGAACCGGCAGAAAGAAAAAGAAGCGTTTAAGATATGCCTGGAAAAGATTCGGAAGCATGAGCTGGAGATGAAACTGATCGATGTGGAATACACGTTTGACGGGAATAAGATTCTGTTCTATTTTACAGCGGACGGACGGATTGATTTCCGGGAGCTGGTAAAAGATCTGGCAGCAGTGTTCCGTACCCGGATCGAGCTTCGCCAGATCGGTGTCCGGGATGAGACAAAGATCAGAGGGGGAATCGGCATCTGCGGGCGTCCTCTGTGCTGCTGCACTTATCTGACAGAGTTTTCCGCAGTGTCGATCAAGATGGCAAAGGAGCAGAACCTTTCACTCAATCCGACGAAGATATCCGGAGTATGCGGAAGGCTGATGTGCTGCCTGACAAATGAGGAGGAGACATATGAGGTGCTCAACAGCCAGCTGCCGTCTGTGGGAGATACGGTGACGACAAGCGATGGGCTGACCGGAGTGGTACATTCTCTGAGTGTTTTGCGTCAGCAGGTAAAAGTGATAGTCAATCTTGAGAATGACGAGAAAGAGATTCGTGAATATCAGGCGGATGAACTGAAGTTTAAGCCGCGCAGGAAAAAGCAGAAAGTCTCGAAAGAGGAGATGAAAAAGCTGGCGGCGCTGGAAAAAGGAGAAGGAGCGTCAAAGTTAGATGATAAATGATAAAGAGGCATCACTGATAAAGCCCGGGGAACGTCTGGATGATCTTCAGCTTGACGGGCTTAAGCTGATCCAGGACCCCGGGAAGTTCTGTTTCGGGGTGGACGCAGTCTTTTTGTCAGATTTTGCAAGAGTGAAGCCCGGAGAGACTGTTCTTGACATGGGGACGGGAAACGGGGTTATCCCGATCCTTCTGGCTGCAAAAACCCGGGGAGGGAAGTTTAGCGGGCTGGAGATTCAGACGGAGACAGCCGAGATGGCCCGGCGCAGCGTGCGGTTGAATCATCTGGAGGACAGGATTGAGATCGTGACAGGGGATATCAAAGAGGCGGCGGCAATATTTAAGCCGGCCTTTTTTGATGTGATCACAACAAATCCCCCTTACATGCTCTCCGAGCATGGCCTGAAAAATCCGGATGATGCAAGGGCGATCGCGCGGCACGAAGTGCTCTGTTCTCTCGATGATATCCTGAGGGAGAGCATGAGGCTGCTGCAGGACAAAGGCAGATTCTACATGATCCACCGTCCCTTCAGGCTGACAGAGATTATGATCAAAATGAACCATTACAAGATTGAGCCAAAGCGGATACAGTTCATTTATCCGCATATTGACAGAGAACCGGCCATGGTTCTTATAGAAGGTGTAAGAGGGGCAAAGTCGAGAGTGACTGTGGAGCCCCCGATCGTTATATATGAGAAATAATAACCGGATAAAGATGACAGAAAGGAGGGAATGAAAGTGGCAGGGACATTGTATCTGTGCGCAACGCCTATCGGCAATCTGGAGGATATGACATTCCGGGCTGTGCGAACGCTCAAAGAGGCTGACCTGATCGCTGCGGAGGATACGCGCAACAGTGTGAAACTTCTGAATCATTTTGAGATTCAGACCCCGATGACCAGTTATCACGAGTACAATAAGTATGACAAAGGAAAGAAACTGGTGGAGCAGCTTCTGGCGGGAAAAGATATTGCCCTGATCACGGATGCCGGAACCCCGGGAATATCGGATCCGGGGGAGGAACTGGTGCAGATGTGCCATGAGGCAGGCATCACGGTGACTGCTGTTCCGGGGGCGGCTGCATGTGTCACAGCGCTTACAATATCCGGACTGCCTACCAGGCGATTTGCATTTGAAGCATTCCTTCCCACGGAGAAAAAAGAGAGAGAGGCTGTGCTGGAGACTCTTGAGAAAGAGCAGCGCACGATTGTTCTGTACGAAGCTCCCCACAGGCTTGTAAAGACGCTTAATATTCTTTTAGAACGTCTGGGAGAACGCAGGGTGAGCGTGTGCAGGGAACTGACCAAACGTCACGAGACCGTGTATCGTGCAAATCTCTCAGAGGCAGCGGCTTATTATGAGAACAATCCTCCGAAAGGGGAGTGCGTAGTGGTGATCGCCGGAAAAAGCCGGCAGGAGATCGAGAGAGAAGAAAAAGAAAAATGGGCGGACATGAGCATCGAGGAACACATGGAGTATTATCTCAGTCAGGGATTTGACAGGAAAGAAGCGATGAAAAGAACCGCGAAAGACCGGGGAGTGCCAAAGCGGGAGATTTATAATTCCCTCGTCATGTCAGCTGAAAGCGAAATATCGGAAGAATAGCGGACAAAAAACAACAGACATCAGGAAGTTACCTGATGTCTGTTATTTTTCCGTCGCGCATAAACACGGTTTTTTTCTTCAGGCCGACAGCCTCTTCCTCTTTGTTGGTCACATATAGGACAGTGATCCCCAGCTCTTCATTGATCTCAAGAATATCGCCGAGCATCTCCATGCGCCGTTTTGAATCCTGTCGGGCAAAGTCCTCATCAACCAGGAGTACTTTGGGATGAAATACAATGGCGCGCCCCAGGGCAACCCGCTGTCTGTCCGAATCGGAGAGCGCTCTGATCTTTTTGTCCAGAATATCCGTGATTCCCAAAAATCTGGCCGCCTCTTTCACCCGGCTGTCGATTACTGCGCGGGGAAGGTTTCTGAGCCGCAGTCCTAGTGCAATATTGTCATATACATTGAAATGCTTGTACAGAGCATAATTCTGAAACGCCATTGCAAGATGGCGGTCACGCGGCAGTACTTCGTTCAGCAGTTCTTTTCCAAGAAAAATTTTCCCTGAAGTAATGTCTTCCATACCGCCGATCATGCGCAGGATCGTAGATTTCCCACAGCCGCTTGGCCCATGAAAAACCACGAATTCGCCGTCCTCTATATGAAGATTTATATCATCCACTGAGACAAAACCGTTAGGATAGGTTTTTGTCAAGTGTGCTAATGTCACACTTGCCATACAAACACCTCCATCTGCCGAACTGATCTGATTTTATTCTATCACAAAGGCAGGCTGCCCACAATCCCAAAGGTCGATCCGGCTATCCGGACATGAGCCCTGCAAGAAATACGCTTGCTGCCAGTCCCCCCAGAGTGGCAAGCAGTGCTCCGGCGAGAGTGTAGCGGGAACGCTTTACCCCCGCGGTCATAAAATAAACGCTCATAGTGTAGAAAATCGTCTCCGTACAGCACATGGTTATAGATGCGATCAGCCCGAGATGAGAGTCGGTCCCAAATTCTTTGAAGATATCCAGCAGAAGCCCTGTCGCAGCCGAGGAGGAGAACATTTTTACAACCGTGAGAGGAACCAGCTCCCCGGGAAAGCCGATATAGGAGGAGAACTGTCCGATGGCTGATGAGAGAAAGTCGAGAAAACCGGAGGCGCGCAGGATGCCCACGGCGGCCATCAGCCCGATGAGCGTAGGCATGATGCGGATAACCGTCAGAAAACCGCTCTTTGCTCCTTTTATGAAAGTGGCATACACATTGACGCCGCAGAGCAGACCGTAGATGACGATGGAAAGTACGATAAAAGGGACGATGAAATCTGAGATGTAAAGTAAAATCTGCAAGGAATCCTCCATAATAAAATGTACGGTTTACATGGATTATATGCAGGGAGCGCGTGGAATATCGCAGGGAGGGAAGTCATAAGATACAATAAAGATATTCCAGGAGCTTTTATGCTGTCTTTTTTGTCTCGTCACATAGAATCCATTTATAAACATCAAAAGAAATATATCATATGCGCAGGAATGTCTCTGTGCCTGATAACCGGGCTGCTCGCAGCAGGATGTCAGACGCGCGGCAGTGCGGACGAAAATGTAAGATTTGAGAAATATACGAATGAGCTGTTCTGCCGGGAGGCGGCCTCCAATACAGTCAGCCTGCATTACACGCTGAAAAATCCGGAGGAATATGGGATTACAGACAATCCGGAGACTTTCGGCAGTTTCGACATCAGTGCGGAGTCAGTGAAAGCGTCTTCTGAAAATATGCAGCAGGCGCTTCTTAACTTTTCCTATGACGACCTGGATACACAGAATAAACTGACCTATGATATTTTAAATTACAGATTGAAATTGATGGAGAAAAGTGCGGATTATATCCTGTATGAGGAACCTCTCGGACTGGTCAGCGGAGTTCAGACACAGCTTCCTGTGGTGTTGTCGGAATATCAGTTTTATGACCGTCAGGATGTGGAAGACTATCTGGCGCTTCTTGAGACAACAGGCGACTACTTTGACAGCCTGATCGGTTTTGAGCAGAGGAAAGCTCAGGCAGGACTTTTTATGGCGGATTATATGGCTGACGGTGTGATCGCTCAGTGCCAGGCGTTCCTGGACATGGGGGACAGCAATTATCTGTATTCGACCTTTGCAGACAGGATTGCGAAAACAGAGGGGCTGACAGAGACAGAAAAGAGTGATTACATACAGGATAACGCTCTGGCAGTTCGGGATCATATACTGCCGGCTTATGAAAAACTGATTTCCGCTGTGGAGGATTTAAAAGGACACGGAAAGAATGATAAAGGGCTTATATACCTGCCTGAGGGAAAGGAATATTATGAGCTTGTTGTAAAACAGTCCACCGGTTCGGACAGATCAGTCCGGGAGATGCAGGATATGACCCGGAGGCAGATATCTGACGATCTGGGAGCCATGGAACAGGTTCTGGGAATTACCACCGGGGAGGCGCAGGAGGCTGCGGCCTCTATGGGACAGGAAAATGCAGAACTGATTTTAAGTCATTTAAAGGGGGGGATCGAGACAGCATTTCCGGAACCTCCGGAAACTTCTCTGGAAGTAAAATATGTGCCTGAGGAGATGGAAGAACATTTAAGTCCGGCATTTTATATGATACCAGCGATCGACAATACACAGGACAATGTGATCTATATTAACCGGTCTCACATGGGAAATGATCTGACCTTGTTTACCACGCTGGCACATGAGGGATATCCCGGACACCTGTACCAGACAGTCTATTATGAGAGCACGGATCCGGACCCCATACGCAGCATAATGGATTTCGGAGGATATGTGGAAGGATGGGCGACTTATGCGGAGATGGGAAGCTATTATCTGACTCCTCTTTCGAAGGAGCAGGCGACCCTTCTGCAGAAGAACAGCTCAATCATATTGGGACTGTATGCGCTTGCCGACATGGGAATTCACTATGAAGGATGGAGCAGGATGGACACAGTGGCCTTTTTCAGTAATTACGGAATTACGGATGCCGAGGCCGTGGAAGAGATATACGAGCTGATCATCGGCTCTCCCGGAAACTATCTGAAGTATTATATCGGCTATGTGGAATTCCTGGAGCTGAAGAAAGAATGGGCAGAAGAAAAAGCAGATAAATTTTCTCAGAAGGAATTCCACCGGGCTGTTCTGGAGACAGGTCCCGCTCCGTTTGAGATCGTGGAAGACTATATGTGGACAATGACGGAACAGTAATGTATGGGGCTGATTTAAGATGGAGGGAGAGGTATGTTGAACTATCTATGGGCGGGGATGATTCTTGTGGGTATCCTGTTCGGTGCATTCAATGGGAAAATGCAGGATATCACCAATGCTGCATTGGATTCGTCAAAAGAGGCGGTGACCCTTTGCATCACCATGATTGGGGTGATGGCATTTTGGACGGGAATGATGGAGATCGCGTCAAAAGCGGGCATCATCCGCATGGCATCGGAAAAACTGCGGCCCCTTATCCGCTTTCTTTTTCCCGCAATCCCGAAGGGGCATAAGGCAGGAGAGCATATCATGACAAATTTTATTGCCAATTTTCTCGGACTGGGCTGGGCGGCTACCCCGGCGGGGTTAAAGGCTATGGAAGAACTGGCAAAGCTGGAGGATGACAGGCGCAGAGGCGCAGCTCCCGGTCCGGTGAGGAAAAAGGGGATTGCCAGCAATGAGATGTGTACGTTTTTGATTCTCAACATATCCTCGCTCCAGCTCATCCCTGTGAATGTGATTGCATACCGCAGCCAGTACGGAAGTGTGAATCCAGCGGCCATTGTGGGGGCGGGAATTGTGGCCACAATGGTCAGCACAGGGGTGGCGATTATCTTCTGTAAGATCATGGACAGAAAACGTCATGGTTGAGACAGAACGGTTCGCTTTGTTCAAAATATGTGTGGTATCAGAAGCTGAATTTTGATATAATAAATCCAAATTCTAAGAGCGGGAGAGCGGCAGGATTACTGCCCACAGAGGAGGAGAATTATGCCAAAGATGATTACAATACCGGATACTGATATCACTATATTTCCGTTTGGACTTGGTACAGTCAATGCAGGGCTTACATGGGACGGAACGGATGCAGAGATGCAGCAGTACCACAGAGACAATCCGGGTAATCTGCTCATGCCATACATGGGCGTGTGCAGTGGCTTTTTCCACAAATATGCAGCCGGGGGAGCTGACGCTGTGGCCGGAAGCCCCTATTATACGGACGGAAATGTGAAAGCAGCAGAGCGTGTGATCGAACTCTGTAGAAAATATGAGGCGACGGTATCCCAGGTTGTCATGGGATTTTTCGGGCAGCAGGACTTTGCATGTGCACCGCTCTACGGACCGAAAGATGCTGCCCAGCTTGAGGAAGCGATGAAAGCATTTGATATCCCGTTTGTAAAAGAAGACTACGATGTTTAAAGAAAGAATGCAATACTGGCATCTATAGAAAAAAGTGCTTGCATTTATATTCCCTGTGTGTTAATATAAAGAACGGTCACTGCGAAAAGCAGCGGCCGCTTTATGGCCCCGTGGTCAAGCGGTTAAGACATCGCCCTTTCACGGCGGTAACACGGGTTCGATTCCCGTCGGGGTCAGATGGCGCAGTAGCCAAGTGGTAAGGCGTGGGTCTGCAACACCCTGATTCACGAGTTCAAATCTCGTCTGCGCCTCTTAAAAAGTCCGAAAATCATTGATTTTCGGGCTTTTTTGTTTTCAAGAGAAGCCCTGCCGAACTTGCCTTATGTCTGTAACTGCCGTATACTACAGGATAAAGCAGCATTTGAATGAGAGAAAAGGCGGACGGATCAAGGAGAACGCCATCGAACACGCAGAGGAGGGAAACCCCGCGTTCGGCCGTACGCGGGGCGTATTTTCCGGTATTGTCAATCAGGTCAGCTCGGGTTCCATTATTGTGACGGCAGTAGCTGCTGTTGCATCTGTTACCGGTTCTGAAAATGCGGGCGTGCTGATCCTGATCGTGTTTGGGGCTCTGCTTATATTTTTGTTCTGGTTTCTTGTGCAGAATGTGTTTCCCGTGGTCATACGGAGGGTTTTTCTGGAAGGACTTTACTATAAGCGGGTTACGGCTCAGAGATTTGTATTTCTGCTTCGAGTAAAAAAGTGGCTGAGAATCCGTATAAGACGGCGGCGTTTACACAGTATTATGCACAGCTGCGGGCCCTGGCACAGGAGAAGAAAATACCGGATGCGGACCTCTTGTATGACAGATATCTCTATGAAAAACCAGAGGAACAGCTTATAAGAGAAAAGTATGCAGACGGGCTCTCTGTAATAGAAAACGCTCCGAAACAAAAAAACACGCTGACCGGCTGGCGAGGTTTTCTGGCGGATATTTTTTGAACTTAAACGGCAGAATCTGTGCCGAGGGTCTGCTGGTGTTCGGTATCGGAGGGCTGGCAGTTACCTATGTAATCGCGCCCGTGGTGGACAACCTGGTTGGCAGGGTTTCTGAGAAATTTTTAAAGATGGTCTGCATTGCAGTAATGGCAGTATTTTTTTGGATATGGTTTATTCGCAGATACATCCGAATACAGGCGAAGGGGTGACGGATATCAGTGCGAAAAGTTCATTAAGTCACAGACTCTGTAAATAATTTCAAAAAATAAAGGTGCTCCGTTTTGGAACACCTTTATTATAATAACAGTTGTTGTAACAGAGAATGCCTGTTCTCTATTTTTCTTTTAGGATTTTATTTCTTACCTGTAATATCGTAATGAGGCTTATGCATGCGCACAACAGAAAGACGATCTCCACTAACGGCAGGTCATCTCCGGTTGAAGGCGTTTTAT
>CALWFY010000043.1 GCA_944377775.1 uncultured Mediterraneibacter sp.
ATGGATCAGTACGGGAAGTTTACAGAGGATATCAGAGCCGGCAGGATCGTTTCTGCTTATGCGCTTGACCGCCACGGAGTGATCGCGGCAGTGAGCAAGATGGCTTTTGGGAATCATATGGGCGTAAAGATCGAGCACAGTCTGGACGGAGGAGAACTGTTTGCTCCAGCTTTCGGTGATATTATTGCGGAAGTGGAGGACGGACAGACTGCAAACCTGCAGATCGGTTATACGGTAATCGGTGAGGTTACAGACCGGCAGATGTTTGAATATGGAAATACACAGATCAGCATGGATGAGGCTCTGGATGCATGGACAAAGACTCTTGAAAGAGTGTTTGCCACAAAGTCCGGGGAGAGTGCAGATGAACCCGTGGAGGAGAAGCTGTATAACACTTCCGATATCCATATCTGTTCCCACAAGATCGGACAGCCAACAGTGTTCATCCCTGTATTTCCTGGGACGAACTGCGAGTATGACAGCGCGCGGGCATTTGAGCGCGCGGGCGCGAAAGTGATCACAAAAGTATTTCGCAATCTTGATGCAGAGGATATCCGTTCTTCTGTATCAGAGTTTGAAAAAGCGATCGGACAGGCGCAGATGATTATGTTCCCGGGCGGATTCAGCGCAGGAGACGAGCCGGATGGTTCTGCCAAGTTCTTTGCGACCGCTTTCCAGAATGCGAAGATCAGAGAAGCAGTAGAAAAACTTCTTAAAGAGAGAGACGGGTTGGCTCTGGGTATCTGCAACGGCTTCCAGGCGCTGATCAAACTGGGCCTGGTTCCGTACGGAGAGATCACAGGGCAGACGGAGGATTCACCTACGCTCACATACAACACGATCGGACGGCATATCTCGAAGATGGTGTATACAAAAGTTGTGACAAACAAATCCCCGTGGCTTTCGGAAGCTCAGCTCGGAGGAGTGTACACAAATCCGGCATCTCACGGAGAGGGACGCTTTGTGGCAAGCAAAGAATGGATTGAACGGCTGTTTGCGAACGGTCAGGTGGCGACTCAGTACTGTGATCCGGAGGGAAGGATCAGTATGGATGAGGAGTGGAACATAAATGGCTCTTACTGTGCTGTCGAAGGAATCACAAGTCCGGACGGCCGCGTGTTAGGAAAGATGGCTCACTCTGAGCGCCGCGGTGATTCTGTAGCCATCAATATCTACGGCGAACAGGATATGAAGATTTTCGAATCAGGAGTAAAATATTTTAAATAAACAGAAAAGAAATCCCCCGGGACAGATGAAAAACACTGCCCCAGGGGATTTTTACGTTTTCAATATTATGTTTCATAAATCTTTTTGATATGAGTCATGTTTGCAGACATATTCTGAAGCAGAAGGTCTGCCAGAGTGATGGCTGTCATGGCTTCTACCACGACCACAGCCCGCGGGACAATGACAGGATCATGTCTTCCGTGAATTGAAATCTGCATATCTTCGCCTGAGGTATTGACTGTCTGCTGAGGTTTTGCAATGGAGGAAGTTGGTTTTATGGCAGCACGCAGAATAAGTGCTGATCCGTCGCTCATCCCTCCGAGCACACCGCCGGAGTGGTTAGTCTGTTTGCAAACAGTACCATTTGCAGTGACAAAGGGATCATTGTTTGTGCTTCCCGTGGATGCGGCGGCAGCGAATCCGTCCCCGATCTCCACACCTTTTACAGCTCCTATGGACATGACGGCATGGGCGAGAAGGGCGTCCAGTTTGTCGAAAACAGGTTCGCCAAGCCCTGTCGGAAGCCCGCTGGCAATACATTCGATCACGCCTCCGCAGGAGTCATTTTCTGCCATAAGGGAGGAGATGTATTCACCCGCCTGTTCTGCCACAGCATTTCCAGGCATATAGAGAGCGTTTTCACGGATTTCAGACATGCGGTAATCTTTTTCGTCTATGGTAAATGGGCCGATGGATTTTGTGTAGGCGCACACATGGATATTAAGCTCTTTTAAGAGCAGGGAAGCGACAGCGCCTGCGGCAGTGCGTCCGATGGTCTCGCGTCCGGAGGAACGGCCGCCGCCGCGGTAGTCTCGAAACCCATATTTTTCTGTGAATGTATAGTCTGCGTGCCCCGGACGGAAGATAGAAGCAAGATTGCCATAATCTTTGGGACGCTGATCCTGGCTGCGCACCATAAGAGAGATGGGAGTCCCTGTGGTTTTTCCTTCGAACACGCCTGATAGGATTTCTACCTGGTCTGATTCGTTCCGTTTGGTTGTGTACTTGCTTTGTCCCGGTTTCCGGCGGTCCAGATATTTCTGGATATCTTCTTCCGAGATGGAAAGTCCTGCGGGACACCCGTCGATTACCACGCCTATGCCCGGACCATGGGATTCTCCCCATGTAGTGATGCGAAATATTGAGCCAAATGATGAACCGCTCATAACAGTTAAACTCCTTTCTGTTCCTCTTTGGAATGGAATGTTTTGATATGTGCATTTTACTGAAGATAAATCGAGTAAAAACATTATAATCGCTATAATTATATAGGATGATCTGCTTTTTTGACAAGAAAAATGCAACTTTTTTCTTGTTTTCCGGGTCTAATCTATGGAGTCTTCATACTTTCAGAGACTTTGGCGCGGCAGTTCTTAAATACTTTTTAAGTTTTTGTTAATAGGCGAGAATTTTCTGTACTTTTTGATACTTTCGTACTATAATGTTGCCGTAATAATGTAAAGGAGAGCGATGGATAACCGATGAGTAAAAAAAATAAAAAAAGACAGGCGGATATACATCAGGAAGAAATAGAAATTTTGAATGACGACACATTTGAGGACGTCGAAGAATGGGAAGAACAGGAACCTGAAACCGACGTACATACTGAAGAAACTGCGGCAGAGACAGTCTCGGAAGAGGATGCGATACTGGAATCCGAGGATATGGAAGAAAATGACTTTGCGGAAGAAGAGCCGGAGGAACAGAACAGTGGAAATAAAAGCCGCAGAAGACGCCGCGGCAGAAAGAAAAAAGAAAAGAAAAGTATGGGGAAAAAGCCATGGATCATCGCAGGGAGCATTGTGGGCGGACTTGTTGTGATCTATTTGGGCATTTCCGCGTTTTTTATCGGACATTTCTTTATAAATACGACTGTAAACGGGAAAGATTTTTCGGGAAAATCCGCAGCTGTTGTGGAGGATTATTTAAAAGAGCAGGTAAAAGACTATGAACTCACCCTGCTTGAACTGAACAATGAGACAGATGTGATCAAGGGCTCGGAGATATCTCTGGTCTATGAGGAAAATTCCGGGGTAAAGGATGCGCTCAAAGAGCAGAATCCCCTTTTGTGGGTGACCTCGCTTTTTTCCAGGTCCAGCAGAGATGTGACCGTGCAGGTGGATTATGATGAGGCGGCGCTGGAGGAGAAGATACAGTCTATTCAGGCGGTTGTACAGGAACAGACGGAACCGGCCTCCGCATACCCTAAGTTTGACGGGGAATCATTTGTGGTGGAGCCTGAGGTGTACGGAACAGCTGTCAACATGGAAGTATTGACGGAAAAGATTAAAACATACATCACAGAATTCCGTCCGGAGCTGGACATGCTTGAAGAAGAGTGTTATAAAATGCCAAAATATACATCCGAGTCTCCGGAAGTACAGGCGGCATGTGATGCGATGAATGAGTACTGCAAAGCAAGCATTACTTACACCATGACGGAGAACGTGGTCGTGGACAAGGCGCTGATTTCCACATGGCTTACTTATGACGAAAATATGCAGACGACACTCAATGAAGAGGCAGTCAGAGAGTGGATGAGAGAGTTCGGAAAGACATATGATACGGTCGGGAGCACAAGGACAATCACAAGTCCCAGCGGAAAGACTGTGGATGTATCCGGCGGGACATATGGCTGGTCCATAGATGAAGAGACAGAGACACAGAACCTGATCAACAGCGTTAAGAACGGGGAAGTGTCTGAAAGAGAGCCTGCTTATGTTCAGACTGCTGCTTCTCATTCTGCCCAGGACTGGGGGACGACTTATATTGAAGTTGATCTGTCCGCACAGTATATGTGGTACATTGTGGAGGGGTCAGTCGCTTTCCAGGCGAACGTGGTCACCGGACTTCCGACGCCGGACAGAGCAACTCCGGCAGGAGTATATTCCATTCTCTATACTCAGCGGAACGCGACGCTGGTAGGGGAAAAAGACCCGGAGACAGGAGAACCCATCTACAGGACGCCTGTATCTTACTGGATGCCGTTTACTTACCAGGGACATGGATTCCATGATGCTACATGGCAGCCGGGATTCGGCGGAAACCTGTATCAGTCCATCGGTTCCCACGGATGCGTGAACATGTCGCTTGGCGATGCGGGAACGCTGTTCGGAATGATCAGTGCGGGAACACCGGTTGTACTTCATTACTAAGAGGTTGAATTTTTATGTATGAACTGTTAAAAAAAGACGGCAAGGCAAAGCGGGGACGTTTTACAACGGTCCACGGGACGATAGAGACGCCGGTATTTATGAATGTGGGAACGGCGGCAGCCATAAAGGGCGCTGTTTCAACAGATGATCTAAGAGAGATAAAGACGCAGGTAGAGCTGTCTAATACATACCATCTCCATGTGAGACCCGGGGATGATGTCGTGAAGAAAATGGGCGGGCTGCACCGCTTTATGAACTGGGACAGACCCATCCTTACTGACTCCGGTGGATTTCAGGTGTTTTCTCTGGCGTCCCTTAGAAAAATCAAGGAGGAGGGCGTGCATTTCCATTCCCATGTTGACGGCCATAAAATTTTCATGGGACCAGAGGAGAGCATGCAGATACAGTCGAATCTTGCGTCCACAATCGCCATGGCATTTGATGAATGTCCCTCCAGCGTGGCGGATAAAAAATACATTTCAGGTTCTGTGGAGCGCACAACCCGCTGGCTGAAGCGCTGCAAGGACGAGATGGCAAGGCTAAATTCCCTGCCGGATACCATCAATCCGCATCAGATGCTTTTCGGCATCAATCAGGGCGGAGTTTATGAGGATATCCGGGTGGCCCACGCACAGCAGATCACAGAGCTTGATTTGGACGGTTATGCTGTCGGAGGGCTGGCTGTGGGCGAGAGCCATGAGGAAATGTACCGGATACTGGATGCGGTTGTTCCGCACCTGCCGGAAAATAAACCGACTTACCTGATGGGAGTGGGAACCCCGGCAAATATTCTTGAGGCAGTGGACCGGGGCGTGGATTTCTTTGACTGTGTGTACCCCACAAGAAACGGACGGCACGGACATGTGTATACAAATCACGGGAAACTGAATCTGTTCAATGCAAAATACGAGCTGGACGAGCGTCCGATAGAAGAAGGATGCAGCTGTCCGGCGTGCAGAAGCTACAGCCGTGCTTATATCCGGCACCTCCTCAAGGCAAAAGAGATGCTCGGCATGAGGCTGTGCGTTCTGCATAATCTGTATTTTTATAATACGATGATGGAAGAGATACGCGATGCGATCGAGGCGGGAGAATATAAGGCTTACAAGAAGAGAAAGCTGGATGGCATGATGGCGGGAAAGTAAGTCTTAAGTGAATTTTTATAAAAGATACTTGAAGACTTGAAAATTTTTGTGTATAGTACTTTATTGTAAAGAATATCAGGAGGAAATATCATTATGGGTAGCGAATTAATAAGCATGGTTGTTCTTTGGGTGGTAGTCATCGGTCTGATGTGGTTTCTTCTTATGCGTCCGCAGAAGAAAGAGCAGAAACGGATTCAGGCGATGCTCGCCTCCATGGAAGTGGGAGATACAGCTCTGACGACAAGCGGATTTTACGGAGTCATTATCGACATTACAGATGAAGATGTGATCGTTGAATTCGGAAATAACAAGAACTGCCGTATTCCGATGCAGAAAGCTGCGATCGCACAGATCGAGAAGCCGAATGCAGAGTAAGATTTATGGGAAATGAAATCAAGACCGGAGAGGACCTGGAATGAAGCAACGGGTTCCCTCCGGTTTTTGTTTTACGGGAAAGGCCGAAAATCAGAGCGCCCTCTATTTTTATACCCTAACTACTTGAAACACGCCAGGAAATGCGGTATAGTTAGTAATAACATTTTACTTTGAAGGGAAGAACGGCTATGGAGATGAAGATCGGAGTGATAAAAGGGGATGGAATTGGCCCTGAGATCGTGGACGAGGCTTTGAAAGTCCTTGACAGGATCGCGGCGGTGTACGGCCATTCCTTTTCTTATACCCAGCTTTTGATGGGAGGTGCATCCATTGATGTAAACGGAGTGCCGCTTACAGAGGAAACGCTTGAAGAAGCAAAGAGAAGTGATGCAGTGTTGATGGGATCCATCGGAGGAGATGCCAAGACGTCTCCCTGGTATCAGCTGGAACCCTCCAAACGTCCGGAAGCAGGACTTTTGCAGCTTCGCAAAGGGCTGAACCTGTTTGCAAACCTGCGTCCGGCAGTGCTTTACGAAGAACTGAAAGGTGCGTGCCCGCTGAAAGAGGAAATCGCGGATAAGGGATTTGATATGATGATTATGCGGGAACTCACCGGGGGGCTGTATTTTGGAAAGCGGAGCACAGAGAAAGTGGACGGCGTGCTTGTGGCAAAGGATGAGCTTACATACAGCGAGGAAGAAATCCGAAGGATTGCAAAACGGGGATTTGATATCGCCATGAAGCGGCGCAGGAAAGTGACCAGCGTAGACAAGGCGAATGTGCTGGATTCTTCCAGGCTTTGGAGAAAGGTTGTGGAGGAAGTGGCCGCAGATTATCCGGAAGTTACACTGGAGCATATGCTGGTTGACAACTGTGCCATGCAGCTGGTAAAAGACCCGGCTCAGTTTGACGTGATTCTGACGGAGAACATGTTCGGAGATATTCTTTCAGACGAGGCGAGCATGGTGACCGGTTCCATCGGGATGCTCTCGAGCGCCAGCTTAAATGACACAAAGTTCGGCCTGTATGAGCCCAGCGGCGGAAGCGCGCCGGACATTGCGGGAAAAGGAATCGCCAATCCCATTGCCACGATCCTGTCTGCAGCAATGATGCTGAGATATTCTTTTGATCTGGATACAGAGGCGGATGCCATTGAGCGGGCGGTGTCTCTTGCATTAAAGGACGGATACCGCACGGCGGATATCATGTCCGAGGGAAAAACACAGGTTGGGACAAAAGAGATGGGCAGCAGAATCTGTGAATATATCAATTCAGAAAGTGAGGAATGACTTATGAGAAGTGATACAGTGACAAAGGGAGTACAGCAGGCGCCCCACCGCTCCCTGTTTAACGCTCTTGGAATGACTCAGGAAGAATTGGAGCGTCCGCTCATCGGTGTGGTCAGCTCTTATAATGAGATCGTGCCGGGCCATATGAATCTTGATAAGATTACAGAGGCGGTGAAGATAGGAGTTGCAATGGCGGGGGGGACACCGATCATGGTTCCGGCCATCGCAGTGTGCGACGGCATCGCTATGGGGCACATCGGGATGAAATATTCTCTTGTGACCAGAGATTTGATCGCGGACTCTACAGAGGCGCTTGCTATGGCGCATCAGTTTGACGGACTTGTGATGATTCCCAACTGTGACAAGAATGTGCCCGGACTTCTCATGGCTGCGGCAAGAGTGAATATTCCGACTGTTTTTGTCAGCGGCGGCCCCATGCTGGCCGGACATGTGAAAGGGGAGAAGACCAGCCTTTCCAGCATGTTTGAGGCAGTGGGCGCTCATGCGGCAGGGAAAATTGATGATGAGGAACTCTGTGAATATGAGAACAAGGCATGTCCTACATGTGGTTCCTGTTCCGGCATGTACACTGCCAACAGTATGAACTGTCTGACAGAGGCGCTGGGAATGGGATTAAAAGGAAATGGAACCATCCCGGCCGTGTACTCGGCAAGACTGCAGCTTGCAAAACATGCGGGCATGCAGGTGATGGAACTGGTGAGGAAGAATATCCGTCCGAGAGATATTATGACTGAGGATGCAATTTTAAATGCACTGACAGTGGATATGGCTCTTGGATGTTCCACAAATAGTATGCTTCACCTCCCTGCGATTGCCCATGAGATCGGCATGGATTTTGAGATTGATTTTGCCAATGCAATCAGCGAAAAGACCCCGAACCTCTGTCATCTTGCCCCCGCGGGACACACTTATATAGAAGATTTAGACGAGGCAGGCGGTGTGTATGCGGTCATGAACGAGCTGAATAAGAAAGGCCTTCTCCACACGGACTGCATGACTGTGACAGGAAAGACAGTGGGAGAGAATATTGCGGGATGTGTCAATAAAAATCCTGAGGTTATTCGTCCGATTGACAACCCGTACAGCGAAACCGGAGGCCTGGCTGTTCTCAAGGGAAATCTTGCCCCGGGAGGCAGTGTGGTAAAACGCTCTGCAGTCTGTGACGAGATGCTTGTACACCAAGGACCGGCAAGAATCTTTGAGAGTGATGAAGAGGCAACCGAGGCAATCAAGACCGGCAAGATCAATCCGGGAGATGTGATTGTCATACGTTACGAAGGACCAAAGGGCGGACCGGGAATGAGGGAGATGCTGAATCCCACATCCGCGATTGCCGGATATGGCCTTGGCTCTACGGTGGCGCTGATCACGGATGGACGGTTCAGCGGGGCATCCAGAGGAGCTTCCATAGGACATGTGTCACCGGAGGCAGCAGTGGGAGGCCCGATCGCTCTTGTGGAAGAGGGAGACATTATCAAGATTAATATTCCGGAACTTACGCTGGATGTTGATATATCTGATGAAGAGATGGCCAGAAGGAAGGCACGGTGGCAGCCGAGAGAGCCAAAGGTAAAGACCGGGTATCTGGCAAGATATGCGTCCATGGTGACATCAGGAAACCGTGGAGCGATTCTGGAAATCCCGGGAGAGAGTAAGTAAGGATTTTGGGAGGTTATTTGGAGATACCGGAGGAAGTACATAATGCAGTTAAACGGAGCAGAAATAGTAATCGAATGTTTGAAAGAGCAGGGTGTGGATACCGTGTTCGGATATCCGGGCGGTGCAATCTTAAATGTATATGATGAGCTGTACAAACACAGACATGAAATCCGCCATATCCTGACTTCCCATGAGCAGGGAGCAGCTCATGCGGCGGACGGGTATGCCCGGGCCACGGGAAAAGTGGGGGTATGTCTGGCCACCAGCGGACCGGGAGCAACGAACCTTGTCACCGGGATCGCCACAGCGTATATGGATTCCATTCCGGTCGTGGCGATCACCTGCAATGTGGGTGTTTCCCTTCTTGGAAAGGACAGTTTTCAGGAGATAGATATCGCGGGAATTACAATGCCCATCACGAAATACAGTTTTATCGTAAAAGATGTGACAAAACTGGCAGAGACCATACGCAAGGCTTTTCGCATCGCCAGAACGGGAAGACCGGGTCCCGTGCTCGTGGATATACCGAAAGACATCACGGCAGCTGTGACAGAATACCAGAAAGAAGAGCTGGGGAAATATATTCCGGACCATACTCATATGAATGAAAAGAGGTTTGCAAACGCTGTATCCATGCTGGAGGCTTCAGAGCGTCCTTTCGTGTTCGTGGGAGGAGGGGCAGTGCTCTCCGGCGCAAGCAGAGAACTGATGGAGTTTGTGGATCGTCTGGACGCTCCGGTTACAGATTCTCTTATGGGAAAGGGCGCTTTCCCGGGAACAGACCCACGCTATACCGGAATGCTGGGAATGCACGGGACAAAAGCCTCTAATTACGGAGTCAGCGAGTGTGATCTTCTTGTGGTTGTGGGCGCCAGATTCAGCGACCGTGTTACAGGAAATACAGAGACGTTTGCGAAAAATGCAAAGATTCTTCAGATTGACATTGATCCCGCGGAGATCAATAAGAATATTCTCGTTTCAGAGGAACTGATCGGAGATATCAAAGAGGTGCTTAAAATACTGAATAAGCATCTAAAACAGCAGGATCACTCTTTGTGGATAGAGAAAATTCAGTCGTACAAGGAAAAATATCCGCTTAAATTTCATCCGGATGCGCTCACAGGACCGTTTATCGTGGAGGAGATTTACCGTCAGACAAAAGGAGATGCCCTGATTGTCACAGAAGTGGGACAGCATCAGATGTGGACGGCACAGTATTATAAATATACAAAACCGAGAACCCTTCTCACTTCCGGAGGACTTGGAACCATGGGATACGGTCTGGGAGCTTCGCTTGGGGCAAAGATCGGATGCCCGGATAAGACAGTGGTAAATATTGCGGGAGACGGATGTTTTCGTATGAACATGAACGAGATCGCGACAGCGGTAAGGCATAATATTCCGATCATTGAAGTGGTTGTCGATAATCATGTGCTCGGAATGGTACGCCAGTGGCAGGACCTTTTCTATGATGAGAGATATTCCGCCACAGTGTTAAGAGACGCAGTGGATTTTGTAAAATTGGCGCAGGCCATGGGTGCAGAGGGAATCCGGGCAGAGTCGCAGGAGGAATTTAAAGAGGCGTTTGCAAAGGCGCTGACTCTGAACAGGCCGGTGGTCATTGACTGTCAGATTGACAGTGATGATAAAGTATGGCCTATGGTGGCGCCCGGTGCGGCGATCAGCGAGGCGTTTGACGAGGAAGATATGACAAAGTGATCGTGTTTTATAAGAGATGGAACAAAAAGGCATTATTATGAACAGGAGGTAAGAGAAATGAGCAGAGTGTACAATTTTTCAGCCGGACCGGCCGTGCTGCCGGAAGAGGTCTTAAGAGAGGCGGCAGAGGAAATGCTGGACTATAAGGGGACCGGCATGTCCGTGATGGAGATGAGTCATCGCTCCAAGGCATTTGAGGAGATCATCACTGAGGCGGAACAGGATTTAAGAGGCCTGATGAACATTCCGGACAATTATAAAGTATTGTTTCTCCAGGGCGGCGCTTCCCAGCAGTTCGCCATGATTCCCATGAATCTGATGAAAACCCGGTCCGCTGATTATATTATCACGGGACAGTGGGCGAAAAAAGCTGCAAAAGAGGCGGAAAAATACGGGAAAGTGAATCGGATCGCTTCCTCCGAGGATAAAACTTTTTCTTATATCCCGGACTGCTCAGACTTGCCTGTATCCGAGGATGCAGACTATGTATATATCTGTGAGAATAATACGATTTATGGGACAAAATTCAAAGAGCTGCCTGATACAAAAGGCAAGACGCTTGTGGCTGACGTGTCTTCATGTTTCCTCTCCGAACCTGTTGATGTGACAAAGTACGGGATTATTTACGGCGGCGTTCAGAAGAATATTGGCCCCGCAGGCGTAGTGATCGTGATCATCAGGGAGGATTTGATTACTGAGGATGTGCTTCCCGGCACACCCACCATGCTTACTTATAAGACTCATGCGGATGCAAAATCTCTTTACAATACGCCTTCTGCATATGGCATCTATATATGCGGCAAGGTGTTTAAATGGATCAAAGCTCAGGGCGGACTTGAGGCCATGAAAGAAAAGAATGAGAAAAAGGCAAAAGTCCTCTATGATTTTCTCGATCAGAGCAGACTGTTTAAAGGAACAGTGGAGAAAAAAGACCGCTCTTTGATGAATGTGCCCTTTGTGACCGGGGACGCGCAGCTTGATGCCAAATTTGTCAAAGAGGCAAAAGAGGCGGGGCTTGAGAACTTGAAAGGACACAGAAGCGTTGGCGGAATGCGCGCCAGCATCTACAATGCAATGCCTTATGAAGGCGTTGAGGCACTTGTCGGGTTTATGAAGAAGTTTGAGGAGGAGAATCAGTAAGATGTTCAGATATCACTGCCTGAATCTAATTTCCCGGATGGGACTGGAACAACTGGATGAAAAATATGTAAGCACAGAAAATGCAGAAGAAGCGGACGCCATTCTTGTGCGAAGCGCGAAAATGCATGAGATGGAGTTCTCAAAAAAATTGAAAGTCATCGCCCGCGCGGGAGCAGGAGTGAATAATATTCCGCTGGACCGCTGCGCAGGCGAAGGAATTGTGGTATTCAATACGCCGGGAGCCAATGCAAACGGTGTAAAAGAGCTGGTGATCGCAGGCATGCTGCTGGCTGCCAGAGATATCATCGGCGGTATTAACTGGGTGCAGGAGTACGAGGAAGACGGCGATATCGCCAAGATCACTGAGAAAAAGAAAAAGGCATTTGCAGGGACCGAACTGCAGGGAAAGAAATTAGGAGTGATCGGGCTTGGAGCCATCGGTGTTCTTGTGGCAAATGCAGCTATCAGCCTCGGCATGGAAGTCTACGGATATGACCCGTATGTGTCCGTGGACTCCGCGTGGCGGCTGTCCCGCAGCATCTGTCATGCCAGGACTGCGGATGAGATTTACAAGGAGTGCGACTATATCACAGTACATGTTCCTGCTCTTGAGGATACGAAGGGCATGATTGATAAAAATGCCATCAGCCTCATGAAAGAGGGTGTTGTTATTTTAAATTTCGCCAGAGACGTGCTGGTGAATCAGGAAGATATTGTGGACGCCCTTGTGTCTGGGAAAGTGCGCTGTTATGTGACGGATTTTCCCACAAAAGAGATCGTGGGCGTGAAAGGTGCCATCGTTATTCCTCATCTTGGAGCTTCCACCGAGGAGTCCGAAGATAATTGCGCTAAAATGGCGGCTGAGGAGGTAAAAGATTTTCTTGAAAACGGAAACATAGCCAACTCCGTCAACTTCCCGGACTGTGATATGGGAGCAAAGGGAGATTCCCCAAGGGTTACGATCCTTCACAGGAATATCCCGAACATGCTCGGTCAGTTTACAAGTCTTATGGCTGAGAGGGGAATCAATATCTCTCTTATGACGAACAAGAGCCGGGGAGAATATGCGTATACCATGATGGATGTGGA
>CALWFY010000044.1 GCA_944377775.1 uncultured Mediterraneibacter sp.
ATGATCATCAGCCCGGACGAAGGAGCCATGCACCGCGCAGTATACTTCTCCAACATTCTGGGCGTGGATATGGGTATGTTTTATAAACGCCGCGACTATTCTACGATCGTCAACGGAAAAAATCCGATCGTGGCCCATGAATTTCTCGGGGATGATGTAAACGGCAAAGATGTGATCGTCGTGGACGATATGAGTTCCTCCGGCGGAAGTATGCTGGATGTTGCAAAACAGCTCAAAGAAAGGAAGGCGGGACGCGTCTTCGTATGTACTACATTCGGACTTTTCACAGGCGGGTTTGACAAGTTTGACGAATACTACGAAAAAGGATATATCCACAAAGTCATTACCACAAACCTGACTTATCTCCCGCCGGAACTGTATGAAAAGCCATACTTCGTAAAAGCGGATATGAGTAAATTCCTTGCTCTGATCATTGATTCTCTGAATCATGATGTCACTATCGGATCCGTGCTGAATCCGACAGAAAGAATCCGCGCACTTCTTGAGAAACGGGCAAGAGGTGAGAAAATATAACATTTCTTATACCGATCAACAGCTGAAAGTATTTGAAATTTTAGTTTCCATAACATACGATATCCGCAGGAGTATGCTGCATGAGCGGCTCGTAGAGCGCAGCGGCCCGAAGCCGCGATGCAGTCATAGTTCTGCGGATATCATATTATAGAAAATAAAATTTAAAATACTATCAGTTGTTTATCTATGCCAGAAAGATGTATTTTGCAGCATTCCTTTATCTGAGCCTTCCACTCTCGTATTTTATCTTTGTCCTGAGAAACCGCACCAGGGCGGCGAATCGTTCTTCAACAGATTCTCCGTTCTCCACAAATTCCATACTCTCTGCCGCGGCAGTCAGGAACCGGCTGTCGATCTGAGTCTGATGACTCTGGAGAAACCGCAGCCTGTCCTCATCCTCCTCCAGCTCGAGAAACTGTAAGATCAGCGCGGTCCTGCTTCCCTGCCTGCGCAGTCTGGCTGCAGAGCTCTCCTGCATGTCGCGGCAAAGCATAAATCGGTATCCCTGGTCTGCCTGGGGATATTTTTTCGTATCAACAGGACTTAAAAATGCCTCCAGAAAGCTGGCATACACATTTTTATCTCCTTCTTCAACACTCTCAAAAATCACCATATCCTCACCTGTCTCCGTACAGGTGGCAATAGAAAGAACCTTGTACTTTTTCCCTTTAAAATGTCTGTAGATTTCCCCTGCTCTCGGAATCCTTCTCTCCATATGCGGCTCCTTTCCCGGACTGAGCTTCTGTTTCAAAATTGTATTTCACTGCTCTTTTGAAGCAGGTTTGCTTTCTAGTACAGCTTTGCACCAATCAGTTTCGGTCTGAATCCCTGTCTCTCCAGCGCATCCAGTATCCGATGCTTGTGCTCTGTCCCAAAAGCTTCCATGGTGATTCGAAGCTCCACGGCTGCATTTCTGTTCGTACTTACAAACTGATTATGCTCCAGCTTGATTACATTTCCCTGCTCGTCTGCAATCGTCTTTGCCACCCGAACCAGCTCGCCCGGTTTATCAGGAAGAAGGACTGACACTGAGAAGATTCGGTCTCTTTGGATCAGACCGTGCTGCACGATGGAAGACATAGTAATTACATCCATGTTCCCGCCGCTTAATATGCAGACCACTTTCTTCCCTTTGCAGTCCAGCTGCTTTAATGCTGCCACAGTAAGAAGTCCAGAATTTTCCACGATCATCTTGTGATTTTCCACCATATCAAGAAATGCGCCGATCAGTTCATCATCCTCTACAAGAAGGATATCATCCACATTCTCCTGCACATAAGGCAGCACCTGGTCTCCCACTGCCTTCACTGCTGTTCCGTCAGCAATGGTATTGGCGCTCTCAAGCTCTACGACTTTTCCTTCTCTGAGTGCTGCGCTCATGCTCGCTGCCTCTGTCGGCTCCACTCCGACCACTTTGATCTTCGGGTTAAGCATTTTCGCCAGAGTGGAAATGCCCGAGATCAGGCCGCCTCCGCCGATGGGTACAAGGATATAATCTACTGTCGGAAGCTCCTGCACGATCTCCATGGCAATGCTTCCCTGACCGGCTGCCACATCCAGATCATTAAACGGATGAACGAAAGTATATCCCTCTTTCTCAGCAAGCTGACATGCATATTCATAAGCATCGTCATATACATCTCCATGGAGAACGACTTCCGCCCCATAACTCTTTGTTCGGTTCACTTTAATAAGGGGTGTGACCGTGGGCATGACAATGACTGCTTTACATCCGAACTGCTGTGCCGCGAACGCGACTCCCTGGGCGTGGTTGCCGGCTGACGCAGTGATGAGTCCTCTCTTTCTTTCTTCCTCTGTGAGTGTACTGATCTTATAATATGCGCCGCGTATTTTATATGCCCCGGTGTGCTGCATGTTCTCGGGTTTTAAATATATCTTTCCTCCGGTCTGAGCACTTAAATAATCGCTGAATATAAGCTTGGTAGGATTCGTCACCTTTTTTACCAGTTCACTTGCTTCCTCGAATTTTTCCAATGTCATCATCTTATTTTCCTTCTTTCTGATCAGGACTTTATTCTTCACCTGCCGTAAGTTCTTCTCCAGTGTAAAACAGTGCGTTTACAAATTCATCCGAATTAAATTTCTGGAGATCATCAATCGTCTCTCCCACCCCGATATATTTGACCGGAATCCCAAGTTCCGCCTGAATTGCAACCGCGATTCCGCCCTTTGCGGTACCGTCCATCTTGGTCAATATCACGCCCGTGATATCCGCCGCCTCATTGAATTCCCTGGCCTGAGCCAGTGCATTCTGTCCGGTCGTGGCATCCAGCACGACCAGCGTCTCACGAAACGCCTCCGGATATTCCCTGTCGATCACGCGGTTAATCTTCTTTAACTCTTCCATCAGATTCTTCTTATTGTGAAGCCGCCCTGCTGTATCGCACAGAAGAACATCCGCTTTTCTCGCCTTTGCCGCAGCAACCGCATCATAGATGACGGCAGCCGGGTCAGCCCCCTCCTGTCCGCCGATCATATCAACTCCGGCGCGGTTTGCCCATTCTTTAAGCTGCTCGCCGGCTGCTGCTCGGAATGTATCTGCTGCTGCCAGCACCACCCGCTTCCCCTGATCTTTCAGTTTCCCGGCCAGCTTTCCAATAGTGGTCGTCTTTCCGACCCCGTTCACCCCGATCACAAACACCACAGAGGTGCGGTTCTCAAACTCATAAGCAGTCTCCCCTACATCCATCTGTTCTTTGATGCTGTCGATCAAAAGCTGTCTGCACTCCACAGGCTCTTTCAGGTGCTGTTCATCCACCTTTTCTCTTAAATCCTCCAGAATTTCCATGGTGGCGCGCACACCCAAATCTCCCATGATGAGGGTTTCCTCAAGCTCCTCATAGAAATCTTCATCAATTTTGGAAAACCCGTGAAAGATACTGTCCATTCCGGACACAATGTTGTCTCGCGTCTTTGCCAGCCCTGAGACAAGCCGTTTAAAAAATCCCTGTTTTTCTTCCATTCTGACACCTCTTTATTATTTATCCAGTTCATTTTCCAGAAGGTCCACTGACACAAGGGTGGATACGCCCTTCTCCTGCATGGTGATCCCGTACAGACGGTCTGCAGACGCCATGGTTCCCCTTCTGTGGGTAATGACAATAAACTGAGTGCTCTTTGTCAGTTTGTGCAGATACTGCGCAAAACGTGTTACATTGTTATCGTCAAGAGCCGCCTCGATCTCATCCAGCAGACAGAACGGGGACGGCCTTAAATTCTGGATTGCAAATAAAAGCGAAATCGCAGTCAGCGCTTTTTCACCTCCGGAAAGCTGCATCATATTCTGCAGTTTTTTTTTTTTTTTCTGTGCGATGATACGGATTCCCGCCTCCAGAATATCCTCATCCTCCATCAGTTCAAGTGTTCCTTTTCCTCCTCCGAAGAGCTGACGGAACACAAGGTTAAATTCTTCAGAGATCCTGGAAAACTGCTCTGAAAACTGTTTTCTCATGGCAGTATCAAGTTCTTCTATGATCTGGACGAGAGTTGCCTCAGCCTCCACCAGGTCGTCATGCTGGCTCTTTAAGAATGTATAACGCTCGGAAACATTTTTGAAATCTTCAATAGCGTTCACATTGACGGTTCCCAGTTTCCGTATTTCATTTTTTAACGTCTGTATCTGACGTTTCATGTACGCCAGGTCTGTCAGGTTATGATCCCGAAGCTTCATGGCATGATTGTAGGTGAGTTCATACTCCTCCCACATATAATTCATCTGTTTCTCAGACGCTGCCTCATAGGACTCTTTCTGGCTGTTTAGGCGGAAACACTCTTTGTCCAGTGCGGAGATATGCTTTGACAGTTCCTCTCTCATTCTCAGGAAATCTTTATGCTTCTGGTTCAGTTCCTCCCGCTTCTGTGTCTGCTTTTGTATTTCCTCTTTGATTTCTTCAAACAACTCTCCCGAATCCTCTATGGTCTTTCGGAGTTCCTGTATCTGCTCCTCTTTTTCCCGTATTTCTTCTGAAGCATTATCTTTATTAGAATCAAGTTCCTGCAGCTCAGCCTGGAATTTCTCGATCTCCTCCTCCACACGGGAGATATTTTCCACGATGAAATCATTTTGCTGCTCCAGTGCGGCAAGAGCTAGATGAACTTCTTCAGACCGCTTCATTTGAACGCTCTCTGCCTGGCGCTCCTCCTCAAGACGTTTCTGAAGTTCCTCGATTTTTACATTGAGCTCCCGCTCCAGGTTCTCTGAGGCTTCGAGTTCCATCTGGATGGAGTCTTCATTGTCCTGTATCTCTCCCAGCTCTCTCTCTAATTTTTCCTGTTCCAGAACATAGCCGGCACATCTCTGTTTTGCCTCCTCACGGCGTACCTTTGTCTGTTCTACATTCATTTTAGCCGTGTTTTCAAGGACAGACGCTTTTCTCAGCTTCTCATGAATCTCGTCGATCACATTATAGCACGCTGTCCGGGAACTTTTTACCCGGCTGACCTCTTCTTCCATGTCATCCATATCGGACTTTAACATGGCAACCGTCTTTT
>CALWFY010000045.1 GCA_944377775.1 uncultured Mediterraneibacter sp.
GAGGGGAGCGACAAAAGAAGCTGTCTAGGGGACTTGAACCCCGAATATTTCAACCCACGCTCCCACGAGGGGAGCGACGTGTAGGAGGGATATTCCCTCTTACACTTTTTGGAATTTCAACCCACGCTCCCACGAGGGGAGCGACCGCAATTTTATCCAAAAAAGCCTTCATATTTTCAGATAAAATCAACAAATTATTTTCTTTTTATATTTCTCTTTTTATTTTACTCCTGACTTTCTCCTATAACTTCTTTCTTTTTGTGCAGATTTCCCAGTGCGAATCCCCCTGTATTTTTATGTTTGTTTCCTATTCGCACCCTTCTGTTTTCAGCGATATATCCCATTATAAGATTAATGTACCATCCACTGGCACGCCTCTGTCAACGCCCATGTGTTCAACTTTCGTCTGGTATTTATTTCCTAAATAATAAAACCGCAGACTATCAACATTTTCATCAATAATATCCATCAATATTGATTTCAGAGTAATACACTGAGCATTATCCAGAATACACTCAAATACTGAATTCTGCACTCTTCTCCCATAATTTGTGCATTGTTTTGCCACTTTCCTCAGCCGTTTCTTCCCCGCATCTGTCTCTGTATTTACATCATAGGTAATCAACACAAGCATCCACTCGCCTCCTGCCTTCCATAGATTTATAACATTTTATAAAGCATCATTTTATCTACTTCCAAAGAAATACCGGATAGCCATCCAGATCACCTCTTAAATATCTTGCAAGCAGCATTGCTTGCACATACGGAACCATTCCCCACTCCACTTTTTCCTTCAAATATGGATGTGTAATAAGTTCCTTTTTCTTATTCTGCCACTCTGTAAGCACTTTTTTCCTCAACTCATCATCCATCATTACAGCACCATTTTCTTTCACCGAAAAGTTCTTTCCACTGACAATTTTTTTATTGATCAGAGTTAAAACAAACCTGTCAGCAAGAATTGCCCTTAGTTCTTCTACCATATCTAAAGACAATGATACCCTGCCCGGTCGATCCGTATGAAGATAACCCACATAAGGATCCAGTCCCACACTTTCCAATGCAGAAGTAATGCTGTTTGTCAATAGCGTATATACAAAGGATAACAATGCATTTACATTATCAAGAGGTGGTCTTTTATTTCTTCCCGAAAAGGCAAAATCCTTTTTCTGTTGCAAAATAAGCTGATCAAACACTCCGAAATAAATACTTGCAGCCTCGCCCTCATACCCTCTGAGTTGGTCTTTAGATGCAGCGTTCTGAATTCGTTCCAATGCATCTTTCAAAAAAGCAGATGCCTTTTTCACCTTATCTACATCAATCTGCAAAGCATGATCTCTCACCGCACGTTCCAATACCCACCTGGCATTATACACTTTTCCAATAATACAATTTTTCGCGATCCCTAGGCTAATCTGCTCATCATTTTTGCTGTTATACTGCTGTTCCCTCAGCAGCACATTTCCCTTTACTTTTCCTGAGACACGCGCCAGAAATTTCCCCTGAGGTGTAAGATAACACAAGGAAACAGACCTCTGCGCACACGCTCCCATCAAAGCCGGGCTTGTCCCTCGATAGCCAAAAGAAACAATTCCTTCCAAATTATGTAACGGCACTCTTCCTATCTCTTTCTGTTCTTCAAAAACAACCACATTTTCGCCATCCAGAGATAAATAACTGTTTTCAGAAGTAATATATAATGTATTTAACAACTTTTTCATTCTTCTTCCCCTTGTTAAAACCTAATAGCTGCCTCATCTTCCTGCAACATCTGATCAATATATGTTTTCACGGAAATGGTTTTTCCCAATTCGGGCAGACAAATATCCCTGAGTGAACAAGCATTACAGGACTTACTGTATTTCACCTTTGGCGTATATTTCCTCGTATAATAATCGTGCATTTCACGGAACATACTTCTCACTTCATTTTTAAGTTTTTCCGTAATATTAACTACCTCGCGCCGTCTTGTCTCACCATAAAATATTGCTCCCTCCGGCACCCGTGTAGAAAACATTTCTTCTAAACACATAGCCTGCGCCGCAAGCTGTAATTTATCTTCTTCAGACAGTTTCGGCTTTCCTTTTTTATACTCAACCGGATAGACCGAATACAATGCACGGTGACCATGCAGCCTTATTCCATCCTCACATTTATGGAATTCTACCAAATCACACTCGCCGCTGACACCTAATTCCCGCGAGGCAACCGGCAGCGCTCTGGCGATTATAAGGTCTTTTCTTGTTTCCTTAAGAGAAGGATCATGCACTTTTTTATGCATCAGTTCACCGGTGACAGTGTGGGCATTTTCCGCCCACTGCTGTTCAATATGTATCAAAGCCCACTGCCTCCGGCAGAATTTAAAATGCTGAATTCCTGAAATCATCAAATAATTATCTTCCGGATATTCCATCATACCATCCTTTTTACTTCCACTGTCTCCGGGATACTTTCTTCATGAACTGAAACTGTGTAATCCTGGTACTTTCTCGGATAATCAACACCTTCATTTTTCTTTATTTCCACCGCATCAAATAATTTATATGCCGGACAGTCTCCTAATTCCCTGCTGTGCTTAAATACAATCAGTTCCCGGACTGCCATTTTGCCTCTTGCGGCAGAGTGATCATTTTCAAACATATTAATAATAGCCTCCCATAGAAGTTCCAAATCTTCTTCTGAAAATCCTGTCACCTTGCGGGCAAGATTTGCCGATACATATCCTTCCGCACGGTATAATCCGTAAGGAACGATACTCTTCCGTCCCATCTCTGTACTCTTATTTTCTGCATCCTTTTCTGTGGTAATCGCTACTCGGGTGATTGTCACTTCCTGACTGATGATAGGGTCAATGCTCCTTGCAAAGCCGATCTGCACCGGGCCTCTCACCTGTCCGCAATTTAATGATGCTTTCACGAAAGTCGTCATAACAGCTCCAAAAGTACGAATATCATAGAAGTTACTGCACATATAATCTCTTAATTTAATATCCGCATCCGGATCGCTTTTCTTCAATTTTTTTAATTCTTCTGTTACTTTTTTATCCTCTGTTTCCTCAATTCCCAGACTAACGCAAGCTTCCCTGTCACTCCTGTTCAGTGGCACATCTTCTTTAATGTAAATTTGATATCCCTTTTTGTCCTCTTTTACCATCTCCACATAATTTCTGATTTTCCGTTTCAAACACACATCTGTCACAAGACCAAGGCCACTCTCCGGGTCGATTCGCGGCATATTTCCTGCATCTGGATCTCCATTCGGATTTCCGTTTTCCACATCAAACAGCACCACAAATTCATATCTGTTTTTAATCACTTCGCTCATCTACTTTTCCTCCCTTTTCTCGTACTTTTTCTGTACCTGATGATAATATCCAAGAATGAATTTCCCTTGTTCTTCCAGAGACAGCCTCCTTGGATATTCATCCAGTTTTTCCATAATCTCAGTCAGTAATTTCTCGTAATATGGTTTTGCACTGCCCTTATCCCTCTCCAGTTTTTTTATATGATTATTTTTCAGTTTCACTAATACTGGAAAAATTGATGCAGGTGTCGCACACGCCGAATTAAAATAACGATCGCGGATCGTCGCTTTGATTCCCGGATTCGCCTCTGCCTGAATCGACTCCAGTATAGAAAACAACCTTCCCAACACATAGGCTGTCTCCCTGCTTTCTTCATTCAATCCCATATAATTTTCTCCTTCCTTCCAGTGATCATTTTGTATCAGATACGCTTTTATAACTCCTGCTCTCCCCCATGTAACACGCCCCTGCTCTGCACGAATACGAATCAGCACATTCGTGTAAAGGCTTGCCGGATACCTGCTTCCGGACAGAATCGCCTGTAAAACAAATGTAGCCATATTAGGAACAGGTGATTTATCCTTTGAATTCTGGTTTACAGTCTCCCATAGCATATCCCTGATGCCTAGATACTCCTTATCCACCCAAGAAGGCTTCACAATTGACATTCTCTCATAATGTTCAGACAGATTTCTGAGAATATTCCCAAAAGAATCCTGATAGAAAAAACGCACAGAAAGTCTGGCTGCATTGGGAGCCAGCGATAAAATATAAAATTTCTGTTCTGGATTTAAAGAAATATTACCAATTTGAATCGGTCTGTCTTTTTTCAAATTTTCAAATATTCCTTTAATTTCTTTCTGATTATCCTGTTTGGGATCTGCGGATTCAAAAAATGCCGCCTGATATTCTGGCTGGGCGCTTTGTGCCCACGACAAGATCATAGAATCTCCAAGCTGAAATGTATATTCTCTCTGATTGAGAAGATAATTCAAAGCCGTAGTGTAAGCGAACTCCGCATATTTCCCGACCGGAGCATTATAACTTTGTTCTTTCCCATAAGATTCAAATGCCGGAGCATTAAAAGAAACCAGCGCCGCGCCACTTGACTGTGCTCCGGGAACTCCCTTAATTGTTTTATGGATTCTGGAAATTTCCGTCTTTTTCCCTGACACAAGGCAGATGCCTATCTGCTCTTTCTCTGATTCCGACAAAGTATTCCTTTCATTTTCCCAAGATTCTGCTATAAACTCATCTTCCTGTGCATATTTCCCGTCCATGCAGAAAACCAAATTGCCTCCTCCTGTGATTTCTTCCCAATTTTCCCGGATTTCTTCACATTCGGAAGCTTCCCGCGGATTCCATGTCTCGAAAAAAAGCCGGACTGCCCGCGCCATCTCGCCCTCTATTCCATCAAGCAGTGACAAGTGTTTTTTTCTTGCTGCTTCAAAACAGTCAAGAACTCTTTGATTAGTCCCATTTGCGTCAATCCCCAACATATATTTTGAGTTATCACACAAGAAATTCGCTGAGATGCCGGATGATCGCGTTACCATTTCTGGGACTTTAATCTGCTGAGGAACCCATGCTTTCTTCTTTCCTCTTTCTTCCTCTTTTTTTAAAAAAATGATTCCCTGAACACGCCCGTCTTGTGACAGGTTAATTCCATAGGAAACTTTTGCCTTGCACCATCCCATCCGATCCACTTTTTCCTGTTTTGCAAGATTTTCATAATACTCTGCCAATGCCTGTAAGATCATCGTATCACCTCACAGTCTCTCAAATTCAGAACACCGCGCCTCATAACTGCTCTAAAAAACATAGGCTGAATATTGTTGGTATCCGAGTAATCCATATCAAAAAGCATAAATCCTAAATCTTTTTCTTCCACATCAGCATATACTGTTTTGATTTCTTCGTCTTCACACAAGCAGAAATTTGCCGGAAATTCTCTACATCCGAAGTATGGCGTATGGAAACATTCCCCTTTTCTTAATCGTCTCATAATAATATCTTTAAATTTCCCCGGGTTATCTGACTCATTAGCGCGCTCTGTCATCTCAAAATGCGCTTCAATCACATATTCCACATCTCTGAGAATCAAAGAAGCTCTCTGGACAATTTCCGCTTTACTGCTTATATACAGCGGTTTATCTGCCCCATTATAAACCTGAAGCACATTTCTTGCCGATATTTTGCTCTTCACTTCATTACGCCGCACACTGGTAAAGCTGATCGGATTTACTACATAGATTTTGTCAATCACCCATCGCAGGCCAGGATGCCAGTATATGGCTTCCACAATTCCTCTTGCCGCTGATGGGGTCATAACGTCATAGGAACATCTTTCCACCTTCATCTCCGGCCGGCTGAATAGAGCATAATTTCCCCATACTCTGACCTTAACACCTACTCCCATCGCTCAACCTCCCTCCTTTGCTCCATTTATAAAATCACTCCTTTCTTGTAGCACTCTGCTATATAATCTCTCGTCTGATAATAAAAGTCTGTATTATAGTTAGAAATCTGCTCATCTATCCACGAATGATATACTTCCCATATCCCATCTATAATCTTTTCATCATCAAACATATCTTCAATCAGCCTTTCATATACTTCACCAATATCCCAATATCCTGGTACCGTATATTTGCACTCACTCACATTATCAAAATTTCCTTTCGTCATTCCCGCTTCTTCAATAAATTCTGCAGCTATTTTTTCAATCGGTTCACAATGAAAAACATCCGAATACTCATAAATTCTTTTAATCCTATTTTTCCCTAAAAAATCTGTGACTTTTCTTCTTGTTCTTCTGATATCGCGTCCAATATATTCAATCAAACTGCATGTAAAAAAAAGTGCATTATTATTTTTTGTTCCCATACACAACCTCACTTCCTATAAATTTCAATGTATCAAGACCACAAATCGTATGAAAACTAATTTGATGTGTTGGATATTTAAATCTTGCCAGTTCCCAAAACGCCGTCCTTGAAATTTTCCCATCCATATAGTTTTGAACATAATTATAAATCGTATCATCTGCCATAGGTCCCTCCACTATGTCATATTCATGTGACTCCCCACTTCGGCAGGCAACGATAAAGTCCAGCCAGCCTTCTGTCATTTCGTCAAATATGAGATATTTTAATCGCTCATTCGGAATATATTCGTACATATTTAAGTATCCATTTTCGCCGTAACGCGCTGCCCATCGTTCTGCCTGTTCTTTAAAACAAGTACAATAGAAGCCAAAATAAAAATCCTTATTATATTTAGCTTTCCTTATTTCCGGATATTCCACAATTTCCCTGCTTCCATGATATAGAATCATATATACTCCTTTCCTTTATCAATCAATACACACTACCTTATACTGCTAATATAACGCTCTTTATAAAGAAATGCAACACATTTTATATCCTGTTATTAAACACTTTATTGAATATTATATATTGCAATCATTATTGAATTTGTTTCATACATCTGATATACTTTTCTCAGTCAGGAGATAAACCTGTGGATTGAAATAATAAGGTTTGCAATAAGTTGCTAAACAGGAAAGGCGCAAAAGTTTTGTTTACTTTTACGCCTTTCCCGATCTTACATCATTATTGCTCTTCCAGACTCAATCTCCAAGTCTAGTCCCATATCATCCGTATACTGTTCTTTATTGATAAGTTCATAAAAATCTTTTATATCTTCAGAAACCGGTTTTAACATCCCTGCTCCCTGAAGTTTTTTAATCTCATTTTCATACAACTGCACACAATACTGTCCTGCCTTTCGCATACCCGCCTTTGTATAACCCTGACATTCTATCCGACACAAAAGTTCTCTTGCCTCATCTTCTTTACTTACGAATATGGTTATTGTATTCTCCTCGATCAGCTTAAATAACTGTCCGACTTTAGCAAAATTATATCTTTTATCCTTAAATTCTTCAAGAATCTTCTTTTTATCTAGACTTTCTCCCCGGAAATGATACAGTTCTGTAAAATATTTCTCTATCCCACGCAGAGATGAAATATCCTCACCTCCCGCGAGCAGCATTTTTGACACATCAATCTGAAGCTGCTGCCCCGGAATATTCTCTTTTTCTTTAAACTGAAATATAAAAGCGAAACTATCTTTTATCTCTCGCTTTCCTTCTCTATTGCATCTTCCGGCCGCCTGAATCATAGAGTCCACTCCGGCTAACTGCCTATATACCGTACAAAAATCCAAGTCAACACCTGCTTCAACAAGGCTAGTGGAAATCAGAATACACTTCTCATTGTTTTTCAATGTTCTCCTAATTTTTTCTAAAATTCTTCTCCTGTGCTTTGGATACATAGTGGTAGACAGATGAAACACTCCGTCCCCTCTCATTTTCTGGTAAAGCGTCTGTGCTCTTTTCTTTGTGTTTACAATGCACAGCGCCTGATGCTCTCCTGCGAGCTTTTCAATCAATACTTCCTCGGAAATCGTACCAATATTCTGATAGGTCACCCTTTCAAAAAAGCAAAACTGTTCATCTACTCTTGGGCAAAGTTCTGTAACCGGCATTTTACTTCTGAAGAAAGATTTCAAAGCCGGCTGTGTCGCAGTACAAAGTACAATGCTGGAATGAAAATTACTTACAAGTTCTTCCATAGCTGCAATACACGGCTTCAGATAATCAGTTGGCAGCATCTGGGCTTCATCGAAGACAATGACACTGTTAGTCATATTGTGTAACTTTCTGCATTTGGAAGACTTGTTTGCAAACAAAGATTCAAAAAATTGTACGTTTGTCGTCACTACCACAGGTTTATCCCAGTTTTCCGATGCAAGCTGCATAGGTTTCAATTCTTCTGAACTTTCATAATCAACATTACAGTGATTCTCCAATACATTCTGTTCTCCCAGAATCCTGCGGAATACTTCTGCATTTTGCTCAATAATGCTTGTATAAGGGATAACATAGATCACACGATCCATGTCATTGTTTGCAGCATGCCGCAACGCAAACGCCAGAGATGCAATCGTTTTCCCACCTCCCGTTGGTACAGTAAGTTGAAACAATCCTCGTTCCATTTCCCCACATGCAAAACAATTCTTTAAAATCTCCGTTCTTCTCCCATTTACCGTTTCCATATCTTCATTTGTCAGCCAGCCTGCCACATGCTTTTCTAACTTCTCCAAAAGGATTTCTATGGCTTCACCTGATTCTCTTTGAGTTTGCCCCCTCTTCATGAATCTTTCCGTATCGAGAAAATCTGCATCCACCAAGCAGGAGTATATCATCCTAATAAACATACTCATCGAAAAATCAGTATTCGGTGTTTCCTTTTCGCCAAATGGAAATGTTTTTACTTCCGGAACCTGAATTTCATTTTTATAGGCATTATAATCCTCAATTTTCTTATTTTTTCTCCCCTCTAATGTAGGAGCATTTCCCACATCAGAAGAACTTCCCCGATCAGGAAGCCCAGAATGATGTCCCGCAATACAATAACTCATAAACCCGTACATATCGCCCTTTTCAGAACATACCTGGGCGCCTGCTGTAGAGTGATCTACTCGTTTATTACTGCCATTTTGAATTTTTTCTTGAAATGCTGCAGAATACTTTCCGATGTCATGGAGCATCCCACAGCAATATCCCCAATCCCGCTTTCCAAAGCGCTCCGCAAAATCCCCTGCAAGCAACGCAGTCCCACACAAATGTTCTTTGTTGGTTTGTTTTCGTTCTCCATCAATATGCGCTAAATACTCCATTGTATCCTCCATTTTTTAGGTCAGTTATAAGAACGAACGCTCGCCGTTCCTATTAGGGGAATGTCTGACCAAGTCATCCGTGGCGGTGTCAAAATCCAATTTCAACCCTGCCTCCAATATCGAAGCGACTATAATTACTTCTCCTTTGTAAGAGACAGCTGTGTCACCACCTCACAGTGCACTGTCTCGCAGAACTGATCCACCGCCGTCATCTTCTCCACCCGGTATCCTCTCATCTGCATCATTTCCAAATCTCTCGCCAGACTTGTCATCTTGCATGAAATATACACGATTCTTTCCACCCCATAGTCCAATATCTTCGGCAGCGCCTTGGGGTGTATCCCGTCTCTGGGAGGATCCAGCACGATCACATCCGGCTTTTCCGCAATGTCATCCAGCACCTGAAATACATCGCCTGCTATGAATTTACAGTTGGTAAGTCCGTTTCTGTCAGCATTTCCCTTTGCCGCTTCAACTGCCTCCTCGACAATCTCCACGCCAATGACCTGTTTTGCCACGGGCGCCAGCACCTGAGCAATGGTTCCCGTACCGCTGAACAGATCAAACACCGTCATATCCCGGATATCGCCTATATATTCTCTCACTGTCTCATAGAGCACTTCCGCCCCTTTTGAGTTTGGCTGGAAGAATGAAAACGGTGTAATCTTAAACTCCAGGCCAAGCAGTTTCTCGTAGAAATAATCCTGCCCATACAGGATGCGCGTCTCATCACTTTTCACCACATCAGAGAGAGAATCATTCAGAATATGCAGAATTCCCACAATCTCTCCTTCCAGCTTCAGGCTCCTGAGAGCTTCGGTCAGTGGAACAAGGTCATGTTCTTCCTGGGTAGTTGTCACCAGGTTCACCAGTATCTCTCCTGTTGTATCGCCTCGTCTCAGAAGAAGATGTCTCAGATATCCTGTATGCTGCATCTTTTTATAATAACTGATATTTCTCTCCCGGAAATATTCCAGCACGCAGACCAGAATCTTGTTCATATCCTCATGAACCAGACGGCAGTCAGCGGCAGTGAGTACATCATATGTACTCCCCTTTTTGTGGAGGCCCAGCGAAAGAGGCCCGTCCTTATATTCATCCCCAAAAGAAAATTCCATTTTGTTGCGGTAGGCAAATTCTTTCGGGCTTGCCTTTACTCCCTCAAAGACATAAGGACCTGCCACAGCCTCATCCATAATCCTGCGTATCTGCCCTTCCTTCATCTTCATCTGTTCTTCATACGGCATGGTCTGATACATGCAGCCGCCGCATGCCGGAAAAATACTGCACACAGGTTCTCTTGTCTCCAGCGGCGATTTTTCCAGGACTTCAAGAAGCCGTCCCTCTGCATTCCCCCTCTTAAACTTATTGACCACAAAACGGACTTTCTGCCCGGGGATACCGTTCTTGACAATCACCTGCCTGTCCTCTTCGGGAACATATACAATCCCTTTGTTGGGGAAATCCACCCTTTCTATAACGCCCTCAAATATCTGCCCTTTTTTCATCTTTTCCTCCAAATTTCCGAATACTTTCCACAATGATCACCGGATACAAACTCCTCACGACAAAACAGGCAGGGTACAGTTCACACCGTATCCCGCCTGCATACTTTTTTTATCACTTGTCGAACAGATTATACCTGGTCATCTTCATTGAAGTAGTCATCAAAATCGTCATCGAAATCATCTTCAAAATCTTCCAGATAATCCGGTGTAAAGAAACGGTACACCGCATATGCGATTGCTGCAACCGCTGCCACAGCACCGATGATCGCAAGCACCCACACAACTGTATTTTTCTGCTTTTCTGCTTCATTTTTATGCAGAAGCTCACTCAATTTTGATTCAGCAATAATCTCTTCTATCTTATTCATAATACACGTCCTTTCCCTGCCCCTGGGACAGAGATTCCTTTCTGACTATTATACCACTGAGATTTTGAGATTACTACTAATTTATGGATAAATCTTTAAATCTTCACCAGCTTTGCAAACATGGCAAACATTTTTCTTATGCCCGCATTATCGAACTCCACAGTCACTTCTTTATCCCGTCCGCCTTCTTTGATATCCAGTACAGTACCTTCACCGAATTTTACATGACGAACCCTGTCGCCCACTCCGTAAGAGAGAGTTCCTCCTTTTCCTGCTGTGAGCTGACTGCCTTTCTGAAGCGCGGAAAAGGGCACCCTGTCAGCCGCGCCGGAAATTCCCGAAGAAGCGTACGGTTTGGCCCGGAAAGCAGCTCTGGCATTAGCATAAACGGAATTTCCCCGGCCACTCGCCTGCTCCATGGAATCTTCTTCCGTATTCCATGCCAGCCAGTCGCCGCCCGAGCTCTTCCCTCCGCCGGTCTCCAGAAGTTCCATGGGAATCTCTTTGATAAACCGCGACATTTTATTATACTGCATATCCCCTCTCACCATTCTCCGGTGAGCACAGGTAAGTGTCAGTTTCTGTTCTGCACGGGTAATTCCCACATAACAGAGTCTGCGTTCCTCCTCCAGCTCCTCCGGGTCATCCCCGGTAACAGTCATGTAGCTTGGGAACAGACCGTCCTCCATCCCCGCCAGATAAACCCGGGGGAACTCCAGCCCTTTGGCACTGTGCAGCGTCATGAGCACTACATAATCCTGGTTTTCATCCAGACTGTCAATATCGGCCACCAAAGCGACTTCCTCCAAAAATCCGCTTAAACTTGCCGCCTCATCCCGATCAGCACAATCCTCCTCATAAGCTGCCGCTTTGCTTACAAGCTCGTCAATATTCTGTATCCTTGCCTCAGCTTCTTCCGGATCATCTGCATCCAGGCTTTCAATATATCCTGTTTTCTCGATAATCTCATTGAGCAGGTCCGTTAAACTCTCCTTCTCTGCCTGCCCTTTGAAATATTCAATCAATGCAGCAAAAGAATCCAGTTTTGAAGCGCTCCTTCCCACGCCGGCAATAAGATCCGGCGCAAGAAGCGCCTCATAAAATCCAATGCCTCTCTCAGCCGCCGATTCCTGGACTCTGTTGATTGTTGTCAGTCCGATTCCCCTCTTTGGCACATTGATGATCCTGCGCACCGCCAGATCATCCTGTCCGTTGTCAATGGTTTTTAAGTACGCCAGAATATCCTTGATCTCCCTGCGGGAATAAAAATTGATCCCGCCTACGATTTTATAGGGAATATTCATGGCAACAAACTTTTCCTCAAAAAGACGGGACTGCGCATTTGTCCTGTAGAGGATAGCATGATCGTTGTAAGCCGCGCCCTCATTGACACTCTTTTTAATATCCTCCGCGATAAACCCTGCTTCATCATAACCTGTGTCAAACTGTTTCAGGCAGATTTTCTCTCCTTCTCCATTGTCCGTCCACAGCGTTTTATCCTTACGTCCTTTGTTGTTTCGAATCACACTGTTTGCCGCATTTAAAATATTTTCCGTGGACCGGTAATTCTGCTCCAGTTTGATCACCCGCGCATCCGGGAACTCTTTTTCAAAGTCAAGAATGTTGCGGATATTCGCTCCCCGGAATTTATAGATAGACTGATCATCATCACCCACAACGCACAGGTTCCGGTATTTCCCTGCCAGCAGGCTCACCAGTTTAAACTGCACAGTATTTGTATCCTGATACTCATCCACTAAAATATAGCGGAACCGCTCCTGATAGCTTTCCCTCACATCCGG
>CALWFY010000046.1 GCA_944377775.1 uncultured Mediterraneibacter sp.
CAGCTTATCTGCGCGAAAACGCTCATGGCACTCTTTACAGTCCATCAGCGGATCGCTGAACCCGCCCAGATGCCCGGACGCCACCCATGTCTGGGGATTCATCAGGATCGCACAGTCAACACCTACATTATAAGGATTTTCCTGCACGAACTTTTTCCACCATGCCTTTTTTACATTGTTCTTAAGCTCCACGCCGAGATTACCGTAATCCCATGTGTTTGCAAGCCCGCCATAAATTTCAGAACCCGGGTATACGAATCCTCTTGATTTGGCAAGCGCCACGATTTTATCCATTGTCTTTTCAACCATAATTATGTTCCTCACATTCTTTTTTTCACATTGGTACTTATTATAACGGGTATACCCGCATTTTTCAAGGCATTTACAGCAGCGTCTCCAGTATCTCCAGCGACTTAAAATGCTTTCCCACATACAGTTCCATAAGCCGGTCCATGACTCTCCCAAGTTCATTCATCACTTTATCCGTCACTGTAAATGTATATAATTTCTCAATACTGCTGGACTCTATATATTGCATGCTATATAAAGCCGAATTGTCCAGCACAATCCCGTCTATCACATCCCTGCTGCACTCACCGCACACGAGTCCGCCTTTCACCGCACTGAACACAACAGGTCTGTCCGTTGCCCCGCACACAATACATTGAAACACCTGAGGCGCCTGTCCGTTGATGGTCAGAGCTTTCAGCTCAAATATGTAACGGATGAGCAGATTGGGAATATGGGGATTTAAAAGCGCACGCAGCGTCTGGTACAAAAGCTTTAACATCTCCCTCTCGTCATTAAACTCTTTCGTATAATAATCCGCAAACTCCAGAAAATAAAATCCATAATAGGCTCCCACCATGTCCTCCCTTAATTCCGCAAAATAGTTGGAAATACTGGCGGACTGAATGGTATAGGAAGTCCGGCCCTCATACAGGGTGAACTCCCCGAAAGAAAACGGGTTCACAGCTCCCACCAGAGGACTGTTCGGACGCCGCGCTCCTTTTGCGAACGCAGATACTTTGCCCTGTTCTTTTGTCAGTATGACCACTCTCCGGTCATATTCCCCCACCGGCATGGTAGAGAGCACCATGCCGGTCAGCACGATCTGATTCACATTATCCCTTTCTTCCCTGAGTCTTTCCTTTGGCAGATTGATTTTTCTGCTCTGTCCGACTGTTTTTCGTTCCGTTCTTATCACATTTCGTGTCGGCAGCGCTTTTCTCTACCATCTTGTAGTTCAAATAATCTGCCACACTTCCCGTCGCCATAAACTGAGTCCAGTATGTTTCTTTCATCGGTCCACCTCTTCTTCCGTGCTGCCTCCTGCTCCGCCAGGGAGCCGGGAAACATTTCCTGTTAAGAATTAGGTTCTCCGATTCACAGGACACTATACTGCGTAAAAAATACCATATTATTTTAGCTGCAAACACCTTGACAGACAATAAACATACGCATTTTTACAGCAGCCTGCTTTTATTCATCTTCCCGATATCCGAAATTCTTCATCAGATAGTCGCTGTCTCGCCAGTTCTTCTGCACTTTCACCCACAGCTTTAAATTCACCCGGCAGTCCAGCAGGCGCTCGATCTCATATCTGGCTGTGCTGCCGATCTTCTTAAGCATTGTCCCCTGTTTTCCTATAATGATACCCTTGTGAGAATCCCGCTCACAGATGATAGTAGCGTCAATGTGCATGACTTTTCTCTCCATCTTCATGCGGTCGATGGCAACAGCAATTCCGTGGGGAATCTCTTCGTTTAAGCAGTGGAGCGCTTTCTCCCGTATCAGCTCGGCCACGATCTGCCGCTCCGGCTGATCTGTTACAGTATCCTCATCATAAAACTGGGGTCCATAGGGCAGGTATTTCAGAATGACTTTCACCAGCTCGTCCGTATTATTTCCGTTTCTTGCAGACACGGGCACGATCTCCGCAAAGTCATATTCTTTTCTGTACATATCAATGGCAGGAAGCACTTCTTCCTTTTTTACCATGTCAATCTTGTTGATGACAAGAATCACCGGTGTTCTGACTTTCTTCAGCTGCTCAATGATATGTTGTTCGCCTGCTCCGATGAATGTAGACGGCTCCACCAGCCAGAGAACCACATCCACTTCATTTAAAGAACGTTCGGCAATATTCACCATATATTCGCCCAATTTGTTTTTCGCCTTATGAATGCCGGGGGTATCCACAAACACAATCTGCCCCTCCTCCGTAGTCAAAACGGTCTGAATACGGTTTCTGGTGGTCTGAGGCTTGTTGGACGTGATGGCTATCTTTTGTCCGATCAGGTGATTCATCAGGGTAGATTTTCCCACATTTGGTCTGCCGATCAAGGTGACAAAACCAGATTTAAAATTTTCTTTCATGTATACTCCTTTGTAAAATATCTCACAATTAACTCAATGTCCGCACTTCACCGAACATCTCCCTGCATTCTTCGATCTTCTCCTCGCTTCCGATGACACAGAGCTGTTCTGCGTTTAACATGGCCCGGAGCACGCCTGAGAGCCCCCGGATGTCTTTCTGGTCTGCATTTAATATCTGTTCTCTTTCCGTGCGTATCATTTCTTCTGTCACATGATTCATGTACAGATTCATGGAGCGGCTTCCCTTTGCCGCCGGATTCATGGGACGGTCGATATTGCTGATTGTTCCGATGATGAATTTGTTCATATCACGGTCATCTACATCAAAGTTCTCCAGGTAATCGACAACTTTCTCATAGATGTCCATTGTCTTTGCAAGGTTCGGATCACGGTAGGACATCAGATACCCTTCCCCGATCCGGTTGAAATTGCTCATGCAGCCGTATGCACCGCCTTTTACGCGGACATTCTGCCAGAGATAATCATAACTCAAAATAACTTTTAATATCTGGAGCACGCCTGTGTACTCTGCGCCGCCGTCAATGAAGTTGCCTGCTCTCGCCACATACTGCACTTTTGAAGATGTCTTGAATCCTTCGTTGCATTTCCGGCAGTGAATGATGCACGGCGTGTCCGCGCCTTTGACCTCTCCCGAAGGCAGGCTGTCATTAAGTCCGCTCCTTATCACGTCAAAAGCACTTCTCATAGGAGCCAGACCTTCCTGGGCGGAAGTATAACTGATCATCAGATTGTCTGCCCGGAATATCTTTTCCGAAATCATTTTCAAGTTTCGAATCAGTTCTTCCTTGTGTCCTTCAAAATCTTCCTCAACTGTTTTCACTACTTCATAGAAACCGATGCCGTCCGTGTCATCCTTGAACTTGGCAATAGGAGATGTATAGGACAGCGCTCGCAGCGCCGCCGTGGTATGTCCCGAGGAAAGGAACGACATCTGAAGTCTTGACCGGAGCATGGCAAGAATCTCTTTTAAACGCTTTTCATCCTCAAGATTGGACTCCATGAGAATCTCCCGCATCATGGCAAAGAGCACATCCATCTTCGGATACAGCGCTTTTCCTTTCATCTCAAAAGTAGCGCGGAACTCTTTTTCTTTTACTTTGGTTACATCCGCATAAAGTTCCAGGGATGTGCCGATTCCTCCGGTATGCACATTGATCTCATTGAACAGCTCTCCATATTCATGATCAGCAGTGTCAATAATGCCAAGGACACTCTGCAGAATTCCCACATAAGGAAGCAGTTCTTCCCTGATTCCGGACAGATCGAACATGAGCGTCACATAACCGATGCCATTTGTCTCCACATCATGGTGCACCATTTTCACACCCTGCACATCTGTCTCCGTATTGTAGACAGGCGCAATCTCACGGGAAATATCCTGCCTTCTCAACACAGGAATCTTTGCCAGGTCTTCGGGAGAAGATTCTTCCTCCTGATATGCCTCCAACTCTTTTGTTGAACGCGCAAGACTCTTGATCTCTTCTGCAGTAAGACTGTCCTTATATGCTTTCAGCCTTTCAGCCTGCTCTTTGTCCATCCTTGCAGTGAGCCCCCGCTCCGGACGGATGATCACCACTGTTCCATGCGTGTTATCCAGCAGATGTCTCTGGATCAGTTCCTCAAAATATCTAGTCTCCACCTGACTTTTCAGGAATTCAAATGTAGGGATAGCTTCCATATGGATAAATGGTTTTTCCTCATCGTAAAGCCAGCTGTCAAACATCTGGAGTCCATACATCAGCCCTCTCGGATAACTTCCGAAATCAGCTTCCCTAAACCGGAACTCATGATAGTTAATACCCGCGCGAAGGGCTTTTTTATCTACGCCATTTTTCACAATATCTTTCAGCGTGTCTTCGATCACACGGATAAACTCTTCTTTCTGTTCCAGGTCAGCGTTTTTGGACACAACTGAAAAAATGGGCTGATACACGCCGTTGTCATAAGAACCCATAATATCCTTGCCGATACCTGCATCAAGAAGTACTTTCTTGAGTGGGGCGCCCGGTGCAGATAAAAGGGCATAATCCAGAATCTGGAATGCAAGATAGAGTTTTTCATCCAGAGAAGTTCCAATCACTTTATTGTAAGAAAGATAGGTATTTCCCTCTTCATTTTCATCGCTTGCTATGGAATATTCCTGGATGATCTCTTTCATTTCGGTAAACGGCTCTTGATACTTGATTTCAGAATCCACCTGTATCCGTTCAAAATCCGAGAGATATTTTTCATCCAGCCATCTTAACTTTTCCTCCATATCCATGTCCCCATAGAGATAGATATAACTGTTGGACGGATGATAATATTTCCGGTGGAAATCAAGAAACTGCTCATACGTCAGCTCCGGAATAACTTCGGGATCGCCCCCGGACTCATTGGCATAAGATGTATCCGGGAAAAGAGAGTTTAAGATCACCCGGTCGAGCACACCCTCGGGAGAAGAAAACGCTCCTTTCATCTCATTATACACAACTCCGCTCACCGTCAGGTCTGCATCCGGTTCCTCCAGTTTATAGCTCCAGCCTTCCTGCCTGAATGTCTTGTCGTTCTGATAAATATTGGGATAGAATACTGCATCCATGTACACATGCATCAGATTCTGAAAATCCGTATCATTGCAGCTGGCCACCGGATACACCGTCTTATCCGGGTAGGTCATGGCATTTAAAAATGTATTCAGAGAGCCTTTCACCAGTTCCACAAAGGGGTCTTTCACCGGAAAATCCCTGGAGCCGCAGAGCACGGAGTGTTCCATAATATGAGGCACTCCGGTGCTGTCTGCCGGAGGCGTGCGGAATCCGATTGAAAACACCTTGTTCTCATCGTCATTCTCCATGAGAAGCACTCTGGCTCCGCTCTTTTTATGTCTCATCAAAATTCCCCTGGATTTTAAATCCGACAGGTCTTTTTCTTGTATCACTTCATATGCTGTAAGGTCATAGATGCCCATATCTTAACTCTCCTTATCTGTAATTTTACAACCTGATTCTTTAAAATACACTTCACCTTGTTCACAGTATGATTATACCCTGATTTTACCGCTTAATCATCCTGCTTTTCATCTTATCCTCCAGATTCTTTCTGAAATAAGGGATTCTCTGCTCTGCATTTGCTGATGAGGCCAGCAGATGGAGATATCCCTTTCCGATACCGCATATTCTTGCCAGAGGATTCTGCTTGATTTCCACATACTGGATATTTTCGTATTTTACCGCAAGATAATTTTTCCCAAAATATCCCCTGGTCAGTTTTAAAAAGTTTTCATCCATCTTCATACCTTCGGTTCTGTACTTCAAAATCATGCAGACAGGCAGGAGTATTTCCAACCCTGCCGCACAGCCCCATATTAAGAGAAAGTATTTTTCTGCCCCAAAAGCAAAACCGCACGCAGCTGCCGCGCCTGTCACACAGAGCGTATAAGCAAATGCAGGAAACATCCACGCTGCCCACACGGAAACAGGCTGTCTCTCCACCTGGCAGTCAGCCGCCTCCATAAACTCTGGAAGCAGAACAGACAAACGCTCCTCCAGCTTCTTCTCATCTGCATACAGCACAAGGAAGGAATTACGTTCCTCCTGGTCATCTCCCATTCCCACGTTGATGATCTCCGCCATGTATCTGCGTCCGATCCGGGCAACAAATGACTGCCGTATTCTGAGCGCCTGTATTTTATCAACAGGAATCGTATACCCCACTTTTTTAAATAAGCCATACCGGATATATATCTTACTGCCTCTTCTTTTTGCTCTGAAATTATAATACCTGAGAAATCCTTTCACCATATCCCACAGGGCAGACAGAGCGATAAATACCGCCACTGCAATACCCGCCGTTGCTCCGAGAAAGGACTTCATAAGTTCCGGCTGTTCCAGCATCTGTACAATCTCACCAACGATCACTGACGTACTGATAATAAGAATCAGAAGAGAGACTATATTAACAGAGAACAGTCCGTGCTGCAGGATATCCCCGAAATCAGAGCGGATATCAAAATCTTCGGCTTCTCCTGTCAGGTCAACATTTAAAACCACAGACGCTTCTGCCTTAAGTTCTCCATCCGTCTGTTCAGCCGCTGCAAATACCTGCATCCTCCTTGTCACTTCCTGCTGAAACCACAGCGCATCCGCTTTCTTCAACACGATTTTAACATCTGTGCTGTCCGCCGTTGACCGGCTGTTTGTGTCCAATTTTACTTTGCAAGTACCAAGAAGCATCTCCAAAAGATTCTGTTCAGTATTGATATTGGAAATATTTCGAATGCCGATGGTATTTTTTCTCTTATTGAATGTATTCTTCTCGATAATAACCGCATTTTCCTCAATAGATATATACGTCTTTGCCCAGATCAGCACCTGAATCCCAATAACTGCAAGAAGCGCCAGGACGATCCCGATATTAATCAAAAACCCTCTGCCGCTGATCAGTTCTCTGCCTGCCTCCGCAATTTCCCCGATATTCTGAAGAAACTGCGGGATAAAGATAATAAGCAGAGCAAGCAGTACGCCTCCGGTCTGCTCTATGATAATCGAAATGTGATTGCGAAATTTCCTATTCTGCACTGTATGTACCCTCGCTCTTTTTTCTCTCCTCAGATACGATCTCATTAATTCTTCTGCGCAGCTTTTCTGCAATCTGCTCCGCTTTCTCTTCCTCCAGGAACTCTATAGTCACATCGCCGCCCCCTGTTGTCACGACCACTTTTGCCACTTTAAAAATCTGATCCACAGGACCCCTCTTTGTCTGCAGCTTATGCAGCCTCTCTATGGGAACAATATTTCGCTTGACGAACAAATATCCTTCCACGATGTCAATACATTCATCATTGATGCTGTATCTGTAGCGGTGATATCGAAAGTACGGACTGACGCACACATCAAAAACAATCAAAACTGCCAGTATCAGGGAAATCCACTTTCCCACTTCAATATGTTCCGGAAATATCCAAAAATAATTTACTGCTGCAATGACCGCCAGAATGATTGCCCCTGTTATGGCTCCCGCCACATACATGCAGTACAGTGCCCGTTTCGACAGCTTTTCATACATCTACTTTTCCTCCGTCTCCCCGCCCAGATACTCTTCTGTCAAGGCCACTGCATCGAGAATACACTGGTCGCAGCTTACGATCGGTTTACCTGTGGCCGTGCCTTTTAATTCCCTGCAGTAATAAGTACTGTTCTTGTCTTTAAATCTGGCTGCATACTCTCTGACTTTTTTATATGTATCCGCCTTCGTGAGTTTCCCGTTATCCGGACTTCCCACACTGTTCTCCATACCGATCACCATCATCATGCCGGTCACTGCCCCGCACATATCCATCATCCCCATCCCAAGGCCAAATCCCTCGGCAACACGGAACATTGTTTCTTCATCCACTCCGAACTCTTCACAGAAAGAACAGGCTACTGCCTGCGCACAATTATATCCTTTCTTATGATACTCTAATGCCTTTTCTGCTCTTGTATTCATTCTATCTTCCTCCTGTACGCTCTATCGGTTACCGGGATGCTTCTCCCAAGCCTGTCCCTGAGTACAAGTATAACAGCCGAGAAGCCCACTTGCAACCTTGACAAGCCCTACACAAACAGGAAAATACACTGCGGTCCGGCCTTTTCAGTGTAAGGCCGGACCGCCGTCTGCTTCTGCCTCATCCCCCAGCTGTTCTTCAATCCGCAGCAACTGATTATATTTTGCCACCCGCTCTGAACGGCAGGGCGCTCCTGCCTTGATCTGCCCTGCATTAAATGCCACAGCAATATCCGCGATCATCGTATCTTCAGTCTCTCCTGAACGATGAGAGATGATGGTCCGATATCCGGCCTCCTGAGCAATGCGAATTGTGTGGAATGCCTCGGTCAGCGTCCCTATCTGATTGATCTTGATCAAAACAGCATTTGCTGCCCCCAGCTCAATTCCTTTTTTCAGCCGTTCCGGATTTGTAACAAAAAGGTCATCCCCCACAAGCTGCACCCGGCTTCCCAGCTGACGCGTCAGAAGCTGCCATCCCTCCCAGTCTTCCTCATCAAGAGGGTCCTCAATGGAACAGATCGGAAACTCGGAGAGCAGCTCCTCATAATAAGCCATCATCTCCTCTGTTGTCCTTATCACCTCATGCCCCTGCGCTTTTCCTTCGCCGGGAAATACATACGCTTTTTTCTCAGCGTCATACAGTTCTGATGCCGCCACATCCAGAGCGATCATAATATCCCGTCCTAGCCGATAACCCGCCTGCTCCACCGCGTCTCTCAAAAGGCGGAGCGCCTCCCATGTATCCGCGATATCCGGCGCAAACCCGCCCTCATCTCCAACTGCAGTGTGAAAGCCTTTATTTTGAAGAACCGCTTTCAGCTCATGATAGACTTCCGCACAGACACGCAGCCGCTCCCGAAAGGAGGTTTCTTTCACCGGAACGATCATAAATTCCTGAATATCCAGTGTATTATCCGCATGTGCTCCCCCGTTTAAAATATTCATCATGGGAACCGGCATCTTTTTTGCACGGACGCCGCCCAGATAACGGTACAGAGGAATCTTAAGCGCTGCTGCTGCAGCCCTGGCCGCCGCCATGGACACCCCAAGAAGCGCATTAGCCCCGAGGTTGCTTTTATCCTCTGTCCGGTCCTCCTGCAGCATAACATGATCAATCTCCTGCTGATCAAAAACATTTATCCCGATGACTGCGTGGGCAAGACGGCTGTTTACATTTTCCACAGCCTGTTCAACCCCTTTTCCGTTATAGCGTTTTTCTTTATCTCGAAGCTCCGCTGCCTCATACTTTCCAGTGGATGCCCCGGAGGGCACTGACGCCCTGCCCACGATGTCTTCTCCCGCCAATACCTCAGCCTCTATGGTAGGATTTCCTCTTGAATCAAGGATTTCTCTTGCAAATATATCTCTGATAGGTAAATGTCTGTCCATACTCTGCTCCTCCGATATCTCAAATGGTATCTGCCATAATCTCTAAACATAGTCTCTCCTCTGTATGGACTCTTAATGCGCAGTCTTTTTATCTTCCAAAGATTACAATTCATGATAATGAAGAATAATATCTTCAAAATGTCCGTCTTTCATAAGAAAACCGCCTGGAATCGTTCCTAATCGTACAAATCCCAATTTCTTGTACAGACGCAGAGCATATGTATTGCTGCTGACCACCGCATTAAACTGCAGGATGCGGAATCCCAATTCCCTGCCTTTTTGCAGACAGTGTTTTACCAGCAATTCTCCTATATGGTTTCCTCTTGCATCCGACCTGACAGCATAACTGGCATTGCAGATATGACCACACCGTCCAATGTTGTTGGGATGCAAAATATACAGCCCTATGATTTTTGCGGATTCTTCATCATAAGCAATTCCTGTATAAGACTGTCTTTCAAAAAAGGCATGTCCGCTCTCCTGTGTAAGCTGCTCTGTCTGCGGGAATGCCACACCTTCCTCCACAACCTCGTTCCAAATTTCCGCTGCTTCTTTTATATCTGTTTTTTCATATTTCTTTATTCTGATATTCATTGTGTTCTCCTCTGTTATTTTTAATTCCTTTTTATCAAAACAGAACAAAGAGTTCCGTCTGCGGAACTCTCGCGCCAAGCGTGGTCGCTTTAACGACAAGTTTCCTATTCGCGCGAGTGCGCATCCCACGGAGTGTTTTGTTTAATAGGAAACGAAGTTTCCTATTAAACAAAAGGGCTGCGCCGGTTCGCTCGGCACTGCCCCTTTATAATAACATATTTTTCTTTTTGCGGCATCTCAGTGAAAGTAGTGATCTCCGATCTGAAGGCCCCAGTTTCCATTCCCAAAATACAGGCAGTCGCCCACAGGATTACTTCCTGCAATAGCATCTGCTGCCGCCTGCATGGCAGATTCTGTATAACTTCCGCTTGCCAGCACGGAGTCAAGCCACCCAGTCATAGCCGGGCCGAATTGTCCTGACTGATAGATCACTTCTGTGATCGTATTCGGATAAGCGCCGCTCCTCACTCTGTTCATGACCACTGCTCCCACAGCAACCTGTCCCTCATAAGGCTGGTTCCCCGCCTCACAGAAGATCAATGCTGCCAGAAGTTCCTGTTCAGAGGCAGACACACTGACTGCTGACTGTGCAGCAGCTTGGGCTTCTGCTTCCCGCGCTTCCGCTGCCGCCTGTTCCTCGGCAAGACGTTGGGCTTCTTCAGCCGCCTTTTTTTCTTCCTCCACCTTGATAAGATATGCCTCATACGCAGCCTGCACTGCCTCCTTTGTATCCAGAAGCGCTTCTCCCTGGACAGCGCCTGCTGTTCCGGCAAAATCCCACTCAAAAATCTCCGTTCTTACATATTCTTTCTGTTCCGTCTTTTTCTCGGTTTCAGCCGCCATACTTGTAAATCCTGTCAGCAGCACCATGCTCGCCGCTGCAGCATACAAAGACCGGCGAACACGTTTGTTCTGTTTATAGTTCATATACTCCTCCTCTAACCTATTGCAATATCATTACAAATGTCTTTTAAAATATATGCTTATATTTTCATATTTATTACAGATATTACAAAAATGTTACGGAGGCTATTGTAATACAAGTCCTCTGGTTTGTCAACTTTTTTATTTACAGGAGAAATTACAAACGGTGCCGCCTACTTTCTCAAACGTACACAGCACCGTTTATGCCCCTCCTCTATCTGCGCAGGAAGCGGGCTATCCGCTTATACAATACAAAAGTAATTGCTCCGTTGATCCCTGCCTTCAACACATTAAATCCAACTATAAATGGCATCAACTCCCATACCGCACTCGCCGGCACTCCCATGAACATGGGCGTGATCACCATATTGGCTCCCATCATTACCACAGCCATGGCCGCCATACCCAGCACAAGACCGATCACCGCATTCTTCCGGGTCTTGTTTCTGTGATATACCGTTCCTGCCACAACCGACAGCACACCTGTGGCAATCACATGCATGAGAATACCGTACAATCCGCTGCCGGCGCTTACAGTCAGCCCCTGTATCAATGATGTCACCAGAGTCAGTACAAGTCCGGCAAGCGGTCCAAAGGCAAACGTGCCGATCAGAATAGCAATGTCAGCCGGGTCATACTCAAGAAATGCCACCGCCGGGAAAATCGGAAAATGTATCAAATACACCAGCGCCACCGAAATCGCCACCAGCACTCCCATCTTGACAATTTTCATCGTTCTTTTGTTTACAGTTACATTCTGCTGTCCTGTCTGTTCTGTCATACGAACCTCTCCTTTTCTTGTTCCATACGGAACTGTTATGAATTTGAAAAGGAATTCTTCCAAGGAGAGACAGATTCATACAAAAAATCCCCGGACATCAATGTCCGGGGTACATCGCTTCTCTGTATGAAACCGCTTATGAAACATCTGTGTTTCAATAAGTATGTTCTCTTCTTCCATCCAGACTATACTGTCGGTATCGGAATTTCCCTGACAGAGACAGAGATCACCGATTCAGCCGCTTATCAAGCGGGTCGCGGACTATACCGCCGGTTGGGACTCACACCCGACCCCGAAGATTTAATTCCTTTTACGCATATTAATATAACCCATTATAAATGTATTTGCAAGTAAAAATGCAGACGGCGCTCTCATGTTTTTACATATTTTTTCATATTTGTTCATAATCCATTCAAAACTTCATCACACTTTTTACACAACTTTTCTTTATACTATAATTGTTCTTGAAGAAGAACACTTTTTCATAAACTTTTTCCCCCTTTGAGTCACGTTTTAACGTGGCTCTTCCTTTTTGCAAAAAAATATCCGCGGCACTGTGACTGCGGATATCATACATTATAGAATCTGAATCTTCTTTATCTCATCAAACGCCCACGCATCTTCCCCCACACATGGGCCTGCGCATATTCATATGCCTTATCATATATGAAAAGACCGATCTGCCCGCCGATCAATACTCCGATCAGCACGGCGTCTGAAATCGACCGGGCAAAAAGCAGATTGCGGAACACGATCACTATTGGAATATACACGATATTGAAAATCACATATTTGGATATCCAAAAGATCACGCGGGGTTTCTTATACTGCGGGCGTTTCTCCAGCCATTTCCACACAGCCTCGATCCCCCAGATATAAATTCCCATGGCGGCAAATGTAAGAACATAAAATTTGTTTGGCGCTGTAATAAACCCGAGCAGTACAGCGGCTACATAAAACGCAGCTCCCGCCCTCAGTCCGAACTCACGCACAACAATCCCGACAAAAAAGGATGCTGCCGCCAGCAAAAACAATGTACTTGTCTCAATAATGCTTCCCAGAGCCATAAAAACAACGGACAACGCCAGAAGCAGCCCTGCAAAAGCAATCATTCTTGCCTTTACATGCATGAACAAAGGTCGCCTCCCATACATTCGCACAACTGGTCTGCTATACAAAGGTCACAGCACATATTTCCGGTACCGCAGGAGCCTCCTCCCATTCCGTATCCCGTGCCATAACCGCTGTTCTGATATCTTCGGCTGGCGAATTCCAGCTGATTTAAAAGCTGTCTGTACTGCAGATTATTAGGTTCCATATTGACAGCCTGCGCCGCATGGTCTCTTGCCAGCACATTGTTTCCAAGACCGGCGTTTGCACAGCCGCTCAGATAATACCACAAAGCCGAGCGTTCCGGAACCTGATCCAGCGTATTCAGGGCTTCACGGAAACGTCTGCTGTTGATATAATTCACTGCCGCCTGAAGCCTCGGATCAGCCTGCGCACTCTGATACCCGCCGTATCCGGCTGAGCTTCCCCCTCCACTGTAGGAGGACCCACCGTAAGAATAACCGCCGGAGCTTCCTGTCGAGCGTTCCCGCATAATAGTGTCATACGCTTCCTGAACTTCTTTAAATTTCTCCTCCGCCAGGTCTGCAAGCGGATTGTCCACGTTTGCATCCGGGTGATATTTCCTCGTCAGGTCTCTGTATGCTTTCTTTATCTCATCATCCGATGCGCTCTGCGATACGCCCAGCGCATCATATGGGTTTTTTGTCATTATTCTGCTCCTCGTTTCTTTTCATCTGTATCTTATTATAGCGATTCCAAACTCCATCATACAATATATTCCGCAAAATGTCTACATCCAGAAGACAGGGAAGACGCTCAAACTCTGCCGTACTCTCTGAGATCATCATGCACAGAATCTGCTTCATCCTATCCTCATAGTCCGGCCGCCTGTAAGCTTCGCGCAGAGGATTGTACCTGTTTTTCTCCAGGTCCTGTGGAAGGTCTTCATAAGCATCCATAATGTAAATGAATTTCCCCAGAAAAAATCCCAGTTTCCGCAGCGTGTCCTCCCAGACATCCTGACGGTAAACAAACAATTCTTCCATCAGTTTCCCAAAGCACCCTGCCGTCCGGTCAATGTCCGTGCTCTTTTCTCTCTCACAGACCGCCAGTTCATCAAGCGCCTCCCGGATTGCCCGGCTCTGCCTCGGATACTTTTCCATAATTCTCTTTACCTTGGCGTGCACAACACTTTTTGCTGCAAAACTGGTAATCTTCCGTTCATCCTTCCAGTCATCTTCCATATGATGATACGCCAGCAGGACATTCATTGCCGCAGCATAGACAGTGATTTCATTTCTAAGCATCATCTGTTTCTTCACAGGGTGCACTTTGCACCTGTGCTGCTCCGTTTTAACCGTACTCTCATACAGGGAAGAAAGCAGGATGATGGCAAATGTCATGTCATAGGTAAGTGTCATCTGTCCGGCAAAACCGTATTCTTCTTTGAGAACACGGCACAGCCCGCAGTAGTATGCCTTATATTTTTTCCAATCTTTTACTTTCAGCTCCGGCTCATAAATGGTCACATAGCCAAACATATCGTCTCTCCTGTCTGCGCAGGCGTCTAGCGCCGCGCTGATATTATAACACGCAAAACGCTGTAAGTTTATAACTTTTTTGTGAAATATCCGTGTAAACAGCTCAATGCATGATTGTAAACTTAATTATATTTTAGGTTGACATTCTTCATGTTCCGCATTATACTCTGACCATAACATCTGTCATCCGCGCTCTGTGCGACAGAAATAAATCTTCAAAAAGAGGTACCATATGAAAAATTCAGCAGCATTTTCCAAAACAACTTCTCCCCGCACAAGGAAACTCACTTTGATCGGACTTATGACCGCTCTGCTCTGCATCCTGGGGCCTTTGACTGCCCCGATTCCGATCAGCCCTGTTCCGATCTCTCTTATGAACTTCGCCATTTCCCTTGCCGTTTACCTGCTCGAAATAAAAGGAGGCACAATCTGCCTCCTTGTCTATCTCTGTCTTGGCACAGTCGGACTTCCTGTATTCTCAGCTTTCAGCGGCGGCCTGGGTAAACTGGCAGGTCCCACCGGAGGATATCTCATAGGATTTATCTTTCTTGCGCTCATACAGGGACTGATGATGAAAATCTTTCCCGGGAAAAACGCTGCAGCCATCATCGGAATGATCCTTGGCATGGCTGTCTGCTACCTCTTTGGCACCGTCTGGCTTGCCTTCCAGCTTAATACGCCTTTTGTATCCGCCCTGTCCATAGGTGTTCTGCCCTACCTGCCGGGCGATGGGGTCAAGATCATCCTCGCCGCCTTCGCTGGTCCAAAACTCAAATCCGCCCTCCGCAGACTTCACCTGACTGCATAAGAATAAGCACTCATTCCGTCCGCGAACTGGATATCCGCATAATTCCCAAGGGTTCCTCCGCCTAAGATTCCTCCGTCTGACACTTCCAGATATTCCAATACAATGCGGATATCTTCCTGGTCCTCCACTCTGACTTCTGTCGTCATACCATCATAGGAATTCTGTTCCACGTTATCAGACAGGGCGGAAAGTATCTCTTCTGTCAGCTCGGACTCCTGGGATAGATACAGGGTGACAGACCTCACATCTTCCGGTTTTATCTCTGTCCTGACTACACACCCGTACTCCTCTATACAGGAGATTGTGTTTACATAACTTTCATATAGATAAAAACTGCCCACGGTAACCACACCGTCCGCCGCAGTCCGATGCACTGCGCCCGCAAAGCCCCCGCTGCCATATGTTTCTCCCCCGACAACCACCATGCTTTTGTCCGGTATCGTCAGAAGCAGCTCCCCGATGGGTTTTTCTTCGGCCAGCGTTTTGATGTCTGCTGCCAGCACATCTTTTTCATAGGCCTGCAGGAGTTTCTCTCTCTGTTGCTCATCAAGATTCATGTCCTCTGATATTCCATAAATATCTCTCAACTGTATTGAACGGACATCGGAATGCTCAATTCCAAATATTGGGAAAAGGGCTTTTCTATACTCCTCATTCTGGCATGCATCCTCCAGTGCAGACATTGCTTCACCGCGTTCAATGCAGTATCTCCTGTATACTTTTCTTCCACTTTCCAGCTTATAACAGAACGTAGCATTGATATAATTCTTTCCGATCTCGCTGTCCGATGAAGACCTGTCCACTGTCTCCGGTGTAAGTCCTTTCTTCAGGTTTTCGATTCCCGTCCGGGCCAGCCTGTAAAAAGCGTCCGTATCTTCAGTCGCCACTCCGCCCCCATTCAGCATCTCATATCCTTCTGAAGTTTCCGCATATTCAAAATAATTCCAGAAAGAATTCGGTGAAAATCCCATGCTCTCCACCTTATCCTGTTTTGGCTGATATGTGTCGTATCCCAGCAAGTCAAACTGAAAGATACATAAGATAAGAGCCACGCCTCCCAATGAGATAAGAGACGAACGCCATCCTGCAAACAGCATCCTCAAATCCCGACGATAGATAAATTCAATCACCAGACAGAGAATTACAGCCGCCAGAAAGCTCACCGCTAAAACCCATTTCGTTCCCGGACTTCCCATAAGCTCCTTTACGGCAATGCCTGAAAACAGCGCCGCAGGAATACAGATAAACACTTTAAATACAGGTGCCGTGCGGGAAAATGCAAGCGGAGTGCCCGCGGCCTCCGACGGATAAATTTTATACAGCAAAAACGCTCCCGCTAAGAACAATGCGGAGATTACCACTGCTCCTGCAAAAACAGCGGCTCTTAATTCCCCTGTTCCCGTACTGCTGATCAGACTAATGAAAATTCCCACCGGAGACAGCAGATCGGAAATCTGTCCTATAAGGCGTCCCCCTTCTTCATAATAAGAAGCAAAAAACGTGCTTTTTAAAATAATGAAAATGCTGAACACAAGCGTGGGATACACAATAATCACGCCAGAGGCAAGAAATCCTGTCACATTCTGCCCGGTGAGCATAACCGCCAAAAGACAGGTGTGATATATTACAAGAAATGCAAACATGCCCCCTGCTGCCGCAAGCGCTGAATCCGCTGCAAGCCGAGCCGTCATGATACCGTTTATCCCGCCTCCTGCAATCGTCAGCCCTGAACAGATCACATAAGGCACAATGAAAATCACAATCCCGGATATATACTCTGACAGGAACCACTGCTCCCTCCTGATGGGAAGGCTATGATAAAAATCCATCTTATCCTTTGAGTGGAGGAAACTAAATCCGCTCAGCGCGCTTAACATGGCAAATATGACGATTACCGCCGACATAAAATTCCAATTCCCGGTATATCCGTTTAACAGTCCCGGGAACCGAGCGCACAGCTCTTCCAGAATATATGACATATTATCAGCCGCCACACCGCCGGCTTCTGCCGCAGTCATCACAGTACTACTTCCCAGAAAACTATCTATATAGATCATCGCATAGACCGGCATTGCAAGAAAAAGTGTAACACTTATCAATGCAGCAAGCCATCCCCTCTGCTGGATATCCTGACGGATCAGTTTTTTACAAGAAATCTTTGATGTCATAACCGGCCACCTCCGTTTCACTGATAAATATTTCCTCCAAAGTCAGCGGGAGCGCTTCCACGAAAAGCGGTTCCCGGCTTTGGGCAAGTCTTAAAGCATCCTCCCGTGCGCCCCGGACTGTCAGCGTCAGAAGAGAACCGGACCGCTCCATCTTCAGAACATGCAGGTCACGAAGCAGTTCCTGCTCCCTGTGCGGATCAGACATGACGCACTGCAGTTTGCAGATATTGTTTTTAATCTGATCCAGTTCCTCAGTCAGCAGTAATTTTCCCTGATGCAAAAGCCCCACGCTGTCGCAGATATCCTCCAGTTCCCGCAGATTGTGGGAGGATATCACGGGCGTAAAATCCCGGTTCATGATCTCAGCGGCAAACAGGCTTTTGACCGCCTGGCGCACCACGGGATCCAGACCGTCAAACGTCTCATCGCAAAGGAGATATTTTGTTTTCGCACACAATCCGAGCAGAATGGATACCTGCTTTTTCATTCC
>CALWFY010000047.1 GCA_944377775.1 uncultured Mediterraneibacter sp.
GATAGCGTAAGTCATGGGATTAGTGAGGTCATTTCCTTCCAGATCACGTCCTCCGAGCAGAATATTCTGAGAGATTGCCCATGATCTCTCCCCTACATTATAAAATACAAGAAAATGTTTAAATAAAGCGGCGGCCGCTTCTCTTGGAAGATCGTCCAGGGCTCTGTAAGGCTCGAAGATCCGGTCAGCATTCCCTACAGAAAAGGCAAATGGATTCGGTGCTTGCTCCAGGCACATGACCTGCCAAAGTATGACGTATGACTGAAGCGCTTCCCACAGAGAGCGGGCACCAAATTCAGGAACACGCCTCAGATTGGATTCAATCATATGTAGTTCCTCTGTCCGTTCCGGCGAGGCAGAAAGCGACTGTTCGGCAGCAAGATCAGCGTAACGTTTGGCGAGTTTGACTGCGCATTTTAGGCTTTGCTTCATGGCAGTCAGATTTTTCCTCTGGATATCAGAGAGAGCGTGTGTGTTGTCAGAGAGTTTCTGGTCAATCTCCTCTGTCATTTTCTTTACACCTATGCGCAATGCAGTACGGAAATCAGGAATCATATGGCCGGTGACCTGCTCTACAAAAAAGGCCACTTCTTCAGTATATTCCTGATTGTTCCGATATACTTCTGACAGTGCCTGGACGCAGTCAGTCTGAGCCATATAGGCTTTCATGGAAGCAATTCTGTCAGCGGGTATTTCCTCTGTGGGAACTGCATAGTCATATACCTCCAGCGGGTCGCAGTACCCGCGGAACGTTTCCACCTCAAAGGCAGGATTGATAAGGGCATAACTTGCGGCAAAAGCATCACGCTGAGTTCCTGCAAGAAGAGCGTTTGCGCTGAGAGAAATGGGGAGTTCGTCTATAATCTTTTCGAGTTCCAGGGATGCTCTCAGTTCGGGGAAAGTTTCTTCCGTTTCTCTGTCTGCGGCCGCAGCCAGTTCACGGGATAGAAACCATCCATTCAGTGTTTTGTGTTCTGTGCGTTCTTCCTTATAGAGCGCTTTTGCTTTTTCTGTGATTTTTTCCGGGGTCAGTGTGCAGATTGTGTTCATAGGTCATCGTCCTTTCTGTTAAATATATGGTTTACTGCCTGAGCAGTTAGGTGTATCCGGTTATGTAGTTACAAGCGTGAGACCGGAGGCAGACAGGATTTCTCTGAATGACTTTAGGGTTTGGGAAGAAATAAAAGCCTTGTCATCCATTGTATATGGAAGGGAGAGGCTGTCATATTTAGATTTCCCGTATTCGTGATAGCATAACAGTTCAAGAGTGGCATGTCCGGGTACTCCGAGTTCTTGAAAAAGAGCGGCAAAATGTTCAGCGTCTTCTCGTGAAGAATTGAATCCTCCGATTAGAGGGATACGTAAGGCGATATCCTCGCGGGCAGCTATTGCAGAGATAATATTGTGGAATGTATTTTCGCAGGAAACGCCTGTAACTGATTTGTGCCGTTCGCAGTCATAATGTTTGACATCCATAATTATAAGATCAAGATAAGGAAACAGTTCGGGAAGGTCAGGATGTGTACCATTCGTTTCAATGCAGGTATGGATTCCCTCATCATGTACGATGCGCAGAAGTTCTTTGATAGCATCAAATTGCATGGATGCTTCTCCACCAGTCAGAGTAATCCCTCCTCCGTCAAAGAACATCAGGCTGCTGCGGCGAATTTCATCAACTATTTCTTCAATTGGATAAACTGTTCCACCATGGAAAGACAGTCCTTCTGGATTAGAACACCAAGGACAGCGCAGATTGCATCCCTGGAGGTGGTAAACCAGTCTGTTTCCCGGTCCGTCCTGAGAAAAATTGAAGCCTTTTTGAAAGATGCGGATATCCATGGGACCCTCCTTTTCTAATATGATTTTTATTTTAATATATCAAAACAAGGGGAAATTGTCAATTGAATTTACAAAATAAAACGACAAATATACAAGTTTCTTTTGCAATCAATAAATGATATAATACATTCATGAAAAGTAAGAAGGAGTATTTGCTTATGGGTACGGTTGTGAGGAACGCAGAATACACAAAAGAATACAATCGAAAACTTGTGCTCCGGCTTTTGCGGAAAAATCCAGTATCTCGTGCGGAGATTGCCAGACTGACAGGACTTACAAGAGCATCAGTCTCTTTGATCGCAGCAGAGTTGCTGGAAGAAGAAAAAATAAAAGAGTTAAGACCAGTCGGCGGTCAGAGAGGCAGGATGCCGACGCCTCTTGCTATTTGTGATGATGCAGGATATGCACTTGGAATTTATCTGAACAGAGATGGCTGTACGGCAGGACTGGTGAATATGTCAGATTCGATTTTAGCGCAAGAGCGCGTAAAGCTGGAAGAGGGTTCGAAAGAACAGAAGCTGGAAGAACTTCGAAAAACAATAGAAAAACTGGTGCAGGTTTCGGGAGTTTTAAAAGAAAAGATATGGGGAATCGGCGTATCTGCTCCAGGCCCATTGGACGGTGAAAAAGGGGAAATATTAAATCCGCCGCAGTTCAATCTATGGCACAAGACTCCTATCGGAGCATGGCTTCGTGAAAAAACCGGCCTGCCTGTATTCCTGGAGAATAATGCAACCTGTCTGGCTCGTTATTATTATGATAGCCGGGAGGCTCAGGACAGTGAAAATTTTCTTCTTCTGTTAGTGGACAGCGGTATTGGATCAGGTATTATTTCAAAAGGAAAAGTCCTTAAGGGTTCCGGGTATTTTACAAGTGAATTAGGACATATTTCTATTAATTATCATGGAAGACCGTGTCCGTGCGGAAATGTGGGGTGCTTAGAGGCATATGCGGCGATTCCCAATCTGCTGCGCGGTACAAACTTTGATTCGTGGAGACAGTTGATAGATGCTTCAAAAAGCGATGAGAATGCAAGAGAGATTATGAGAAAAGAGGCAGAATATCTGAGTGCAGGTGTGATCAGCCTGAACCACATTGTCAATATTGATACTGTGATTCTTGCGGGAGAAGTTTTGTATGGAGCTGAACAGCTCATTCCTCTGATGGAAAAACAGATCAATTCTCAAGCTCTGCGCAGAGAAAGCCAGACTGTCCGTGTGCTTCCGGGGAAAAAAATCGAAGGAGCCAGAATCCTTTCAGCATCCAATATTGTGTTCTCAAGAGGGCTGATAGTATAGTAGATTTGGGAATAAATGCAATGATTTCTGGCATTTCAGTTCCTTTCACTTTGACCATGTTATACTAAGTAAAACACGGTGGTGTTTCACGGTCCGGGCAGGAGGAAAGGACTATGAAAATTGGCAGGGAGGAACTGAAGGATTTAAGAGATGAGTTGGAGAGACTGATGGACTTCATCAGAGAGATGGAATGCGGAGAACTTCCTTATTTTTATCGGTATTTTGACACGATGAAGTCGAATATTGAGATGTTTTTCTGTATCGGGTGTGATGATATCGCGGATTTTTTCCCGGTGCTTGAGAGGGATTGGAAAGCGTCTCATATGATGTTCATCGGTGTTCAGGAGTATGATTTGAGAAAAGAGCATCCGGGTATTGACCCCATGGTGTGCATTTATTTCGCCAGACTTCTGGCAGATGTGGGAAAATATTTCGAGCGCGGCAGAGCAGAATTTATAAGATAGGAGCGGGTATACAGTACTTGTGGTTATCTGTATTTTATGGTAAGATAGTCTCCATGAAGTTTTGCGTTATCAGAGGAGGAAACAATGGAGAACGAAACTGTTTCAAAGAATTTTATCGAGCAGGAAATCGACAAGGACCTTGCAGAAGGGGTTTACGATCATGTCTGCACCCGATTCCCGCCTGAGCCGAACGGGTATCTGCATATCGGACATGCGAAATCCATTCTTTTAAATTATGGACTGGCGCAGAAGTACGGCGGTACATTTCATATGAGATTTGATGACACGAATCCGACCAAAGAAAAGATGGAGTTTGTGGATTCGATCAAAGAAGATATCAAGTGGCTGGGGGCAGACTGGGGAGATCACCTGTATTTTGCATCTGACTATTTTGATCAGATGTATGAATGTGCGGTGAAGCTCATCAAAAAAGGAAAAGCATTTGTCTGCGACCTGACTCCGGAACAGATGCGGGAATACCGCGGCACTTTAAAAGAGCCGGGAAAAGAAAGCCCCTACAGAAACCGTTCAGTAGAAGAAAACTTAAAACTCTTTGAGGAGATGCGTGAGGGAAAATATAAAGACGGAGAGAAAGTGCTTCGGGCGAAGATTGACATGGCATCTCCCAATATTAACATGCGCGATCCGATCATCTACCGTGTGGCGCACATGACTCATCACAACACAGGAGATAAGTGGTGCATTTATCCGATGTATGATTTCGCACATCCGATCGAGGATGCGATTGAAGGAATCACACATTCTATCTGTACGCTGGAGTTTGAAGATCACAGACCTCTCTATGACTGGGTAGTAAGAGAATGTGAGTTTGAGAACCCGCCGAGGCAGATTGAATTTGCAAAGCTCTATCTGACAAATGTGGTGACAGGAAAGCGCTATATCAAAAAGCTGGTGGAGGACGGTATTGTAGACGGATGGGATGACCCGCGTCTGGTGTCTATCGCAGCTTTGAGGCGCCGTGGTTTTACACCTGAATCCATCAAAATGTTTATTGATATGTGCGGCGTGTCCAAAGCACAGAGTTCTGTGGACTACGCGATGCTTGAATACTGTATCCGCGAGGACTTAAAGATGAAGAAACCGCGTATGATGGCGGTTCTGGATCCGATCAAGCTGGTGATCGACAATTATCCTGAAGATCAGGTGGAGTATCTGGATGTGGCGAACAACCTGGAGAATGAGGAACTCGGTTCAAGGAAAGTGCCGTTTGGACGGGAACTTTACATTGAACGCGAGGACTTTATGGAAGAACCTCCGAAAAAGTATTTCCGTCTTTTCCCGGGAAATGAAGTACGCCTGATGCATGCATATTTTGTGAAATGCGAAAGTTTTGTCAAGGACGAGAACGGAAATGTGACTGAGGTTCACTGTACCTATGATCCGGAGACAAAGGCGGGAAGTGGATTTACCGGAAGGAAAGTGAAGGGAACAATCCACTGGGTTCCGGCAGCTTATGCACAGAAAGCGGAAGTAAGACTGTATGAAAATCTGATTGATGAAGAAAAGGGAGTTTACAATAAAGAGGATGGTTCTTTGAATTTGAACCCCAATTCTTTGAAAGTGATCAAAGAGGCTTATGTTGAGCCGAGTTTTGAAGGGGCAGCAGCATATGACAGTTTTCAGTTTGTGAGAAATGGATATTTCTGCATTGACGCTCACGATTCTTCCGAAGATAATCTTGTATTTAACCGGATCGTATCGCTGAAAAGTTCCTTTAAACTTCCAAAATAAATGATGCAATGAAACTGCTGTACGTTTAGGTACAGCAGTTTTTTAACACAAACTGGACTGGTTGCATAAAAGGAAAAATTAAAAGGAGAGAAGACCATGAATGAGTTGACGATCAGCCTGAAGCAGGGAGACAGGATTCCGTTGTATGAGCAGATTTATGAATATATCAGAAATGAAATACGAAAAGGGCGCATTAAAAGTGGAGAGAGACTGCCGTCCACCCGCGCCCTCTGTCAGCACCTGGAAGTGAGCAGAAGTACGGTGGAACTTGCCTACGAACAGCTTATGGCGGAGGGGTATATTGAGGCGCAGCCCTGCAGAGGATATTTTGTGTCCGATATTGAGGGGCTGTATCAGATAACGAAGGCTTATACAGGGGAAATCTCCAGTGAAAAAGAAACTGCAGAGAGCTATCCCTATGACTTCACGCCCAATGGGGTGGATTTAAAAAGTTTTCCGTACAATGCGTGGAGAAAGATCTCAAGAGAGTGTCTTGTGGATGACAGGGCAGAACTTTTCAGGCTGGGATGCCCTCAGGGAGAATACGGGCTGAGAAGCGCTGTCAGCAGTTATCTCCATCAGGCGCGGGGAGTCAACTGTACACCAGAGCAGATTATAGTGGGCGCAGGAAATGATTACCTGCTTATGCTGTTGTGCGCAGTGCTTGGAAACGGACACAGGGTTGCACTGGAAAACCCTACGTACAGGCAGGCTTACAGACTTTTTTCCAATCTGTCCTATGAGGTATGTACCGTGGATATGGACGGGAAAGGAATGCGGGTGGATGAGCTGGAAAAATCCGGGGCAGACATTGCTTTTGTAATGCCTTCCCATCAGTATCCGCTGGGGACGGTCATGCCGATCCGTCGCAGGATGGAGCTTTTAAGATGGGCGAAAGAAGCGGAGGGGAGATATATCATTGAGGATGACTACGACAGTGAGTTCCGGTATAAAGGGAAACCAATACCAGCTCTTCAGGGGTATGACAGCAACGGGAAAGTCATTTATATCGGGACATTTTCCAAATCCATAGCTCCGGCAATCCGAATGAGTTATATGGTGCTTCCGGATACAGTGTACGCGATGTACCGGGAGCGCTGCGGATTTATCAGCTCCACAGTATCCAAGGTGGACCAGCTGATCCTGCAGAAGTTCATTGAGGACGGATATTATGAACGTCATCTGAACAAAACAAGGGCCTTGTATCGCGGCAGACATGATGCCCTTCTTCTGGCTCTTCGAGAATTTGAGAGCATGGTCACTGTTTCCGGAGAGAACGCAGGCGTTCATCTTCTTCTGCATTTTCAGGACGGGAGAAGTGAAGAAGAACTGATCAGCCTGGCTGCAGAAAAGGGCGTGAAAGTATATGGGCTGTCCCAATACTATGTCGATGGCCGAGAGACAGTGAGCAATAAGGAAACAGTTATTTTGCTTGGATATGCGAACATGAAAGAGGAGAAAATCAAAGAGGCGATCCGCCTTTTGAGAGATGCCTGGGACAGAGGCTGACCATGGAAATATCCAGATTCTGATGATGATACTGCTGAAAATAAAATGCCGGAGGCATATGGGAATATGTCCTCCGGTCACAGTATCTTATATGCTTATCTTTTAGTTATCTGTTTCTTTATCGGAAGCTGTTTCAGCAGTTTCGGAAGAATCCTGTTCTGACGCAGTCTCGTCTTTTTTAAGAGATACATATTCTCTTTCAGAGGCAGGCTGTAAGTCAGCATCAAGATCAAAATCTTCATCTTCTGTGAAATCAAGTTCGTTTTCATCCGGGCTGTCAGAAGTGTCTTTGCAGAAATATGCAACGGCAAGCCCGATCGCCGTACCTATGACAGCGAAGATACTAAACCATTTGATCAGCTTTTTCACGACTATGTCTCCTTTCTTCGTATCTGCCGTGCTCTGCGGTATAATCATGCACCGCTCAGGCATTTTTTTAAGAAGATGTGCTCTGCATATGGTAAAGAGAACATCTCAAATCTGGTACTTATTCTAATACTTTTTCCCTTTAATTACAATACCTCACTTGACAAGAGGAGTAAGGAATACAAAAAACAGGAAATAATATTTTACAGAAAGAAAAAAGTATAGTATAATTCTAACGGCGGTCAGTTATAAGTATCGCTAATTCATATTTACAAGCACAATACGCAGGAGGAATGGAAATGGTAAAAGCAGTAGTTGGTGCAAACTGGGGCGATGAAGGAAAGGGAAAGATCACGGACATGCTCGGAAAGGAAGCGGATATCATCGTTCGTTTTCAGGGCGGGGCAAACGCAGGTCATACGATCGTGAACGATTACGGAAAATTTGCTCTGCACACACTGCCGTCCGGAGTATTTTATGATCATACGACGAGCATCATCGGCAACGGAGTTGCGCTGGATGTCCCGGTTCTTTTCAATGAGATTAAGTCTATCGTGGACCGCGGGGTTCCGATGCCTAAGATTCTTGTGTCGGACAGAGCTCAGATGGTGATGTCCTATCATAAGAATTTTGATGTGTATGAGGAGGAGCGCCTGGGAGGCAAGTCTTTCGGGTCTACGAAATCCGGTATCGCACCGTTTTATTCAGATAAATATGCGAAGATCGGTTTTCAGGTGAGCGAGCTCTTTGACGAGGAACTGCTCCGTGAGAAAGTCGTGCGCATTGCAGAACAGAAAAACGTCCTGCTTGAGCATCTGTACCACAAACCATTGATTGATCCTGAAGAATTATACAGAGAACTTATGAGCTATAAGGAGATGGTAGAGCCGTATGTGTGCGATGTGTCCATGTATCTGTACAATGCCATCAAAGAAGGTAAGAACATTCTCCTTGAAGGTCAGCTCGGCACACTGAAAGACCCGGATCACGGCATTTATCCCATGGTTACGTCATCTTCCACCCTGGCGGCATACGGCGCTATCGGAGCTGGTATTCCACCCTATGAGATTAAGCAGGTTATCACTGTGTGCAAGGCATACTCCAGCGCAGTGGGCGCAGGGGCGTTTGTCAGCGAAATCTTTGGCGAGGAAGCAGAAGAGTTGAGAAGACGCGGAGGTGACGGTGGAGAGTACGGAGCTACTACAGGACGTCCGAGACGGGTAGGCTGGTTCGACTGCGTGGCTTCCAAGTATGGATGCAGAGTGCAGGGAACAACAGATGTGGCTTTCACAGTTCTTGATGTACTCGGATATCTTGATGAAATTCCGGTGTGTGTGGGTTATGAGATCGACGGTGAAGTGACAACAGACTTCCCGGTTACACATCTTCTGGAGAAAGCAAAACCGGTATTAAAGACACTTCCGGGATGGAAATGTGATATCCGCGGTATCAGAAAATACGAAGACCTTCCCGAAAACTGCAGGAATTATATCGAGTTTATCGAAAAAGAAGTGGGTTATTCGTTTACAATGATCAGCAATGGCCCGGGAAGGGACGACATTATTTATCGTAATGTAAAATAATGTCAAAACATTATTCTTAAAAATTGAGAACTGCCGCAGAGCAGCCGAAATGTAAAATGCAGGCTGATTTGCGGCAGTTTTTGTTTTACTGCAATTTAAAGGTATATTTCTTTTTTGTGAATCATAGAATATAAAGCTGGAATAATGTGGATATTCGGGGAAAGCGGAAGATTTCCTCATGCCGCAGGTGGAAAGGAGGTATTTCTATGCGTCAGGACAGCAGGAAAACAGCAGAAAATATGATAACGATGGAAGAATACCTGAAAAAGAGACAAGCGATAAAGAGGCAGCAAGCTGTCGGGAGGGCAGACCGCACACAGGGTGAGAATGCCCTGAAAATGGCAGAAATATTATATGTGTGAATTTCTGTCAGAATGGTCATTACCGGCATTGTCAGAATCATAATCCGGATTTTTGTCCATGCCGCGTCCTTTTAAAAGGCGGGCAATCAGGATATATCCGTACAGAAGAACCGGGATGAGGATGGTGGCTGCAATGGAGGCTTTAAGAAAGTCTGCGGCAGCAGGAGAATCCATCAGAGCGAAGATGAGAGTGCTCATATACATGAGGAATAATAAAACCGCTCCTGCGAGGGCGAGAATACGTTTTGTTCTTTGCATAATATGTCCTTTCATGAAACATGTTTTTTGCTCTCCATGGGGCGGATGGGTGATTTCCGTTCAGCCCGCGCCATTCGCAAAACCGCACCCAAGGTGCTTACTGTGGCATACGCCACTGTTTTGCTCATGAGCAGGCGCTCAACACATCCAGTGGCTGGATGGCTGAACTGGGTTATGTACAGTATACCGAAAATTATGGTTTACGGCAAACAAAATCTGGTATATAATAATGTGCGATGGATTTAAGATAAAGGAGTAATATACAATGAGCGAGAAATGTTTATTAGACCAGTGGCGTGATATGGCATATGACAGAAATCTGCCAAAAGATCAGTTGGAAAAATTCTGGGGAAGATATTTTACGATTGAGAAAGAAATCTATGAGCAGCTTTTGGAAGCGCCTGATACAGAGGTTAAAGGCACAGTTAAAGAGCTGGCTGAGAAATATGGTCAGGATGTCATGACTATGGTGGGATTCCTTGACGGTATCAATGACAGTCTTAAAGAGGCGAACCCGATCGAGACTATGACTGAAGATACAGAAGTAAGCCTTGCATTTGACAAGGAGAAACTGTATAAAAACATGGTTGACGCTAAGGCTGACTGGCTTTATGAGCTTCCTCAGTGGGAAAAAATTTTCGATGAGGAAACAAGGAAACGCCTTTACCGTGAGCAGAAGGCTTCTGGAACAATCCGCAAACCGAAGAAGATCGGAAGAAATGATCCGTGTCCGTGCGGAAGCGGTAAGAAATACAAAAAATGTTGTGGAAGAAATGCATAATGAAATATTATTTTTTGATCATGGGATGTCTGTGTCTCCTATATTATTTGGTACTTGTACTTTATTCGCGCAGGCTTAGATCAACTTTTGCAGCCTTCTGGCTGATAAGCGGCGGCGTACATCTGTTGTTCGGGTGTGCGCCGTTCCCTGTATGCGTGTATACTATATTGGGGTGGTTCTGTCTGATGGGGTGGATAATGTTTCTGTTTGCAGAGTTCAGGATCATCCGCAGCATGTCTGCTGAGTGCGATGAATCCGTGGACTGGCTTATTGTGCTCGGGGCTCAGGTGAGAGGGACATATATAACAAATTCGCTGAAAAGACGTCTCGACAGAGCGCTGGTTTATTCAGAACAATTTCCGGGGGTAAAAGTGATCGTATCCGGTGGACAGGGACCAGGAGAGGACATATCCGAAGCTGATGCCATGGCGGAATATCTTATGCAGCATGGAATATCTGAAGAGCGGGTATTCAGAGAGGATCAGTCAACTTCAACACGGGAAAATCTGAGGTTCAGCCGGAAGTATGCGGATGCAGAGCGTGACAGGGTGGGAATTGTGACAAATGATTTTCATATGTACCGTTCATCAGTGATTGCCCGTCAGGAAGGATACCAGAATCTGTATTTTCTCCCGGCGGATTCAAATCCGGTCTTTCAGATTAATTATCTGGTAAGAGAATTTTTCGGTGTGATACATGTCTGGATCAGTGGGAAAAATTTTCAAAAATTTTCCTGAATTAAGAATAAACAGAATATTTTCGGCGCAGACAGGGCATAATACATACGGATCAGATTCTAAGTGTCAGAAAGAGGAGGTATGATTATGCCAGAGTTAAAATGTACCGTACAGACATGTGTACACAATGATCAGTTCCTGTGCCGGCTTGACAAGATTCAGGTGGGCGGGAATAACGCGAAGAATCCGCAGGAGACATGCTGTGACAGTTTTCAGGAGCGCAGAGAGGGAAGCTATGCAAATTCTGCAGGTTCCATGAGTACAGCTTCAGACCGCTCGGAGATCGACTGCAAGGCTGTGAACTGTATGTATAATGAGAACTGTGCATGCCATGCTGGAAAAATCAGTGTGGAGGGCGGAAACGCAAGACAGGCCGAGGGCACGGAGTGTGCAACATTTCAGTGCCATTGCGGCTGAGAACTGCAGATAGATGTATATTGGATGAGGGCGCTGTGCGCCCTCATTTTTTACTTTATAGGAAATTCCGATTTTTCAGAAAGCAAAAGAAACACGCGTTTACCAAAGTTGAGCTTGGTAAACGCGTGTATGGGAATGGCAATAAGACGATGGTCAGGTTAGAAGATATAAAAACCTTCT
>CALWFY010000048.1 GCA_944377775.1 uncultured Mediterraneibacter sp.
GACTATAAGTACCGGGAAATCATGGGAGACTGTACGATCGCGGAGGACCGGGGTGAGTGCAGTTTTATATGGGATAACTGTTATTATGAGGAAGAACAGATCAATGAATATGATCTGACGTTTTTTATAAAGGAAGAAAGCAGCGGCTTGTACTGGAAATACAAAGAGACCCATTTTCAGAGGGGATATACTTTGGATGAGATCAGAGGAATTTTAAAGGATGCGGGGCTTGTTTTTCAGGCGGCGTATGACATGGACACACGCGGGGATGCTAAAGAGACAAGTGAACGCATCTGTGTGATCGCCCGCGAGTGTGGGAAAGAATCAGATAATAGACGGACAGGGGATTAAAGAATATGAAAGATTATATTGTAAGAGCAACGGCAGGGAATACACAGATTCGCGCATTTGCGGCAGTGACAACCGAGATGGTGGAAGAGGCGAGACAGCGTCATGGGACAAGCCCGGTGGCAACAGCAGCGCTGGGACGTCTTCTGACCGGAGGAGTCATGATGGGAAGCATGATGAAAAATCCGACAGACATGCTGACGATCCAGATCAAATGTTCCGGTCCTATCGGAGGACTGACAGTGACAGCTGACAGCCAGGGAAATGTGAAGGGATATGTGTTTGATCCGGAAGTGATCCTGCCGCCGAAGAACGGGAAGCTGGATGTGGGCGGAGCGCTGGGACAGGGCGTTATGACCGTGATCAAGGACATGGGATTAAAAGAACCTTACTCCGGGCAGACCATCCTGCAGACCGGAGAGATCGCGGAAGACCTGACGTACTATTTTGCCACGTCAGAGCAGGTACCATCCTCTGTAGGGCTGGGCGTGCTCATGGAAAAGAATAATACAGTGCAGTGTGCGGGAGGCTTTATCGTGCAGGTCATGCCGTTTATCGAAGATGAAGTGCTGAACAGACTGGAGCAGAACATTCTGAATATTCAGTCTGTAACTTCCATGCTGGACAACGGGCATACACCTGAGGAAATGCTTGCCCAGGTGCTGGATGGACTTGAGCCCGAGATTACGGACACCATGCCTGCGAGGTTTTACTGCAACTGTTCAAAAGAGCGGATCGAGAAAGCGATCATCAGTATAGGAAAGAAAGATATCCAGTCAATGATCGACGATGGAAAAGATATTGAAGTGAAGTGTCATTTCTGCAATACAGCGTACAATTATACGGTGGATGAGTTAAAAGGACTGTTAAAAAAGAGCAGATAATCAATCTGCAGGGAAAACAGAAAGATTCTGACAGAGAGGTGGATAGAAAATGAAACATGGTTTTATAAGAGTTGCGGCAGCCACACCGGATATCCGGGTGGCGGACGTTGAGTTCAATACGGAAAAGATATGTGAAGCCATAGGAAAAGCCTGTGAGATGAAGGCGAAGATTATTGTGTTCCCGGAGCTGTGTATGACAGGGTACACATGCGGTGATCTTTTTACACAGGATGTGCTGCTTAAGGCGTCACAGGAGGCGCTGATTCGGATCGCGGAGTATTCTGCGGATAAAGATATCCTCGCCTTTGTGGGGGCTCCGCTGACTGTCAGAGGAAAGCTGTACAATGTGGCGGCAGCTCTGAACAGAGGGAAAATCATCGGTTTTACAACAAAGACATTTCTCCCGAATTATGCAGAGTTTTACGAGATGCGTCAGTTTGTCCCGGGACCGGAAAAGGCGGGATACATTCTGTTTCAGGGGGAACAGGTTCCCTTTGGACCTCAGATACTGTTTGAAGCCGTGGGGATGGAAGAACTGGTTGTGTCCGCAGAGATATGTGAGGATGTATGGTCCCCGGTACCGCCCAGCATACAGGCGGCGGTCGAGGGAGCAACCGTGATCGTGAACTGCTCTGCCAGTGATGAGACAGTGGGAAAAGACGCATACCGCAGGAGCCTGATTGCCGGCCAGTCTGCGCGGCTGATCGCAGGGTATGTATACGCCAATGCAGGAGAGGGAGAGTCCACTACGGATGTGGTGTTCGGCGGACATAATATTATTGCTGAAAACGGGGCGGTATTAAAAGAGTCTGCCAGATACAGCAATGAAATCATCTGCTCAGAACTTGATTTACACAGAATCGCAGGAGAGAGAAGAAAGAATACAACATTTCAGGCAGCAGCAAACGGCAGTCTGATGCGGGTTCCGTTTACTGTCAGCAAAGAGGATGTGCAGCTTACAAGAACATTTCCGAAGATGCCGTTCGTGCCGTCGGACGAGAGCGTAAGAGCCGGAAGATGTGAAGAAATCCTGACCATCCAGGCTGTGGGGCTGAAAAAACGGCTGGCGCATACAGGTGCAAAGACTGCCATAGTCGGTATATCGGGGGGACTGGATTCCACGCTGGCGCTCCTTGTGACCGTGCGCGCTTTTGACATGCTGGGCAGAGATAAAAAAGACATTATCGCAGTGACAATGCCATGTTTTGGAACAACGAACCGGACGTACCAGAATGCCTGTGAGATGGCGAAAAAAACAGGGGCGTCATTAAAAGAAGTGCCCATTGCTGACGCAGTCAGTGTACATTTCAGAGATATCGGGCAGGATCCGGACAACCATGATGTGACTTATGAAAATGCTCAGGCGAGAGAGCGTACGCAGGTGCTCATGGACATTGCCAACCAGACCGGAGGAATGGTCATTGGAACAGGAGATATGTCAGAGCTGGCTCTCGGATGGGCAACGTATAACGGAGATCATATGTCCATGTACGGGGTCAATGCGTCCGTGCCAAAAACTCTTGTGCGATATCTTGTGAAATATGCAGCGGATGCGGAAAAGGATAAAGAGCTGAAAAGGGTGCTCTATGATGTACTGGACACTCCGGTAAGTCCGGAGCTGCTTCCTCCTAAAGACGGGGATATTGCACAGAAGACAGAAGATCTGGTAGGTCCTTATGAATTACATGATTTTTACCTGTACTATATGCTTCGGTTCGGATATGAGCCGGGTAAGATTTTCCGGCTGGCGGAATCCACGTTTGCAGGGGATTATGACAGGGAGACGATCCTGAGGTGGCTGAAGACGTTTTGCCGCAGATTTTTCTCCCAGCAGTTTAAGCGTTCCTGCCTTCCGGACGGACCGAAAGTGGGAACCGTGGCGCTCTCGCCAAGAGGTGACTGGAGGATGCCAAGTGATGCGTGTGCGGCAGTGTGGATGAAAGAGCTGGAGGAAATATAGAGATGAAACAGATTAAAACAGAAGATGCGGTGGGAAGTGTACTCTGTCATGATATTACGCAGATCATTCCCGGGGTAGTCAAGGATGCGGTTTTTCGAAAAGGGCATGTGATCAAAGAGGAGGATATTCCCGTGCTTCTCTCTGTGGGCAAGGAACACCTTTATGTGTGGGAGCAGCAGGAGGGGATGCTCCACGAAAATGATGCCGCAGAAGTACTCCGTCAGGTATGTCAGGGAGAGTTTATGACAGCCTCTGAGCCAAAAGAGGGAAAGATCGAACTGACTGCGCAGGAGGACGGGCTTTTAAAGATTGACCGGGAGAAATTAAATGCAGTAAATGGGATGGGTCAGATGGTATTGGCGTCCCGACATGGAGATTTTCCGGTGAAAAAGGGAGACAAGATTGCGGGAATGCGTATTGTGCCCCTTGTGATCGAGAAGGAAAAAATGGATCGGGTAAAAGAAATCTGCGGCCATACTCCGGTCTTTCGTATTCTTCCTTTTCAGAAATTAAAAGCAGGCATTGTGACCACGGGAAGTGAAGTATATCATGGACGCATTGAGGATAAATTTGCGCCTGTAGTCAAAGAAAAACTGGCAGAGTGCGGCGTGGAAGTAATAGGAGATGTTCTGTGCGATGACAAGCCGGACATGGTTACGGAAGCGATCGGAGAATGGATAGAAAAAGGCGCGGACATGGTAGTGTGTACCGGCGGGATGAGCGTGGATCCGGATGACCGGACTCCCCTGGCCATCCGAAATGCATCCGATGAGGTCATCACATACGGCGCTCCGGTTCTGCCGGGGGCCATGTTCATGCTGGCATATAAAAACAGGCCGGACGGGACCTGCATTCCGATCATGGGTCTCCCGGGCTGTGTTATGTATGCAAAACGAACGATCTTTGATCTGGTGCTTCCCAGAGTTGTGGCAGGAGAACGGCTGTCCGCGGAAGATTTTTCCGTGCTGGGCGAGGGCGGGCTGTGCCTGAATTGTCGGGTGTGCACGTTCCCAAACTGCGGATTTGGGAAGTGAGTTTTACAGACTGCCAGCAGGAAAAGAACATAAACTGCTCAATACAGAGATAAGATATATGGATGTTTTGAAAGGAGAACCACTATGTCCATACAGGAGAAATTGGAGATAAATCTTGGCAAAACGGTCGCCAGCGCCTCGAATGAGGAGATTTACAGGGGGCTTCTTGCCATTGTGCAGGAGCTGGCGGCAGAAAAAGAACACGCCGGCGGCAGGAAGAAGCTGTACTATATTTCAGCGGAGTTTCTGATCGGAAAGCTGCTGTCCAACAATATGATCAATCTGGGCATTTATCAGGAAGTAAAAGAAATGCTTGAAAGGAATGGTAAGAAGATCAGCGAGATTGAAGAGGCGGAAGCTGAACCGTCTCTTGGAAACGGCGGTCTGGGGAGGCTGGCGGCATGTTTCCTCGATTCTATCGCCACGCTGGGACTTGCCGGAGACGGTATTGGGCTTAATTATCATCTGGGACTTTTTAAGCAGGAATTTAAGAACCATCTTCAGAAAGAGACGCCCAATCCATGGATAGAAGAAAAATCCTGGCTGAAAAAGACGGATGTCACATACCCGGTTATGTTTAAAGGGATGAAAGTTACTGCCCGCATGTATGATATCGCGGTGACCGGATATCACAATCGGACCAATACGCTTCACCTCTTTGATCTTGATTCCGTGGATGAGACCATCGTTGGGGACGGGATTGATTTTGACAAGGAAGATATCCAGAGAAATTTAACCCTGTTCCTGTATCCGGATGACAGTGACGAGCAGGGAAGGCTTCTTCGCATCTATCAGCAGTATTTTATGGTAAGCGCGGGAGCACAGCTTATTCTCGATGAGTGTATGGAGAAGGGCTGTGACCTGCACGATCTGCCGGAATATGCGGTGATTCAGATCAATGACACGCATCCGACCATGGTTATACCTGAGCTCATCCGGCTTCTTATGGAGCAGGGACTTGATATGGACGAGGCTGTTGAAGTGGTTACAAAGACATGTGCTTACACAAATCATACGATTCTTGCAGAAGCACTTGAAAAATGGCCCATTGATTATTTGAAGAAAGTTGTGCCTCAGCTTGTCCCCATCATTGAAGTGTTAGACGACAGGGTAAGAAGAAAATTCGATGATGAAAGTACTGCCATTATTGACCGGAATAATACAGTGCACATGGCCCATATTGACATCCACTATGGTTTCAGTGTAAACGGCGTGGCAGCGCTTCACACGGATATCCTTAAGAGTACGGAGCTTCATAATTTCTATAAAATTTACCCGGAGAAGTTTAACAATAAGACCAACGGGATCACATTCCGGCGGTGGCTTATGCACTGCAATCCTCTGCTGACGGGCTTTTTGGACGAAACCATCGGGGAGGGGTATAAGAAGGATGCCTCAGAGCTGGAAAAACTTCTGGACTACAGACATGATGAGAATGTGCTGAACAGGCTGCTTGATATCAAATACAAAAATAAGGAAGCGCTCTGTGATTATCTGAAAGAGACTCAGGGACTTGAGATCAGCCCGGATACAATCTTTGACATTCAGATAAAACGGCTTCACGAGTATAAACGCCAGCAGCTCAATGCGCTTTATATTATCGACAAGTATCTGGAAATCAAGGCGGGCAAAATTCCGTCTTCCAAAGTGACGGCAATCTTCGGGGCAAAGGCAGCGCCGGCATATGTGATCGCAAAAGATATCATCCACCTGATCCTATGTCTTCAGGAGATCATCAACAATGATCCGGAGGTAAGTCCGTACCTGAAAGTTGTCATGGTAGAAAATTATAATGTGACAAAGGCGGAAAAGCTCATTCCTGCATGTGACATCTCCGAGCAGATTTCTCTTGCCTCCAAGGAGGCCAGCGGAACCGGGAACATGAAGTTTATGTTAAATGGAGGGGTCACACTCGGAACCGAGGACGGGGCGAATGTGGAGATTCATGAAGCAGTGGGTGACGACAATATTTTCGTGTTCGGCGCTTCCAGCAGCGAGGTCATAGAGCACTATGCGAAAGCAGACTATGTGGCAGAAGATTATTATAAAGAGAATCCTGCCATCAAGGCGGCCGTAGACTTCATCACCAGTGAAAAAATGCTGGAGACAGGGTGTGAGGAAAGTCTGATGCGGCTTAAAAAAGAGCTTATTAATAAGGACTGGTTTATGACCCTGCTGGATTTTGAGGCCTATAAGACAGCAAAGGAAAAAGCGCTCAAGGCTTATGCAGACAGAAAGGCATGGGCGGAAAAGATGCTGGTAAACATTGCAAAAGCAGGATTTTTCTCATCTGACAGAACGATCAGAGAGTACAATGAAGATGTGTGGAAGCTGTGAGAGCGGGAGGATAAAGATGAAAAGAGCAAGCGGCGTCTTACTTCCGGTATTTTCTCTTCCGTCAAAATACGGGATCGGATGTTTTTCAAAAGAAGCATATAAATTCGTGGATAAGCTGAAAAAGGCAGGGCAGAGTTACTGGCAGATACTGCCTCTGGGCCCGACGGGATACGGAGATTCTCCCTATCAGTCTTTCTCCACGTTTGCGGGCAATCCCTATTTTATTGATCTTAAAACACTGATCCGGGAAGGGCTTCTGACGAAAGAGGAATGCGGACAATATGATTTCGGAGACCGGGAGGACCGTGTTGATTATGAAAAGATATATCTGTCAAGGTTCAGGGCGCTGAAAAAAGCCTTTTACCGGTTCCGAAAAAATGAGGCATATGAAACATTTGTGACAGAAAATGGATTCTGGCTTGAGGATTACAGTCTGTATATGGCGCTGAAAGATAAGCATGACGGCGCAGGTTGGAATGAATGGGAGGCTTCCCTTAAGAACCGGGATGAAAGCGCGCTGACAAAAGCCAGGAACGAGTTAAAGCAGGAGATTGAGTTTTACAAGTTCCAGCAGTATGAGTTTGACCGGCAGTGGAAGCAGCTTCACGCATATGCCAACGAGCAGGGGATAAAGATCATAGGAGATATCCCCATCTATGTGGCGTTTGACAGTGCGGACACATGGGCGGCGCCTGAGATGTTCCAGTTTGACGAGAACAACGAACCGACTGGTGTGGCAGGCTGCCCGCCGGATGGTTTTTCTGCCACAGGACAGCTCTGGGGCAACCCGCTCTACGACTGGGAGTATCACAAAAGGACCGGATATGAGTGGTGGATAAGACGGATTCAGCATTGCTTTCAGCTTTATGATGTGGTAAGGATTGATCATTTCCGGGGATTTGATGAGTATTATGCGATTCCTTACGGTGAGAAAACCGCTGTAAACGGACAATGGCTGCCCGGTCCTGGGATGGAACTTTTCCACGCCATTGAAGAGAAGCTGGGAAGACCGGAGATCATAGCGGAGGATTTGGGCTTTTTGACGCCCAGTGTCCTTAAGCTGTTAAAAGACAGCGGATTTCCGGGAATGAAAGTACTTCAGTTTGCATTTGACTCCCGGGAGTCGTCCAACTATCTCCCTCACACATATCCGAACAACTGTGTTGTTTACACAGGCACTCATGATAATGACACCACAAAAGGCTGGGTTCGGGATGTCGGAAAGTCTGTGAGAGATTTTGCGAAAGAGTACATGTGTATGGAAAAGCTTTCTGAGGACACATTTTCCGGAAAGTTCATCGCCATGGCCATGGGGAGCGTGGCTGATCTGTGTATCATTCCCATGCAGGATTATCTGGGGCTTGGGAGCGAGGCTCGTATCAATATGCCCTCCACGCTGGGAGGAAACTGGGCGTGGCGTATGCAGAAAGACCAGTTTGACAAGAAAATGGTCAAAGAGATCAGGCGGGTGACAAAACTGTACGACAGAAAAGTGTAAAATACAGCTGCATTTCACCCGATCAATGTGCCAAGCCAGTATGCAAGACCCAGTATCCAGCTTGTAAAGATACCGTACAGGATCACAGGTCCTGCGATGGTGAATATCTTGCACCCGATACCAAATACCTGCCCTTCTTTTTTATATTCGATTGCCGGGGCTGCCACGGAGTTTGCAAACCCGGTAATCGGCACAAGGGCGCCTGCTCCGCCCCATTTGGCAAGGCACGGATAGATTCCGGTTCCGGTGAGAAGCACGCTGATTAAAACCAGCAGCATGGAAGTCCAGCTGCTGCAGTCATCAGCACTGAGATTTTTCAGCTCACAGTAGTGATAGATGACCTGTCCGATGAAACAGATTGTGCCGCCGAGAAGAAAAGCCTTGACCATATTCAGCCATACATTGTGCTGAGGAGTTTTCTCCTTTACATATTGTTCATACTGTTTTTCCTGTTTTAAACGCTGTATTTTATCCATAACAAATTCTCCTTTTTATCCTGACATAGAGTCAGGATTTTTTGTTAGTATCTGGAGTTTTCAGGTAAATATACCCTGCATATTTTTGGAAGACCTGCACAAAATAATCCAAACGATAAGTCAAAAAGGTGAGGATGGAATATGAATCAGATCGTAAAAGGAAGCCAGAGTCTGGAGTTTCAAAATGCTCCTTATATTGTGAGCGCGGCGTCTGTTGCCGGAAGTAAGGAGGCAGAGGGACCTCTGGGGAAATTATTTGACATGACCAACGAGGACGACCTGTTCGGAGCGCAGACCTGGGAAGAAGCGGAGAGCACCATGCAGAAAGAAGCCTGTGTTCTGGCTCTTGGAAAGGCCCATGTGGAGGCAGAGGATGTGCGTTATCTGTTTGGGGGTGACCTTCTTCGTCAGGGAATTGCCACCTCCATGGGAGTGGAGGCGCTTCAGATTCCCCTGTTCGGGCTGTACGGAGCCTGCTCGACCTCCGGCGAGGCACTGGCTCTTGCGGGAATGAGCGCTGCGGCAGGATACGGGGAATATATGCTGGCAGTGACTTCCAGCCATTTCGGGAGTGCGGAAAAAGAGTTTCGCTTTCCGCTGGGCTATGCAAGCCAGCGTCCCCTGTCGGCTCACTGGACTGTGACGGGAAGCGGGGCCTTTCTTGTTCAGGCGGCGGGGGAGAGCGATCCTGAAAAGAAAAGCCATGTCCGTATTGCCGGGGTAACGATAGGGAAGATCGTGGATTATGGGCTGAAAGATTCTCAGAATATGGGGGCGTGTATGGCGCCGGCAGCCATGGATACGATCGTGCAGAATTTTGCGGACATGGGAAGGTCCGAGATGGATTATGACCGTATTATTACAGGAGACCTGGGATATGTGGGGCAGTCTATCCTGTTTGATCTGGTCAGGGGGAAGGGATATGACATCAGGGAGAAACATCTCGACTGCGGAATGGCTATCTTTGATCAGCAGACTCAGGACACCCATGCGGGAGGAAGCGGCTGTGGGTGCGCGGCAGTGACGCTTGCTTCTTTTGTGCTTCCGAAGATTGAAAAGGGAGAATGGAAACGCGTTCTCTTTGTTCCCACGGGAGCGCTGATGTCAACCGTGAGTTACAATGAGGGCGCCAGCGTGCCGGGCATTGCTCACGGGATCGTGCTGGAACATTGTTAGAACACGGATATTAGATCAGATTTGAAAGGTGGAGAAAACATGGAATATCTTACAGCATTTGTGATTGGCGGACTGATCTGTGCGGCTGTCCAGATTCTTTTGGACCGGACAAAATTGATGCCCGGAAGGGTTATGGTTCTGCTTGTATGTACGGGAGCAGTTCTGGGATTCTGCGGAATTTATAAACCGTTTCAGGAGTTTGCGGGAGCAGGGGCGAGCGTGCCTCTTCTCGGTTTTGGGAATGTCCTGTGGCAGGGTGTGAAAGAAGCGGTGGATAAGAACGGGTTTATCGGAGTTTTTATGGGCGGATTTAAAGCGAGTGCAGTCGGGATATCCGCGGCGCTCATCTTCGGGTATATTGCATCCTTTATTTTTGAGCCGAAGATGAAGAAATAGGACGATTCATGGACTGTTATGTTAAGATTGTGTAAAGATTTTGTTGTGTTTTGCCGCAGGTAATGTTATCGTAGATATGCAGAGATGCGCACATGCCTCTCTGCATAAGTTATGTAAGCAAATGAGAAAAGTCTCTTAGCAGGGAGGAAGTTATGGATTACGCAGGTATTATTATCCCCTTTGTGGGCGGATTAGGAATGTTTATCTACGGAATGCAGATCATGGCACAGGGTCTGGAGAACGCGGCTGGAAGCAGGATGAAATCGCTTTTGGAAGTCCTGACGAAGAATAAATTTTTCGGTGTGCTTCTGGGAGCCCTTATCACGGCAGTGATACAGAGTTCGTCCGCAACCACGGTCATGGTGGTTGGGTTTGTAAATGCAGGGATTATGAATCTCTCTCAGGCCATGGGCGTGATCATGGGCGCCAATATCGGTACGACAGTGACCGGATGGCTGGTGTCCAGTATGGAATGGGCGAAGTTTTTAAGTCCGGCGAATCTGGCGCCGATTGCCATTGTTGTCGGTGTGATTCTGATGCTTGCGGGAAAGAGACGTTCCACAAAAGATATTTCAAGCATTATTATAGGGTTTGGTATCCTTTTTATAGGAATTTCAACCATGTCTTCCGCGGTATCGCCTCTGGAGGAATCAGAAGGATTCCGCAATATTTTTGTTGCATTGGGACATAACCCGTTTATGGGTATTATCGCAGGTGCGCTTGTGACAGCGGTGATACAGAGCTCATCCGCGTCTGTCGGCATTCTGCAGAGTCTTGCGGCAGCAGGCCTGGTACCGTTTAACGCGGCGATTTATATTATTATGGGTCAGAATATCGGTACCTGTGTGACAGCAATTATATCCAGTGTGGGGGCAAAAAAGACTGCCAAAACAGCGGCTATTATGCATCTTCTGTTTAACATTATCGGAACGGTTATATTCAGTATTGTGGCAATTGTGTTCTTCCAGGTGATCAATCCGGAGATGGGAACAGGTATGATTACACAGACGGAGATCAGTGCTGTGCACACGATATTTAATATTGGAACAACCCTTCTTCTGTTCCCGGTTTCTGACTGGATCATTAAGCTGGCGAAGAAAATTCAGAAGGAAGATGATGCTGCTGTTGATGAGACAAAGGTTCTTCTGGATGAGAGAGTGCTGGAGACTCCGGCGATCGCTCTTCAGACTGTAAGCAGAGAAGTGTGCCGCATGGGAAATGTAGTGAAAGGCACTATGGAAAAAGCAGAGCAGGTGCTGTTTACAAAAGATCAGGATACGATTGCGGACATAAGAGAGGAAGAGAGTGTGGCGGACAGGCTGTGTAAAGGAATCACAGACTATCTGCTCAAGATCAGTTCTCTGTCTATCAATGAAAAAGAGCATCAGCATGTGGCAAGTCTTCTTCAGATTGTCTCAGATATGGAAAGAGTGAGTGATTACTGTGAAAATATATCAGAGTATGCGGAAAGCCTGAAAAAGCAGAAAGCATCCCTCTCTGATGTGGGAGCTTCAGAGATGAAGGAGATGCTTAAGGTGTGTTCAGAGAGTTTCGCTTATGCTGTGGAGGCTCTGGAAGAGAACAGTTCTGAGAAAGCAAAATTGGTTCTTGAACGGGAAGATCAGGCGGATGATCTGGAGGTGCGGCTGCGTACAGAACATATGAAACGGCTTGCGGATAATCAGTGCAGTACGGAAGCGGGAATTGTGTTCCTTGATACGTTGACAGGGCTGGAGAGGATATCTGACCACGCACGAAATATTGCGGAGGAAGTTTTAGCAGCACTGGGGTAGGAATCCGGGAGTACGAAGATAACTTGACAGAGTGCGCTCTAAAATGATATGATAATTCCCGAAACCGGGGAACATATTTCTGAGCGAAAGAGGAAATATGCTTGTTCTTAATGGGTAATGAAATTTTTCGAAGATCAAAGGAAGATTTTATTACCCTTTTTTGATTCACAGACAGAAAAAGCAGCAAAGGAGGAATACAGCATATGTGTGGAATTGTAGGGTTTATAGGTGAAGAAGCGGCTGCTCCGATCCTGCTCTCGGGGCTGGAGAAGCTGGAATACAGAGGATATGACTCAGCGGGAATTGCCGTGCGTGATGAAACGAGCGGGAAGATCGAAGTCGTGAAGGCAAAAGGGCGGCTGAAAATTCTTTCGGAAAAGACAGATGGAGGAATGGCTGTGCCGGGAAGCTGCGGCATCGGACATACCCGATGGGCGACCCATGGAGAGCCGTCGGAAAATAATGCACATCCTCACTGTACAGAGGACCGTTCTGTCGTGCTTGTGCACAATGGAATTATCGAGAATTATCAGGAATTAAAAGAGAAGCTCCTCAAATCAGGATATAGTTTTTATTCACAGACAGATACGGAGGTTGCCGCAAAACTGGTGGATTATTACTATAAGAAGACGGGCACTCCTCTGGAAGCCCTTACCCGGGCCATGCTGCGCATCAGGGGTTCTTATGCATTCGGGGTAATGTTTCATGATTGTCCGGGGAAACTTTTCGCGGCGCGAAAAGACAGCCCGCTTATTATCGGGCAGAATGAATCCGGATGTCTGATTGCATCTGATGTTCCGGCAATTCTTGATCAGACCAGAAATGTCTATTATATAGGAAATATGGAGATTGCGGAGCTGAGTCAGGATGAGATTCATTTCTATAATATAGATCGAGAAGAAATCCACAAGGATATGGTGGAGATTAAGTGGGATGCAGAATCCGCTGAAAAGGGCGGATATGAACATTTCATGCTCAAGGAAATTCATGAGCAGCCCAGAGCGGTGCAGGATACTGTGAACGCTTATGTGAAGAATGGGAAGATCGACTTTTCGGAAGCAGGACTTACGGATGAGATGATTGGCGGTCTGGAGAGACTGTATATCGTGGCCTGCGGTTCAGCTTATCACATAGGAGTAGCGGCTAAATATGTGTTGGAAGAACTGGCTGACATTCCGGTGGAGGTAGACCTGGCCTCTGAGTTCCGTTATCGGAATCCCAAACTGGTTAAAAATTCTATGGTAATCATTGTGTCACAGTCAGGGGAGACGGCGGACAGCCTGGCGGCGCTGCGCCTGGCAAAAGACAAAGGCGTGCCCGTGCTGGGAATTGTCAATGTAGTGGGTTCAAGCATTGCCCGCGAGAGTGATTATATCGTCTATACTTATGCGGGACCGGAGATATCTGTGGCAACCACAAAAGCGTACAGTACGCAGCTGATAGCTTCATACCTGCTGGCTGTCCAGTGCGCGTTTGTGAAGGGGCAGATCAATGAAGCCAGATATGAAGAACTGATCGCCGAGCTGGAAAGCCTTCCGGGAAAAATACAAAGGACGCTGGATGACAAGGAACGCATTCAGTGGTTTGCAAGCAAGTATGCGAATGCAAAGGATATTTTCTTTATTGGAAGAGGAATTGATTATGCGATCAGCCTTGAGGGAAGCCTGAAAATGAAGGAGATCAGCTATATTCATTCCGAGGCATATGCAGCAGGCGAACTGAAGCACGGGACCATCAGTTTGATTGAGGACGGGACGCTGGTTGTGGGGATTGTTACCCAGAAGGAACTTTTTGAGAAAACGATCAGTAATATGGTGGAGACAAAGAGCCGGGGCGCTTATCTGATGGGACTGACTCTTTACGGAAATTACAATATTGAAGATAATGCCGACTTTTCTGTGTATGTTCCGAAGACAGAGAAATATTTTACAACGAGTCTTGCCATTGTGCCGCTGCAGCTTATGGGGTATTATGTAAGCGTGGCGAAAGGGCTGGATGTGGATAAACCAAGGAATCTTGCCAAGTCGGTGACAGTGGAATAAAGGATAAAACTACGGCCGTATTTGCCGGGGAAACAGTGAAAACCCCCGCAAATACGGCATTTTTCTATTTTACATAGATTTAACATAATTCTGATTTTACATTTTACATTGCTTTTTTATGATAAATACCGTTGACGGACAGAAAACAGTTCCGGCAGCAGAGGCAGTAAGCCGACATACATAATAATCCGAAGTTAAAAAAGGAGAATATCAGACTATGAAAATGAAAAAGTTTATCGCAGTATTAACAGCAGCAGGAATGGTAGCAGCAATGGCAGCAGGATGCGGAAGCAGCGAAAATACATCCGCAGAGGGTGATGCAGCGGCAGCAGACAGCGGTTCTGAGTGGGATAACACACAGACAATCACTGTTGTATCCCGTGAGGAAGGTTCAGGTACAAGAGGAGCATTCACAGAGCTGTTCGGTGTGGTTGAGGAAGTAGACGGAGAGGATGTTGACATGACAACACTTGACGCTCAGATCACAAACAACACTTCTGTTATGATGACAACCGTATCTGAGAATGAGTACGCAATCGGTTATATCTCACTTGGTTCTCTTGATGACTCAGTGGTAAAGGCTCTTAAGATCGACGGAGCAGAGGCAACTGCAGAAAATATTCAGAACGGTTCCTACAAAGTATCCAGACCATTTAATGTGGCAGTAAGCAAGAACCTTGACAATGAAGTGGCAAAAGATTTCATGAGCTTTATCATGAGCACAGAGGGTCAGGCAGTTGTTGAAGAAGAAGGATACATTCCGGTAGAGGGAGTTGAGGCTTATGCAGGAAGCGCTCCGGCAGGAAGCTGTGTAGTAGGCGGTTCTTCTTCTGTCTCTCCAGTAATGGAAAAACTGATCGAAGCTTACAAAGCTGTAAACGCAAACGCTGAGATTGAACTTCAGACAACAGATTCTACAACAGGTATGACATCCGCTATCGACGGAAGCTATGACATCGGTATGGCATCCAGAGAGCTGAAAGAGGAAGAGCTTGCAGAGCTTGATGGAACAGTGATGGCAACAGACGGTATCGCAGTGATCGTAAACCTGAACAATCCGACAGAGGATATGACAGTAGATCAGGTAAAATCCATCTATGTAGGTGATGTGACAACCTGGGATGCGATCTAAGTCAAAAATAATGACATAACAAAAGAAAAGCATGAGTTGAAAAACTTTCCGCTTTGAATTTATGAGCCGGGCAGATACAGGTCTTCCCGGCTCATTAGGAGGAAAAAATGAAATCAAAAGCATGGACTGAAAAATTCATGCAGGGCGTATTCTTTGTCGCCGCCTGCGCTTCCGTATTGGCGGTGGTCCTCATTTGCGTTTTCCTGTTTGCAAATGGTATCCCTGCAATGAGAGAAATCGGATTTGTTAAATTTATTACCGGAGAGCTTTGGCGTCCGAGCAACGAGATTTTTGGAATTTTCCCGATGATCATAGGAAGTCTCTATGTGACTGCCGGGGCCATTATCTTCGGCGTCCCAATCGGGATTCTTACTTCTGTTTTTATGGCAATGTACTGCCCGAAACGGATATACAGGCCGCTGAAGGCTGCCACGGAACTTCTTGCAGGCATTCCGTCGGTTGTGTACGGTTTTTTCGGATTAGTAGTGGTGGTGCCGATCGTCCGCGATTTTGGAGCGTTCTTACGACAGGCAGGGATTGTGGAAAAGGCAGGAAACGGAAACAGTATCCTGACAGCATCTCTGATTCTGGGCATGATGATTCTGCCCACTATTATTGGCACTACAGAGAGCGCTATGCGCGCCGTACCGGCTCATTACTATGAGGGTTCTCTTGCCCTTGGTGCGACAAAAGAGAGAAGTATTTTCCGCGTGATAATTCCGGCTGCAAAGTCGGGAGTGATCGCCGGGATCGTCCTGGGAATCGGGCGCGCGATCGGCGAGACAATGGCGGTTATCATGATCGTCGGAAATCAGGCGCGTATTACGACCAGTATGCTGGAAGGAATCCGTACTCTGACAGGAAATATCGTAATTGAGATGGGATATGCCACGGGTCTGCACCGTGAGGCTTTGATTGCTACGGGAGTTGTACTCTTTGTGTTTATCCTGATCATCAATTTCAGTGTAGCATTGTTAAAGAGGAGGGCTGATCATGAGTAATAAGACAACCCTGGGCGATAAACTCAGGACATACTTAAAGCATCCCGGCTCATTTATCGTGATGCTGCTTGTGATGCTGGCGGCTCTTGTCACTTTTGCTGTACTGATCTTTTTGATAGCCTACATACTGGTCAACGGTGTACCGCATCTGACACCGTCCCTTTTCGCATGGGAATACACATCAGAAAATGCATCGGTTATGCCCGCGCTGGTCAATACAGTGATCATGACACTTTTATCCCTGCTGATTGCAGTTCCTTTCGGAATCTTTTCAGCAATCTTCCTTGTGGAATATGCAGGAAGAGGAAATAAATTTGTTGAGGTTATCCGGCTGACTACGGAGACACTTTCCGGTATTCCGTCTATTGTATACGGTCTGTTCGGTATGCTGTTCTTTGTGAATACGCTGGGATGGGGATTCTCCCTTCTGGCAGGTGCATTTACCATGGCGATCATGATTCTTCCGCTGATCATGAGGACGACGGAAGAAGCATTAAAAGCTGTACCGGATTCTTATCGTGAAGGCAGTTTCGGTCTTGGGGCAGGAAAATTAAGAACCGTGTTCCGGATCGTTCTCCCGTCTGCAATTCCCGGTATTCTTGCCGGAGTGATCCTGGCGATCGGACGTATTGTGGGAGAGACAGCCGCTCTGATGTACACATCAGGAACAGTGGCTCAGATACCGTCCAGTGTCATGGGATCCGGGCGTACGCTGGCACTGCACATGTACAACCTGTCCAGTGAAGGACTTTACATGGATAAGGCATATGCCACAGCAGTAATACTGCTTGTGCTGGTAGTGGGAATCAATGCGCTGTCCAGCGTGATCGCAAGAAAGCTGACAAAAGCATAAATGTGAAAAAACTGTGAAGGGGGACGTAGTAAAATCCGATTTCACTACGTCCCGGATCGAAGAAAGGGAAAGAAAATGTCTAAGATTAGTATCAAAAACCTGGATTTACATTACGGTGATTTTCATGCGCTTAAAGATGTGAATCTGGAGATAGAATCCAATAAGATCACAGCGTTTATCGGACCTTCCGGCTGTGGTAAATCAACGCTCCTTAAATCCATCAACCGCATGAATGATCTGGTGGAAGGCTGCCGCATCGACGGAGAGATTCTCCTGGACGGCCAGAACATCTTTAAGGGCATGGATGTAAATATGCTGAGAAAACGTGTGGGAATGGTATTCCAGAAACCGAATCCGTTTCCTATGAGTATTTACGATAATATTGCTTTTGGCCCCAGAACGCACGGCATTCATTCCAAATCAAAGCTGGATGATATTGTGGAACGGTCTCTGAGAAATGCTGCAATCTGGGATGAGTGTAAAGACAGACTGAAAACAAGTGCTCTTGGCATGTCGGGAGGACAGCAGCAGAGACTCTGTATCGCGAGGGCGCTCGCCGTGGAGCCGGAAGTGCTTCTGATGGATGAACCTACATCCGCTCTGGACCCCATCTCTACGTCCAAGATCGAAGACCTTGCGATGGAACTGAAAAAAGATTATACTATCGTTATGGTAACGCACAACATGCAGCAGGCTGTGCGTGTATCTGATAATACAGCATTCTTCCTGCTGGGAGAAGTGGTAGAGTACAACAATACAGAGAGACTGTTCTCCATACCTGCGGATAAGAGAACAGAAGATTATATCACAGGGAGGTTTGGTTAGATTATGCGTAATAAATTTGATGAACAGCTGCACCGTCTGGATGAGCAGCTTACACATATGGGAGAACTCTGTGAGACAGCGATCGCGAAGGCGACTCAGGCATTAAAAGACGGCAGCACAGAACAGGCAAGGATCATCATTGCTGAGGATGAGGAGATCGACCAGATTGAAAAAGATATTGAACGTCTGTGTCTGAAACTTCTTCTTCAGCAGCAGCCGGTGGCAAAGGATTTACGAAGAATTTCCGCCGCTCTTAAAATGATCACGGATATGGAGCGCATTGGCGATCAGACATCCGATATCGCGGAAATCATCCTTTCTTCTAAGAAATGGGCCGCAACTGCTGATAATATCCAGGTGATCGGAACCATGGCCTCTGAGGTGAGCAAGATGGTGCGCAACAGTGTGACTGCCTATGTAAACAGAGATCTGGAGCTTGCCCGTGACGTTATGAAGGCGGATGATGAGATTGACCTGTACTTTGATGAGGTGAAAGATGAGATGATCAGCTTCATCAAAGAAGAGAAAGGTAAGAACGGACAGGCCATCTTTGACCTGATCATGGTGACAAAATATCTGGAGCGTATCGGCGATCATGCGACGAATATTGCGGAATGGGTGGAATTTTCCATCACAGGCGTACACAAGGACAGTTCGCTCATTCATGAGAGCTGATTCGAAGGAGATTAAAAAACGGAGGAGAACTCGAGACGATGATATATTGCGTGGAAGATGATGATAACATCAGAGAGCTTGTGATATATACACTGGAAACGACCGGCCTTGAGGCCAGAGGGTTCGCAGATGGTTCTGCCTTCATGGAGGCTCTGGCGTTCGATACGCCGGAGCTCATCCTGCTTGACATCATGCTCCCGGGTGATGACGGGCTCACACTTTTAAAAAAACTGAAATCGTCACCTAAGACAAAAGGGATTCCGGTGATCATGGTGACGGCAAAAGGAACGGAGTATGACAAAGTAGTCGGACTGGATTCCGGGGCAGATGATTATGTAACGAAACCATTCGGTATGATGGAACTTGTATCCAGGATCAGGGCAGTTTTACGCCGCACGGGAAAAGTGGAAGACCGGACAGATATGGAGATATCCGGCGTCTGTGTGAATGTGAAAAAGCATGAAGTCACTGTGGGCGGCAAACAGGTTTCACTTACGCTGAAGGAATTTGAACTGCTGGAGAAATTGATGCGCAATCAGGGAATTGTTTTAACGCGTGACCAGCTCCTGACGGAAATCTGGGGTTATGATTTTGACGGAGAGACCAGGACTGTGGATGTGCATATACGGACTCTGCGGCAGAAGCTGGGCGAAAAGGGTGAGATCATTCGGACTGTCAGGGGAGTTGGATACCGTGTTGGAGGGATTGCATAGATGGTGCAGGAGATTCGGCAGAACATCAGAAAAAAGACAGAACATCAGTATCCAAGGAGTATGAAGAGGAAAATACAGAAGAGCATGACGGCCATACTTGCGGTGACTTTCGTGCTTTTCTATATTATTCTGTCGCTTGTACTCTACAGCCGAAATGTGTCCCTGCTGCGGTCTGAGATGAAGCAGGAGGCAAAGTATATCTGCGCTGCCATTAATATTACCGGACCTGAGTATCTGGAGCAGATGGACAATGTAGAGGTGCGGACCAGGGTGACGCGGATAGGACGGGACGGCAGTGTTCTTTATGACTCCCGGCGGGATGAAAGTACTCTCGAAAACCACGGGGACAGAAAAGAAGTTCAGGATGCCTTTCGGGTTGGAGAAGGTGAGGATATACGCCGCTCTGTTACCGTAAAAGAGGATATGTATTACTATGCACTGCTTCTGGATGACGGAACGGTGCTGCGCGTATCAAAAATGGTAGACAGTCTTGCGAGCACTGCGATGACGCTCTTCCCATTGATGGGAGGCATTGCATTGCTGATGGTATTGTTTGCCATGCTGCTGGCCAGATGGCAGACAGACCGGCTGATCAAACCCATCAATGAATTGGATATTGAGCATCCACTGGACAATGCGGTCTACGAGGAGCTTACGCCCCTGCTTGTGGCCATGGATAAACAGAATAAAGAAAAAGAAGCGGTATCCAACATGAGAAAAGAATTTTCGGCAAACGTGTCTCATGAGCTGAAGACGCCGCTTACATCCATTTCAGGGTACGCGGAGATCATGAAGAACGGGATGGTGCGGAATACGGATATTCCCGAGTTCTCGGAGCGTATATACAAAGAAGCGCGCCGGCTTATCACGTTGGTTGAGGATATCATCAAGCTGTCCAAGCTGGATGAAGAGTCAGTGGAACTGGAGAAGCAGTCGGTGGACCTTTACGAGCTCACCAGGGAGATTATCAGCCGTCTGTCCCCTCAGGCATCCCAGAAGAATGTCCGTATGGAGCTGACCGGCGAGCCCGTGAAATATGTGGGTATCCGCCAGATACTGGATGAGATGATCTACAATGTCTGCGAGAATGCTATCAAGTACAACAATGACGGAGGATGTGTGACTGTCTGGGTCGGAAATACTTTAAACGGCCCGAAGGTCAGTGTATCAGATACCGGAATCGGGATACCGGAAGAACATCATGAGAGAATCTTTGAACGCTTTTACCGGGTCGATAAAAGCCACTCCAAAGAACGGGGCGGCACTGGTCTTGGGCTTTCTATCGTAAAACACGGGGCCTTGCTGCACGGAGCAAAAGTCAGTGTGGACAGTACGCCCGGCAGAGGAACAAAGATAGAGATGCAGTTTTAATTAAATCCGATGAGCCGTCTTGCCACACTGTATGCCAGGGAAGACACCTTTCTTCCCGAACGGCCAGGCAGATTCATTGTCTGGCCCAGGATGCCATAACGAATCTTTAAATAAGTTTTGTACTCTTTTTTCTTAAGGTAATCCCACAGTTCTTTCTTTTTAACGAGATTTTCCGGCTTCTTTGAGCGGATGCAGAGAATGGAAGAAACAGTCATCATGATAGCCAGATAATTGACCATGTATCTTCTTAACTTTTTGCTTGTGATCAGGCGCAGCTCATACATGGAAATCATTGATTTTGTGACAAAGAGCTGCTGGTCGATTCTGCTGATCATGACTTTTTCATTGACCGACTGATCTTCGCGCCCGATAAAATATCTGTAAAAATCTACATTCAGGTAATAGAGAGTGCGGACGTGTGGCAGCGGATAATACACATAGATGTTGTCCACATAGAATGTGTGCTTCGGCAGTTTGAGCTGACACAGTTTCAGCATCTCTGTGCGGTAGATAACAGAGTGCATGAGGATATACTGGTCAAGGCGGAAACGTCCGATGTCATCCCAGTGGAAAATCTGATTTTCGGGAAGTACGTTATCATAGCGGATAACCTTTTTGTTCACCATGCCGACCTTTTCATAGACATAATTGGCAACCACCATATCCACCTGTGAATCTGCTTCTACAAAGCCTTTGATCACATCGAGAATCTTCATCAGAGAATCTTTGTCTACCCAGTCGTCGCTGTCCACTACTTTGAAATATTTTCCGGAAGCGTGCTGAAGGCCGCAGTTGACTGCGTCACCATGTCCGCCGTTTTCTTTTTTTACGGCTTTGACAATGGTGGGATATTGTTTCTCAAAGCGCTCTGCAATCTCCTGTGTCCCGTCCTTTGATCCATCGTTGACAATGATGATTTCTACGTCCTCACCTCCGGCCAGTATGGACGTGATCGCTTTTTCCATATAAGCCTCTGAGTTATAGCATGGAATAGCAAATGAGATATATTTCATAAATTTTCCCTCCTGAAAATACAATACAGTTGCTCAGCCCATCTCTGTAATCATCGGCATGTTCATGCAAGCATGACTTGCCGATGATTACAGAGATGGCTGAGCTGTTATGTTTATATATTATACCATTTTTTCTTTAATATTGTAAAATTTTATTTTTTTCGATATAGTAGAGATGTCGAATATCAGGGAGCAGGCGAAGGCGCCGGCTTCATGATAAAAACGGCATTATGCCGCAGAGATTTTTCAGGAGGAAACGCATGAAGAGAAATGTGATCGTAGGACAGTCGGGCGGACCTACCGCCGTTATTAATGCAAGTCTGTACGGAGTCGTGTATGAGGCGCTGAACCGGGAGGATTCTTTTGGCACTGTATACGGAATGATCAACGGAATCGAGGGATTTTTAAACGGGCAGGTTATGGATATGGAGCCGCAGGAGCTCTCCGGTGAACTGGAGCTGATCAAGACAACCCCGGGTTCTTATCTGGGTTCCTGCAGATACAAACTGCCGGAAGACCTGGGGGATGAAGTGTACGGAAAGCTGTTTGACAAATTTGAGGAGTATAATATCGGATACTTTTTCTATATCGGCGGAAATGACTC
>CALWFY010000049.1 GCA_944377775.1 uncultured Mediterraneibacter sp.
TCAAAGATCGGCATCAGCTCCACGGCGTTGATTCCCAGTTCTTTGAGATAGGGAATTTTCTCTTTCAGACCGTAAAAGGTGCCGGGGTGTTCTACACCGGAAGAGTGATCCATGGTAAATCCCCGTACATGGAGTTCATAGATGATCAGGTCCTCCATCGGAATCTGCGCCTGGCGTTCCCGTCCCCAGTCAAAATTCGAGCGGACGACCCGGGCGCGGTAACCATGTGCTGCATTGTTTTTGTGACCCCAGCGGCTCTGGCCTGTGACAGCACGGGCGTAAGGATCCAAAAGCAGTTTCGTGCGGTCAAAGCGAAGTCCGTTTTTTTCGTCATAGGGACCGTCAAGGCGGTAAGCGTATTCAAACTGCTCGATGTCAAGACCGAATACGATCATGGAATAGCAGAATCCGATTCGGTAATTGTCCGGAAACTTCAGTTTTGCGAAAGGTTCCTCTGCTCCGCGGTGAAACAGAAGAAGCTCGCAGGAAGTAGCTCCGTGGGATTGAATGGTAAAGTTTACGCCGCCCGGAATAACTGTGGCGCCGAAATCACGAAAAAATCCGGGACGCACCTGAAAACCTGCAATGTTGTCAATGGGGCGAAGCTGCCGGGCGGGAACGAGTACAAGGTCGGGTGATTGCAATGTCATAAACAGCCTCCTTCTTCTGCCAGAATGTTTACAGACTGGCTGAACCGGTATTATTTAGCAGAACTGATATATATTATTTACAGTATATTATAAATAGAGAAAAAGGGCAAAGAAAATGCAGTTGAACTTCAGATAAGTATTGACTTATCTGTCTTAGTTCCTTTATTCTGTATAAGGTAAAAAAGCAAAAAAGTAAGCGCAGCAAGAGAAGGAGGCAGATAATCCATGGGTGGATTTTTTGGCGTTGCATCAAAGAAAGACTGTATACTGGAATTGTTTTACGGAGTAGATTATCATTCCCATCTGGGGACGAGAAGAGGAGGAATGGCCGCATACGGGAACGGAGAGTTTTGCCGTGCGATTCACAATATAGAGAATGCGCCCTTTCGAACCAAGTTTGAACGGGACGTGGAGGAGATGAGCGGAAATCTGGGGATCGGATGTATTTCAGACTATGAGCCCCAGCCACTTTTGATTCAGTCGCATCATGGCAGTTTTGCGATTGTCACAGTCGGAAAGATCAATAATGAAGAAGAACTTTTGAGGCGTGCATTTAATGAGGGGCATTCGCACTTTCAGGAAATGAGCGGCGGCAAGATCAATGTTACAGAGCTGGTGGCGTCTCTAATCTGCAAGAAAGCAAGCCTTGTGGAAGGAATCCAGTACGCTCAGAAAATTGTGGATGGATCGCTGACCTTTCTGCTTATGACCAAGGACGGGCTTTACGCGGCCCGGGACAGATATGGAAGAACGCCTCTGGTGATCGGGCGCAAGGAGGATGCCTACTGTGTTTCCTTTGAGAATTTCGCTTACATTAATCTGGGATATACAGACTACAAGGAACTGGGACCGGGAGAGGTGGCCTTTATCACGCCGGAGGGTGTAGAGACGCTGGTAGAACCGGGAAAAGAGATGAAAATCTGTTCTTTCCTTTGGGTGTATTACGGTTATCCGACTTCATCCTACGAAGGAGTCAATGTGGAGGAGATGCGCTATAAGTGCGGAAGTATGCTGGCAAAGCGTGATGGGGACAGTGTGCACCCGGATATTGTGGCAGGAGTGCCGGATTCAGGTGTAGCACATGCCATCGGGTATGCCAATGAATCGGGGATTCCCTATGCGAGGCCGTTTATCAAATATACGCCTACATGGCCCCGTTCATTTATGCCGACCAATCAGAGCCAGAGAGACCTGATCGCCCGTATGAAACTGATTCCGGTGCAGGCGTTGATTGAAAATAAAAAACTTCTTCTGATTGATGATTCCATTGTGAGGGGAACACAGCTTAGAGAGACGACAGAGTTCCTGTACAAAAGCGGAGCAAAAGAGGTTCATGTGCGTCCGGCATGCCCGCCTCTTGTGTACGGATGCAAATTTCTGAATTTCTCCCGTTCAAAATCTGATCTTGATCTGATTACAAGACGGATTATCAGGGAGGAAGAGGGGGAAAACTGCCCCCGGGAAGTACTGGAGGAATACGCGAATCCGGATTCCTGCCGTTATGCGAACATGGTGGAAGAAATCCGTCGGATACAGAACTTTACGACCCTGAGATTCCACAGGCTGGATGATCTTCTGGCATCCATCGGACTGGAGCCGTGCAAAGTGTGCACATATTGTTTTAACGGAAAAGAATAGGAACGGAGTACAGGCTATGTTGATGAAAAAACAGGAAGCGCACCTGGGCATTGAGTGGGGGAATTTTTACCGTACGGTTATTGCTCTGGTGGTGCCCATGGCGCTCCAGAACCTGATCAACGTGGGCGTGACCGCCGCGGATGTCATTATGCTCGGAGCCGTGGGGGAAAATGCACTTTCCGGGGCATCCCTTGCCGGGCAGGTACAGTACATCATGACTCTGTTCCTGTTCGGACTGACTTCCGGGGCCACGGTTTTGACAGCTCAGTACTGGGGAAAAGGTGATATAAAGACAATAGAAAAGATTCTTGGTATAGCGGTAAAAGCAGCAGTTTTCGTAACTGCTCTTTTCACTGTGGCGGCTCTTGTCATACCCGAACTGCTGCTTCAGATATTTACAAGTGATCCGGCCGTCATATCCGAGGGCGTCAAATACTTGAGGATTGTTGCGTTTACATATATCATGATCGGGGTTACGCAGGCCTATCTGTATATCATGAGGAGTGTAGAGAGAGTTGTAGTGGCGACTGTGGTTTATCTGCTGTCTCTGATCTGTAATATTATCATGAACTCTATTTTCATTTTCGGGTTTCTGGGACTTCCGGCAATGGGAGTCCGCGGGGCCGCGCTGGGCACGCTGTGCGCGAGAATACTGGAAGTTGTGCTTGTGGCAGGATATGCCAGGCTGTTTAATAAAGAGATCAAACTGAGGATTAAATATGTACTTCATACGGATAAAACACTTTTCCGCGATTTCATGAGGTACGCTGTGCCGGTGGTTGTAAACGAAGTGATGTGGGGCCTTGGAACAGCGGCGAACACGGCAATCCTCGGACACATGGGAAGTCCGGCTGTGGCGGCAAATTCTGTCGCCCAGGTTGCGAGACAGCTGGCCACTGTCGTCTCATTTGGCCTTTCTAATGCGGCAGCCGTCTATCTTGGAAAGACCATAGGAGAGAAGAAGATGGAGCACGCAAAAGCATATGCAAAGCGATTTATATGGCTGAGTGTGATCATGGGGCTGGTCGGCGGGGGGATCGTTCTTTCGGCTTCGCCAATAGCAGTGGCGATGCTGTCCCTGTCAGGAACGGCAAAAGGTTATCTCAGGATAATGTTTTTTGTTATTTCTTATTTTGTAGTGGCGCAGGCGTTCAACACAACGATGATAGTCGGGATATTCCGTTCGGGAGGAGATACAAGATTTGGGCTGATCCTGGATGTGAGCACCATGTGGTGCTGTTCGATTTTCCTGGGATTTATCGCGGCATTTGTATTGAAACTGAGCGTGCCGATTGTGTATATCATTCTCATGAGTGATGAAATCATTAAAATTCCAATCTCCGCATGGAGATATAAAACTTATAAGTGGCTGAAAGATGTTACCAGAGAAGGAAAATAATATGCAAGATTCTGACAGAATATGTTATACTGTCAGAGTGAGGGTATCATTTGCAGATATCCTGCGGACAGTAAAAATTTTACAGAGAGAAGGTAGATACTATGTCAGAAGAACAGAACATAAATGAATGTACAGAGGAATCATGTGCAGGATGCGCTCATGCAGATTCCTGCACCAGCAAAAAGACAGATTTTCGTGAACCGGCAAATATGTATTCTTCGATCAAAAGGGTGATCGGTGTAGTCAGCGGGAAAGGCGGCGTCGGCAAATCGCTTGTCACAGCATCTCTTGCCAGAATGATGAGGGAGAAAGGCTATACAGTGGGCATTCTGGATGCGGATATTACAGGACCGTCCATCCCCAAGATGTATGGGGTTCACGAGAAAGCAAGAGGGACAGAGGACAGTATCCTGCCCTGTATCGCAAAGGATGAGACGAGAATCATGTCTGTCAACCTGCTCCTTGAGGACGAAGCGGCTCCGGTGATCTGGAGAGGGCCGATCATTGCAGGTGTTGTAAAACAGTTCTGGACGGATGTGATGTGGGGAGACATTGACTATCTGTTCGTGGATATGCCTCCTGGAACAGGGGACGTGCCGCTGACAGTATTCCAGTCTCTTCCGGTGGACGGCGTTGTGATCGTGACATCCCCGCAGGACCTGGTGCAGATGATCGTGAAAAAAGCTGCGAACATGGCGGAACAGATGGACATTCCCGTGCTCGGAATCATAGAGAACTACAGCTATGTAAAATGTCCGGACTGCGGAAGGGAGATCAAAGTATTCGGAGAAAGCCATATTGATGAAGTGGCTGCTGAAATGGGTGTTCCGGTACTCGGGAAAATGCCGATAGATGCAGACCTTGCACGCATCGTGGAGGAAGAGCGGTTCTATGAGGCGGAAAATCCATATCTTAAGGATGTGGAACTGTAGTATAAGACTGCGTGCTGAAAAGACAGAGCTTCTGCCGTATATGGCAGGAGCTCTCTGTATATCAGGAACCATTTGAGAACTGTAGCTTGGCAGGCAGAAGGAGGAAGATGAATTGACAGGAGAAAAGATCAGAATATGGAGTGAAGAAGAGTATCATTATAAAGCTGCATATGGGTTTTGCCCCTTTCTTACGGGCTATATGCATGCAGAACCGGCCATGCGTCCGGCCATGCTGGTAGTGCCGGGAGGGGCATATCGGAATGTATCTCCGTCAGAGGCTCATCTGCCGGCGCTGGAGTTCTATGGCGCGGGTTACAATGTGTTTGTGCTGTCATACACTGTCAATTATCTGGATGAACTGAAAGCGCCGCTGAAACTTCAGCCTCTGGACGATATTTCCCGGGCTGTGAGGCTTATCCGCAAAAATGCTGAAAGATTCCATATTGATCCTTGCAGGGTTGCGGTGTGTGGGTTTTCCGCAGGGGGACATTTGTGCGCCTCTCTGTGTGTCCACCGTAAAGATGTCCGTGATCCTGATGCGGAATATGACAGGGTATCAAACCGCCCTGACGCTGTGATTCTGTGTTATCCTGTGATCACCTCCGGAGAGTATGCGAACCGGGAATCATTTCTGGCTCTTCTGGGGGAAAATCCTGATGCGGCAGAGCTTGCATACATGTCTCTGGAAAATTATGTGACAGGGGATGTGCCTCCCTGCTTTTTGTGGCAGACAGCCACAGATGCTTCTGTTCCCGTGGAAAACAGCTATCTTTTTGCCAAAGCATGCAAAGACGCGGGAGTGCCCTGTGCACATCATGTGTTCAGCGACGGCATACATGGTTTGTCTGTTGCTACAGAGGAATGGCTGGACAGGAAGTTTGGAGAACCTTATACTCTGGAACAGATACGTCTGCTGGCAGACGCAGTGCAGGCGGGAGATACTCCCTGTACGCCAGAAAAAGGAGCGGAAATCCTGGAGGAGTTTGGGATGAATGGAAAGAAAAGAGAAAAATGGACGCCTGAGATGAAAGCGCAGATCAGGGAAACCATGAATGAGACAAAAATATGGACAGAGCTGGCTGAAAGCTGGTTAAAAAGAAAACTGAATCTGAAAGACACAGGAGGAGAGCAATGAGAATACTGTTTATCCGGCATGGAGATCCGGACTATGTAAATGATACGCTGACTGAGAAAGGACACAGGGAAGCTGCCGCTCTGGCAGAGCGGGCGAAAGCTCTTAACATGGGAGACTGTTATGTATCCCCTCTGGGCAGGGCGCAGGCTACGGCTGTCTACAGCTTGAAAAAACTGGGATGCAGGGCAGAGACTCTTGAGTGGCTGCAGGAATTCCCTGCGCAGATTGACCTGAACAAAGCAGTGCATCTGCAGAGGGCATATCCAAATGCGCACAGGACGTATGGGAAATATGATTCGAGAATTGTGTGGGATATGATACCTTCTTATTGGACGGAACACATGGAATATTCGGACAGTTTTCTCTGGAGGGAGAGCGACGTCTGCCGACATTCTGACACTGTACAGGTCCATGATGATATTATTGACAGATTCGATGCATTTCTGGCGGAATATGGCTACATAAGAGAGGGCAGGCACTACAGGGTAGAAAAAGAGAGTACGCAGACGGTCACGCTGTTCTGTCATTTTGGGCTTATCTGTGCGCTGCTGGGGCATCTTTGGAATATTTCGCCGTTTACACTGTGGCACAGTTTGGCTCTTGCACCCACATCAGTGACAGAGGTTGTGACAGAGGAACGGGAACAGGGAACAGCGTATTTTCGCGGGCTTAAAATCGGAGATGTATCGCATCTGATTATGAGTAAAGAGCCGGTTTCCTTTGCGGCCAGATTCTGTGAGGTATACAGTGATACTGAGCACAGACACTGAAGGATGAACGGCGGATGGGGCATGTGAGAGTTAATGTGCATACTATGATAGAAAGAGAAAAGGAGTTCTTTCTGTTATGGCATATGAGACATTTGAGAGTGTGGAGGGCATCATACAGAGCATCAACAGGGGTGATTCCTGCTGTTCCATGATGGTTTCTCTGATCAGTAATTCAAATATTGTGAATGTGGTGGTAAGCGGTGAGACGACAGTAGTGGACAATGTGCGCCTGCGTCCGGGTATGCGCATTGCAGCATTCTATGATGCAAATCTGCCTGTCCCGGCGGTATATCCACCTCAGTATCGTGCGGAACTGGTCACATCTTTAAGGAGAAATCAGCAGGTGAAGCTGGATTATTTTGATGACAGCCTGACATCCTCGGACAATTCGCTCCGGCTGAATATAGGACCGACCACGAATGTGGTGACGCTGAACGGTCAGCAGTATACATGCAGTCCGGAAAATTCGGAACTGCTTGTCTATTATACGACAACCACATTCAGCATTCCGGCGCAGACAACGCCCCAGAGAGTAATCGTACTGTGCGAATACTGATAACTGTATAAGAATTGTAAAATACATTTTATGGGCTGATGTTTGATCGAAGCCTTCATCAGCCCATGCTGCTGCAATCGCCTCACCGGAGGATTTTCGACAGACGAATATAGAAAAGTCCCAGTGATTCACAATATTGGTTGGAAATCGGACAGATGGGCGGAAAGTAACTGCCGGGGATTTTGGCGCTGTCGTTCATTTGTGCAACGTAGTCATGCAGATATGTTAAAAATTCTTTACTTGTAGGTTTCTTATCCCGATTTGATTTATTAAAAACAACTTCAAGCAGTTCTGTATTGTGCGAATCCCAGACAGAATTTACAACCGTGCGGATATTTTTCTCTACGCAGCTCCAGTTGGTGTGAAAATGCTTTGCAATGTCTACATACAGAGATTTTGTGATGCATTCCAGACGTTCCCTGTCCTCGAGGATAAGAATAAGTCCGTATACTACATAATTATAACCGATGTAGGAACGATTGACTCCAAAAGAATCCAAAGTGCTGACTATTATTTTTTCATAATTCATAGTATGCCCCTCCCTAATTTGAGGCGCTGTTCCTCTTAGCACACCTATAATATCGTAAAATGTAAAAAATTGACATACAACAATGATTATTTGAAAATTTTCGACTAAAAAAGTCGAAAATAAAAAGTCCTCAAACGGAAAAACGTTTGAGGACTGGATTTTCTGCAAGCGACTAAGATTTTACTTAGTATTCCATGACCAAAACCGCATATACTTAAAAAGTATTTTGCATGTTCTATAAATTTGGTTGCGGCTGGGCTGAAAGGCTGTGCACGTTTCCAGGCTAACACACTGGTTGATGTTAATTCAGGCTGCAGCGGACGATAAGTTATCATGGTAAATATGTCTGATTTGGCTTATTATATTATATCTATGCCTGAAAAGCAATTTGCTTATTTCTTTGGGATTTTGGCAACAAAAAACCCCGATAAAATCAGGGTTTATGCGGAACATGTCTTTTTTTATGTTCTCATTATCACGGAGACGGAGGGATTCGAACCCTCGTGCCCCAAAAGGGCAAACGCATTTCGAGTGCGCCCCGTTATGACCACTTCGATACGACTCCAGTTCATATTACTGTGGATGCTGTTGAAGCACCCACAGCTTTATT
>CALWFY010000050.1 GCA_944377775.1 uncultured Mediterraneibacter sp.
AAACCGTTTTACTATGCGCAGATGAATGGAACTCTTCTGTTTGCGTCAGAGATCAAGGCGTTTATGGAACATCCGAAATTTGACAAGATTTTTAATGAAGACGCGCTGGGAAATTATCTGTCTTTCCAGTTTGTCCCGACCAATGAAACATTCTTTAAAGGCGTGTTCTGCCTGCAGCCCGGACATTATTTTATCTATGAAAACGGTGAGATGAAGATCACCCGATACTTTGAACCGAATTTTACCGGGGACAGCAAGAAGTCTTTTGAGGAGACCGTGGATGAAATCGAGGCAGTCATGAAAGAATCCGTGGAAAAGCACAAGATCAGTGACGTGGAGGTTGCATCCTATCTGTCCAGCGGCGTGGATTCAAGTTATCTGACATATCTCGGACAGGTGGATCACACGTTTACAGTGGGATTTGACGAGGGGGCATACAGCGAGATTCAGGATGCGAAAGAATTTGCGGCCAGCATCAACATGCAGAATGACGCAAAAGTCATTACGCCGGATGAGTACTGGGATAAACTGTCTGACATCCAGTATTACATGGATGAGCCTGTGGCAGACCCGGCAGCCATTGCCCTGTACTTTTTAAGTGAAGAGGCGTCAAAGAAAGTGAAAGTCGTGCTCTCGGGAGAAGGCTCGGACGAGCTCTTCGGAGGGTACAATATTTACTGCGAGCCGCTGGAACATACGGCGTTTAATAAAATTCCGTTCTGTATACGGAAATGTCTCGGGAAGTTTGCGGAATACTGCCTGCCGCGGGGAACAAAAGGAAGAGGTTTCCTTATGCGCCACGGAAAGACACTGGAGGAGAGATATTTTGCCAATGCGACAAATATCTTTACTGAACGGGAGGCAGATAAAATCCTGAAAAAAGGATGCACTCCGGGAATCCAGGATGTGACGCGCCCCCTGTATGAGCGGGTGAAGGATAAAGATCAGGTGACAAAGATGCAGTACGTTGACATGCATCTCTGGCTGGTTCATGATATACTGATGAAAGGGGACAAAATGGGAATGGCCAACTCTCTGGAGGTGAGAGTTCCGTTCCTGGATAAGAAAGTGCTGGAGCTTGCCCAGACGCTTCCTCTTGATTATAAAGTAAGGGCGCCTAAAACCAAAGTTGCTCTTCGGGCTGCAGCAGAGAGGAATATACAGAAGAAGACAGCAGACAAGAAGAAGCTGGGATTTCCGATCCCGATCCGGGTATGGCTCAGAGAAGAAAAGTATTATAACAGGGTAAGAGCCATGTTTGCTTCAGGGGCAGCGAAGAAGTTCTTTAATACAGACATACTTCTGCAGATGCTGGAAGACCACCGGGATGGAAAATATACGAATGAGAAGACGGATGACAGCCGTCGGATATGGGCAGTCTACATCTTCCTTGTGTGGTATGACAGATTTTTTGAACATGGGAAACCGGTACATCCATCCATGAACACAGGACAGGTGAGAATATGAGAAGCAGAACCGTCAGACCGATCAAGAGGCGGGAAGAGAAAAAAACAGGGACAAAGAAAAGAAAGACCAATTTTGGAGATACACAGCCTTTGAGGACTGCAGGTTATCGCGGCCGGGGGGATTCGTTCTCTGACACCAGGCCGATGCGTCCGGTGAGTATCCGTTCCGGATATGAGGGATATCAAAGAACGCTTGACAGAAGAAGGCAGGTGCTGCGCACTCCCAAACCGCTTCCGGACAGCCGTCCTGAGCGTAAGATACGTCCGGCAAAAACCCGCAGCAGGGGAGGTCTGACTGGGCTGATGGCAGAAATGAGGGACCGCACGGCAGAAAAAGAACAGTATTTTGATTTTGATCTTCTTCTTGTGATCGTGTTTCTCATGTGCTTTGGACTGGTCATGCTCTACAGTACGAGTGCGTATGAGGCACAGGCGGATTTTGGAAATGATATGTATTATTTTTCCAAACAGGCTCTGATCGGTGTGGCTGGTTTTGTCGGCATGTTTATTGTCTCGAAGATTGATTATCATATATATGGAGCGTTTGCGCTGGAAATCTATATTTTCTCGATGATCATGATGGCCCTTGTGCAGACGCCCTTAGGAGTAACAGTCAACGGAGCCAGACGATGGATCGGGCTTCCGGGGAATACGACGATTCAGCCGGCGGAGATCACAAAGATTGCGGTAATACTGTTCATCTCTTATGAACTGTGCCGCCTCGGGAAAAAAGCATATACAATGGAAGGGATCATCAGAGTGCTGGCGTTGGGAGCTGTGGCATCAGGAGGCGTCCTGTTTCTGACAGACAACTTAAGTACTGCCATCATTGTAATGGCGATTACCTGCATTTTGATTTTTGTGATTCATCCGAAGACAAAACCGTTCCTTGCCATTGTGGGGATCGGAGCCGCGGTGGCGGCAGTGGGGATTGCCGTCTTGTCTGTGACAGTGGCAAACAGCGAAAATTTTCGGCTTCAGCGAATCATCTCGTGGCTGAATCCTGAGGCAACAGCGGACACAGGCAGTTTCCAGGTTATGCAGGGACTGTATGCCATAGGAAGCGGAGGGTTTTTCGGGAAAGGCCTGGGAAACAGTACGCAGAAGCTGGGCGTGATACCGGAGGCGCAAAACGATATGATTCTGGTCATCATCTGTGAAGAGCTGGGAGTGTTTGGCGTGATCGTCATTCTTGTATTGTTTGGTATTCTTCTGTACCGCCTTATGTTTATCGCAAAAAATGCTCCTGATCTGTATGGTTCACTCATTGCGACCGGTATATTCGCCCATATTGCCCTTCAGGTTATTTTAAATATTGCGGTTGTCACCGGAATGCTGCCCACGACGGGTATCACGCTTCCTTTTATCAGTTACGGAGGTACGGCGATTTTGTTCCTCCTGGCGGAGATGGGCATCGCTCTGGGAATTTCGCGGAAGATCAGACTGGAAGGGGAATAGCGCTGCCTGAAAAACAGATTTCCCATTTGTTTTTGTATAAAAGGCTTTCTTTCTGAATAAATATATGGTATAGTTTAATGTGGTATTAAAAACTACATATAATAGAAGTGTGAAATATACATAGCGGTTCGGGAGGGAAGATTATGAGTTACAGGATTATTGTGGACAGCTGTGGCGAGCTGACACAAAGGATGAAAAAGAAAGGGATATATGAGAGCGCTCCACTGAGTATGCAGGTGGACGGAGATACGATAGTAGATGATGAATCTTTTGATCAGAAAGATTTCTTAAGACGCGTGGCAGCAAGCCCGGAATGTCCGAAATCATCCTGCCCCTCACCTGAGAAATATATGGAACTGTACAACGAAAAGGATGAGCGGGTCTATGCAGTGACCCTTTCTTCCGAACTCAGCGGTTCTTATAACAGTGCGCAGCTAGCTCAAAAACTCTGGATGGAGGAGCATGCCGGGGAGGGAAAGCAGATACATGTGTTTAATTCCCGCTCAGCGTCAGTGGGAGAGACACTGGCCGCGTGCAAGATTGAGGAATGTGAAGAAAAAGGCATGACATTTGATGAGACTGTCCGCGTGGTTGAAGAGTATATTCAGGGACAGAATACTTATTTTGTTCTGGAAAATCTGGACACGCTTCGTAAAAACGGACGTCTTACGGGCATTAAATCTCTTGTGGCAAGTGCGCTCAATATCAAGCCGGTCATGGGATCAACCCCGGAAGGAACTATCTGTCAGCTGGGACAGGCGAGAGGGATAAAACGTGCTCTGGCGAAGATGGTGGAACACATAGTTAAGGACGGCAGGAATACGAAAGACAAGGTGTTGGCTATTGCTCACTGCAACTGTCCGGAACGGGCAAGAGAAGTGGAGCGGATGATCCTTGATAAAATTTCTGTGAAAGACAGCTTTATCGTAGATACAGCAGGGATCAGCACAATGTACGCCAATGACGGAGGAATAATTGTTGTGCTCTGACGCTTAGTGTGGTAAACTGTCAATATTGAAGTAAAATACCACAGAGGTATACTGTTATGCCGTGAAAGAATGGCAGACAGATGGAAAGGAGCCTGTATACGATATGAGCCAGGAAAAAGTGGACCGATATAAGAAAGAGAAAGCAAACAGAAAGCAGATCATGCGGAAGCAGAAGATAATGGGGATTGTGCGTAAGGGAGTCCTTACATTGGTGGCGCTTGCGCTGATCGCATGGCTTGGTTATTCCGCTTATGATGTGTATGAGTCTGGAAAAGAGAGAGTGGTGGCTGAGGTGAACTATGACGCTGTCACAGATTATCTGAATAGTCTTACTGAGGATGCACAGACAGAATAAAACTGAAAATAGCAAAAAGTCCAGTAAATACAACATGTAGGGTGTTGAAGAAGAACAACACCCTACATGTTCTTTTTTTGCTCAAAAACTGCGTATTTTCAAAGAATTTCCATTGTTCGGGGAAAGAAAAAAATTAAAAAAGGGGTTGAAAAAGGGGGTGTGGTGGTTTAGAATGGTGTCAAGTGGTAAAGAGTGGTGGATAGTGGTACAAAGTGGGGAACGATGTGGAGGCTCACATTAAGAGAAAGGATTCCAGATGTTATTAGGAGAGTTTAACCATAGCATTGATGAAAAGGGACGACTCATCATTCCGGCAAAACTCCGGGATGATCTGGGTGACAGCTTCGTCATATGTAACGGGCTGGAGGGATGCCTCTTTGTTTACTCTCAGGAAGAATGGAATAAATTCGTCGCCGAGCTTGAAACCTTACCACGCATGAACAAGGATGCCAGAATCTTTAAACGCTATTTCTTCGGAAGTGCCTCGGAGGGCAGCTTCGACAAGCAGGGGAGAGTTCTTGTCCCGCCGTCACTCCGTAAAGCGGCAAACCTGGAGAAAGATGTTGTCCTGGTGGGAGTTCAGGACCGCGTTGAAATCTGGGATAAGGCGCTTTGGGAAGAGCGCAGCCAGGTGAGCGAAGAAGACCTGGACGCTATTGCAGAGCGCATGGAATCCATAGGAATCAGAATCTGATAAGGAGGAGATCATGGCATTCAAACATGTATCCGTTCTTCTGCATGAGACAGTGGACGGGCTTAACGTCAGACCGGACGGCATCTATGTGGATGCCACACTGGGAGGAGGCGGACATGCCTTTGAAGTGTGCAGCCGGTTAAATGACAAGGGGAGATTTATAGGAATAGACCAGGACGCGGACGCCGTCAAAGCGGCGGGAAAGCGGCTGGAAGGCTTCGGGGAGAAGGTCACGATAATACGGAGCAATTACCGTGATATGAAGCCGCAGCTCCATAATATTGGTGTTGACAAGGTGGACGGGATCGTTCTTGACCTGGGGGTATCATCTTATCAGCTTGACACTGCTGAGAGAGGATTTTCATATCGGGCGGATGTTCCGCTTGACATGAGGATGGACCAGAGGCAGAAGATGACTGCAAGAGACATTGTCAACAATTACAGTGAGGCTGAACTTTACCGCATGATCCGTGACTACGGGGAAGACAGGTTTGCAAAAAATATTGCAAAACATATTGTCGCGGAGCGGGAAAAAGAGCCGATCGAGACAACAGGACAGCTGAATGAGATCATACGGCACGCCATACCGATGAAGATTCAGAAAACATCGGGGCATCCGTCAAAGCGGACGTTTCAGGCAATTCGGATCGAGCTGAATCAGGAACTGGACGTGCTGAAGGATTCACTGGATGACATGATCGACATGTTAAATCCAGGGGGACGAATCTGTATCATCACATTTCATTCGCTGGAGGACAGGATCGTGAAAAGTGCATTTCGAAAAAATGAGAATCCGTGCACCTGTCCGAGCCATTTCCCGGTATGTGTCTGTGGGAGGACGTCAAAAGGGAAGGTGGTTACAAGGAAGCCCATTCTTCCGTCGGAGGAGGAGTTGGCGGAAAACAGCCGTTCAAAGAGTGCGAAACTGAGAATATTTGAGCGGGCGTAACAAAGGGAGTAGTTAAAATATTTTATCTTTCGCCGGGAGGGGAGAACCCGGCAGGAGATGACAGCGGGAAAGGGGCATTTCGTTATGGCAGCAAGGCGCAGTACTTACAATTACAGAACAACGGAGCTTAGGGGAGACGGCTACGGACAGTTCTATGTGTACGGCAATGCTGTGCGCCAGGCGGAACCGCTTCCGAAGAAAACACTTAAGGCGCGTCCGCAGCAGCCGAAACGGACAAGCCGGCAGGTGGCAAAAAACAGAAACCGCGCGATGAGCATCAGCCCCGCGTACGCAGTATTTCTTGCAGTGGCGGCAGTATGTGCAGTGCTGGTATGCATGCTGTATTTGAACCTGCAGTCTGATGTGATGAGCAGGTCCGAACATGTGACAGCAATGCAGGAGGAGCTTGCAGAACTGACAGAGGCGAACAACACGGCTTACAATTCAGCGGCTGATTCAGTGAATCTTGAGACAGTGCGTGATCGCGCAATGAATGAAATGGGAATGGTATACGCTTCTGAAGGGACGGTTGTAGAGTATGACAGCCCCTCCGGAGAATATGTGAAGCAGTACAGCAACATTCCTGAGAGCGGAGTGCTCGCCAAGTCGAGCGATGCTGCAAAATAAGGACAGTAAAATATGACAGGAAGAAAAAGAAAAAAGAGCAGATTTGAATTTTTGACAAGAAAATTCCCTCTTAGAATGCAACGAAAGCTGGTAATGCTATTTATGGCAGTGATACTGGCTTTTGTTGTTCTTGTGGGAAGAATAGCATATATCAATGCCACGAAAGGAAGCAAATATACGAAGGTTGTCCTGGATCAGCAGAACTACGACAGCCGTGTGATCGCGTTCAAACGGGGGGATATCGTGGATCGGAACGGAACGAAGATCGCAACCAGTGAGCGTGTGTACAATGTGATCCTGGATGTGGCAGTCATGACGGATAAAGAGGAGTACATTGAACCGACCAAAGAGGTGTTAAAAGAGTGCTTCGGGATTGAGGAAAGCGTTGTAGATGAACTGGTGGAAGAGAATCCGGACAGTCAGTATGAGATACTTGCGCAGGGGGTTGACTATGCGACCGCGCAGAAGTTTAAAGAGATTGACGAGGATGACGAGAATTATCCGAATGTTATGGGAATCTGGCTGGAAGATGACTATACAAGGACCTATCCTTACGGCAGTATGGCAAGTGATGTGATCGGCTTTACTTACGAGGGAAATCAGGGCGCCATCGGCATTGAGAATGCTTACAACGAAGTTCTTAACGGGACTGACGGCAGAGAGTACGGATATTTTGATTCTGAATCTTCTGTGGAACGGACGGTAAAGCCGGCAAAGAATGGAAATACCGTGGTGTCCACCATTGATGTGACCCTTCAGAATATTGTGGAAAAGGCGATTCTTGAATTTAATGAAGAACAGGCCGGCGATGGAGAACTGGGAAGCAAAAATACGGCAGTGATCATCATGAATCCCAATACGGGGGAGATACTGGCCGAGGCTTCCTACCCTAATTTTGAGCTGAATGACCCGAGGAATCTGTCTCTTCTCTATACAGACGAGGAGTGGGAGGCCATGGCTGAGGAAGACCAGGTGGCGGCCATGAATGACCTCTGGCGGAATTTCTGTGTCAGCGATGCCTATGAACCAGGCTCCGTGGCAAAGCCGTTTACCGTGGCGGCAGGTCTGGAAACAGGAACTCTGAGCGGAGATGAGACGTATTACTGCAGTGGCTCGAAGACCGTAGGAGGCTGGGAGATTGGGTGTCACTACAGGGAGGGGCATGGAACCCAGACGGTGCAGGATGCCATTGCCAATTCATGCAACGTGGCGCTTATGGATATGGCGTCAGTGATTGGGGCTGATAATTTTACAAGGTATCAGCATATTTTCGGGTTCGGAGAATACACAGGCATAGACCTGCCGGGCGAAGCGGCTACGGAGGGGCTTCTCTACACGGCGGAAAATATGACGGAAGTGGATCTGGCTACAAACTCTTTCGGGCAGAATTTTAATGTAACCATGACTCAGATGGCGGCCGCATTCAGTTCCCTGATCAACGGGGGATATTACTATGAACCCCATATGGTAAAGCAGATTCAGGATGAGAACGGCAATATAATTGAGACAAAAGACCCGGTGCTGCTGCGCAAGACTATATCCGCGGAAACCTCAGAGATGCTGAAACCTTATTTAAAGGCGACAATGGATTATGGAACAGGTACCCGCGCCCAGGTAGAGGGGTATGATATCGGAGCCAAGACAGGAACCGCCGAGAAACTGCCCCGCGGCAACGGAAAATATCTGCTTTCCTTCATGGGCTATGCGCCTTTGGATAATCCGGAAGTCCTGATCTATGTCGTGATCGACGAAGCGCGGGGTGATTCAGCCGGAGACAGCTCTCTTGTTTTGAATCTGAGCAAGAAGATCATGGAGGAGGCATTCCCTTATCTTGGAATTACGACGATCGAAGAAAGCGGAGAGAGCGTTCAGACCAAGGGACAGGATTTCGGCGATACTGTGTATACAGACTATGATGAGAATTACGAGGATACTTACGACAATCCGGATGGTTCCTATATAGATGAAAGCTACAGCCCGGACCTGGATGACTGGGCTACGGGAGAGACAACGGAATAATGGGAATAACCCTGCAGAAGATGTAATAAGTTTTAACAACATCTTTTGCAGGGTTTTATAATATGAAGAACAAGACATATAACAAAAAGAAGATCATGATCGTATTTTTGTGTGCTGCGTTTATCCTGGCGGGATTGATCGCAAGACTTATCTATCTGATGATATTTGACGCAGAGTATTATCAGGAGCTGGCCCAGGATCTGCACGAGAGGGAGAGGGAGATCAAGGCGGCAAGAGGGGAGATTGTGGACCGGAACGGAGTTGTCCTGGCCACAAACCGGACTGTGTGTACGATCTCAGTGATTCACAGTCAGATTGAGGATCCTGAACAGGTGATCTCCGTGCTGAGCAAAGAACTTGAACTTACTGAGGAGGAAGTGCGGGAAAAAGTGGAGAAAGTCTCCTCCATGGAAAAGATCGAGACCAATGTGGATAAAGAGACCGGGGACAGAATACGGGGATATGATCTGGCTGGAGTAAAAGTAGACGAGGACTACAGGCGGTACTACCCCTATGACCAGCTGGCATCGCGGGTGCTGGGATTTACGGGAGGCGATAACCAGGGGATCATCGGGCTGGAAGTAAAATATGAAGAATATTTAAAAGGCACAAACGGAACCATTCTCACTGTAACTGATGCACGGGGAGTGGAACTGAACGGGGTGGCGGAAGACCGGATTGAACCCGTGGCCGGTGAGACCTTGCAGGTAAGTCTGGATTATAATATTCAGTCCTACTGCGAACAGGCAGCCCTGAAAGTAATGGAAGAAAAACAGGCTGAGGGTGTTTCCATCCTGCTTATGAATCCTCAGAACGGGGAAATTTATGCCATGGTTAATGTGCCGGAGTTTAATTTAAACGAGCCGTATGAACTGAATACAGGGGTGGACGCAGATTCTCTTTCAGATGAAGAACTCCAGGATGAACTGAACCAGATGTGGAGAAACCGCTGTATCAACGATACTTATGAACCGGGTTCTATCTTTAAGATCATTACGACATCCGCCTGTCTGGAGGAGGGGGTAGTGTCTCTTGACGATACATTTTTCTGCCCGGGCTACCGGATTGTGGAAGATCGGAAAATCAGGTGCCACAAAGTGGGAGGGCACGGTCAGGAGACTTTTGTACAGGGGATACAGAACTCCTGCAATCCCGTATTTATGGATATCGGACTGAGGCTGGGTGCAGATCGGTTCTATGAATATTTTGAAGAATTCGGACTGATGAAGCTGACAAATATTGACCTGCCCGGGGAGGCGGGAACAATCATGCATAAAAAGGAAGACATAGGAACTGTGGAACTGGCGACAATGACCTTTGGGCAGTCTTTTCAGGTTACGCCTATCCAGATGGCGGTGACGGTCAGCTCTATTGTAAATGGAGGAAATCGGGTGACTCCGCATGTGGGGGCCGCTGTTCTGGATGAAAACGGAGAAGTGATCGAGGAGTTTGACTATGAGGTGGAGAAAGGAATTGTCTCAAAAGAGACGTCCGAGACCATGCAGATGCTTCTGGAAAGCGTGGTATCAGAGGGGTCCGGTAAGAATGCCTATCTGGAAGGGTATGCCATCGGAGGGAAGACTGCGACCTCCCAGACCCTGCCCAGGAGCGCCAACAAGTATATTTCTTCATTTCTAGGATTTGCCCCCGCGGATGATCCCCAGATTTTGGGCATGGTGATCATCCATGATCCGAAAGGCATCTACTACGGCGGAACGATAGCGGCTCCGGTGCTCAGAGATATTTATGACAATGTGCTTCCTTATCTCGGGATTGAAAAAAAGTAAACCATGGTTTATACTGAATAAGATGTTCCGGGGGAGGATTGGTCTTTTTCGGAAAACAGAAGAGATAAAGAGGTGGATTTATGAGCAGTCATGTAGTGATTCCGGTGCTGATATCCTTTGCGGTAAGCCTGATTCTGGGACCGGTTGTGATTCCTTTTTTGCGGAAACTGAAAATGAAACAGACAGAGCGCACGGACGGAGTGCAGTCCCATTTGAAAAAGGCGGGAACGCCCACCATGGGAGGGATTATCATTCTGATAGCCGTGATCGTCACGTCCCTGTTTTATGTGAAAGACTATCCGGCGATTATTCCGATCCTTTTTCTGACTGTGGCATTCGGGCTCATCGGATTTCTGGATGACTATCTGAAAGTAGTGCTGAAGCGCTCCGACGGGCTGATGCCAATGCAGAAGATGGCGCTTCAGATTGTTGTGACAGCAGTGTTTGCATTTTATCTGGTTCGGGTGGCGGATATTCCCCTTACCATGCTGGTGCCGTTTTCCGGCGGATATTATCTGGATATCGGCTGGCTGGCAGTGCCGGTACTGTTTATTGCCGTGATAGGAACAGTTAATGGTACGAATTTTACAGACGGTCTGGACGGTCTTGCATCCAGTGTGACGGTTCTGGTAGCAACATTCTTTACAGTGGTCGCCATTGGAACGAAAAGCGGAATTGAACCCATTACCTGTGCGGTGGTAGGAGCCCTGCTTGGATTTCTGCTCTTTAATGTATATCCGGCAAGTGTGTTTATGGGGGATACAGGTTCCCTGGCGCTGGGCGGATTTGTGGCAGGCACGGCATACATGCTTCAGATGCCGCTGTTTATCATTATTGTAGGACTGGTCTATCTGGTGGAAGTGGCGTCAGTTATGATACAGGTTGCTTATTTTAAGAAGACTGGTGGAAAGCGTATTTTCAAGATGGCGCCGATCCATCATCACTTTGAGTTGTGCGGATGGTCGGAGACAAGGGTTGTGACCGTATTTTCCATTATTACGGCGCTTCTCTGTCTGATCGCGTTAATGGGGGTATAGCATCATGAATATCAAAGGAAAAAAGGTACTTGTATTCGGGTCCGGGATCAGCGGGGAGGCAGCAAGCTGTCTTCTGCTTGCCAAGGGCGCGCATGTGGTGCTCTATGACGGAAATGCAGAACTGGATGCTGATAAGATACGGGAGAAAATCGGGGGACCTGATTTGGCAGAACTTCAGATCGTGCTGGGCGAGTTCCCGGCAGAGCTTTTAAAGGAGCTTTCACTGACTGTCATAAGTCCGGGTGTGCCCACAGACCTTCCGGTGGTAGACAGGATGCGGGAAGAGGGCATCCCGATCTGGGGTGAGATCGAGCTTGCCTATGCCTTTGGAAAAGGCGATGTGCTTGCTGTAACGGGCACAAACGGAAAAACGACTACGACTGTTCTGCTGGGGCAGATCATGGCTGCGTACAAAGAGAATACGTTCATTGTGGGAAATATCGGGAATCCGTATACAAGCATTGTATCTGAGACAAAGGAAGATTCTGTGATCGTGGCGGAGATGAGCAGTTTCCAGCTGGAGACAATACATACATTCCGCCCGAAAGTCAGCGCTGTTTTAAATATTACTCCTGATCACCTGAACCGCCATCACACGATGGAGGCATATATTGAGGCAAAAGAGCGGATTGCAGAAAACCAGACGGCAGAGGATGTCTGCGTGCTCAATTATGAGGACGAAGTGCTCAGAAAGTTTGGGGAAAAGGTTTCAGCGAAAGTTCTATATTTCAGCAGTCAGCGTAAACTTAAAAGAGGTGTGTATCTGGACGGGAGTACGATCGTTTTAGAAGCTGATGAGAGGATTCCGCTCTGTGATATAGATGAACTTAAAATTCTTGGAACACATAACCATGAGAATGTGATGGCGGCAGCAGCGATGGCGTATGCCTACGGCGTGCCGATGGAGATCATACGCAGGAATTTAAGAGAGTTCGCAGGCGTGGAACACCGCATTGAGTTTGTGGCAGAGAAAAACTGCGTTGCTTATTACAATGATTCTAAAGGAACAAATCCGGACGCCGCTGTCAAAGGCATTCAGGCAATGAACCGTCCGACAGTGCTGATCGGCGGGGGATATGATAAAGATTCCTCTTATGATGAGTGGATACAGGCATTTGACGGGAAAGTGAAAAAACTGGTGCTTCTGGGAGCCACCCGGGAAAAGATTGCCGAATCTGCCAGAAAGTGCGGATTTACGGATATAGTAATGGCTGACACATTTGAAGAGGCATTTGAGAAAAGTGTGGAGTATGCTCAGCCCGGAGATGCAGTGCTTCTTTCACCTGCATGCGCCAGCTGGGGAATGTTTAAAAATTACGAAGAACGCGGAGATAAATTCAAAGAACTTGTAAAACAGTTATAGGGAGTGGAGTTTATTGGAGCGTTCCAAAAAGAAGACGCGGTATGACGAGACACTGATCGTGGTGATTCTGATCCTGGCAGCAATCGGACTGGTACTGCTTTACAGTACCAGCGCCTACAACGGCAGGGTGAAATTTCAGGATTCTCTGTATTATCTGAAAAAACAGGGCTTTGCCACCGTGCTCGGACTGCTGGGCATGGCATTTATCGCTCAGATTGATTATCACAGGTGGATTCCTCTGTCCATACCGGGATATCTGACTGCGATCGCGCTCTCGGTAGCAGTGATTTTGTTCGGTGATGAATATAACGGGTCCAAAAGATGGCTGTCTTTGGGTCCGTTTTCTTTTCAGCCGTCGGAATTTGCAAAAGTGGCGGTAATTCTGTTCCTGGCATGGCTTGTTAGTAAGAATGTTAAAAAGATGCATAAGTTCCGAACTCTTATTCTGATGATGCTGCCGGTTCTTCCGATCGTGGGGCTGGTGGGGGCCAGCAACTTGAGTACAGCTATTATTATTCTGGGAATTGCTGTAGTACTGATCTTTGTGGCAAGTCCTAAATATTCCCAGTTTATCTGGATGGCGAGTGTGGGGATTGCGTTCATGGGGGTATTTCTCGCCATGGAAAGCTATCGTCTGGAGCGGATTGCAATCTGGCAGCACCCCGAGCAATATGAAAAAGGATATCAGACACTGCAGGGTCTTTATGCTATAGGAAGCGGCGGACTTTTCGGCAGGGGGCTTGGAAACAGTGTGCAGAAGCTGGGTTTTCTGCCTGAAGCGCAGAATGACATGATTTTTTCTATCATCTGTGAGGAGTTGGGGCTGGTGGGGGCCGGAATCATTATTCTTTTGTTCCTGATCCTGATCTGGAGACTTTTTGTGACAGCCTCAAAAGCGCCGGACCTGCTGGGTGCCTTGATCGCTTCCGGAGCCATGGCGCATATGATGATCCAGGTGATTTTAAATATTGCGGTGGTGACAAATACCATACCAAACACAGGGATTACCCTTCCCTTTATCAGTTACGGGGGTACTTCGGTCATGTTTCTTCTGCTGGAAATGGGACTTGTGCTCAATGTATCAAGTTTGGTACAATGATTACACCAGTTCAGCCATGCATATATCCGCGGGCAGAAACCATGCTCGCATGGTTTTGCAGGCGGATATATGCATGGACTGAGCGCCTTTTCATGAGCAAAACAGCGGCGGAAGCCGCAATAAGCACGGAGTGCGGTTTTGCGAATGGCGTGGAAATAAGGAGGCTTTGGATGAGGAAAAAAAAGCACAAAAAAAGAAGGATATGGCCTGTCGTGGTTTTGGTCATTGCAGCGCTTATAGTGCTGGCAGCAGTGGCTGTATTCCTGTTTCGGACACGTTCTTTTGAGGTGGAAGGAAATTCCTACTATGGGGAGGATACGATTACCACATGGGTTCAGAAAGACAGGCTTTCCGTAAATACATTGTACATACTTGCAAAATATAATTTGACGGACGCAGATCTTCCGTCAGGAGTGGAGAGTATGAGCGTTTCACTGAAAAATCCATGGACTGTCAAAGTGAAAGTGAAAGAAAAAGAGATGGCAGGATATATGGATTATGACGGAGCGTATCTGTATTTTGACCGAAACGGCATTGCGTCTTTAAGGACAAAAAAAGTGATCGAGGGGGTACCCTATGTCGAGGGTCTTACTTTTGATACAGCAAAAGTGGAGATTGGAAAGAAACTTCCTGTTGAAGATGACACAATTTTTGAAAAAATTGTTGAAGTTTCAAAAAATCTGAAAAAATACAGTCTGGCGCCGGACAGGATCGCCTGTACAGACGGAAATATTCAAATTTATTTCGGGATTGTAGAAGTGGCCATGGGAAGCGGAAACTATGAGGAACGTCTGCAGCAGGTCCCGCCGATACTTGAGAAACTGGCGGAATTATACCCTGAGACAGCGGGGACGCTTCATCTTGAAATGTATGATTCTGAGTCAGAGTCCATACGGTTTGTGCCGTCAGCTTAGATTGTATAAAAAACAGAAAAATAAGAAAAATGTATTGATTATTTGTGAAAAAGACTTTATTATATACTTATTGGATTCTATCGTTCAATAAAAGGGATGTATAAGAAATTAATAAGACGACAAAGGAGGAAATACTCTTGTTAGAAATTAAGACCAATGAATCAGAAGCGGCCGCAAGAATTATTGTTGTCGGAGTGGGCGGCGGCGGAAACAACGCTGTAAACCGCATGATCGACGAGCAGATCGCGGGCGTGGAATTTATCGCAGTGAATACAGATAAGCAGGCACTGCAGCTTTGTAAGGCGCCGACGCTGATGCAGATCGGTGAGAAACTCACAAAAGGACTTGGTGCAGGAGCCCAGCCTGAAGTAGGTGAGAAAGCAGCAGAAGAAAGTTCAGAAGAGATTTCAGCAGCATTAAAAGGTGCGGACATGGTGTTCGTTACCTGCGGTATGGGAGGCGGAACCGGTACAGGAGCTGCTCCGGTGATCGCACGTATCGCTAAAGAGCAGGGAGCTTTGACAGTCGGAGTTGTGACAAAGCCATTCCGTTTTGAGTCAAAGACGAGAATGCAGAATGCACTTTCAGGAATTGATAAATTAAAAGAGAATGTTGATACGATCATCGTAATTCCAAATGATAAACTTCTGGAGGTTGTGGACAGACGCACGACTATGCCGGAGGCACTTAAGAAAGCGGACGAGGTTCTTCAGCAGGGGATCCAGGGCATCACAGACCTGATCAATGTTCCGTCACTGATCAACCTTGACTTTGCTGATGTCCAGACTGTTATGAAGGACAAGGGTATCGCTCATATTGGTATTGGTTCAGGACGCGGTGATGATAAGGCTCTTGAGGCTGTCAGAGAGGCGGTTGCAAGCCCGCTGCTTGAGACAACGATTCAGGGCGCATCCAATGTTATTGTCAATGTATCCGGTGATATCACTCTTATGGATGCATCTGACGCAGCTGACTATGTACAGGAACTGGCAGGAGAAGGTGCAAGCATTATCTTCGGTGCTATGTACGATGATGTGAAGTCGGACGAATGTACGATCACTGTTATTGCAACAGGATTACATAATGTAGGTGGAAGCGCATCAAAATTAAAAGCAAGACTGGAAGGACAGCAGAAAGTTGGTTCTATTCTTCCGTCAGGGGATTCTCCGGTGAGAAGCCGTCTTGATAATGAGAACAGAGCCGGCGCAAGACCGCAGGGAGGCACAATGCCGACACTGCAGCCGAGGACTCCATCCAGCAACGTAAAAGAGCAGTCCATTAAGATCCCGGATTTCTTTAAGAAATAAGGGTGGACAGGCCTTAACAGAACAAAAAGATTGAGACTCTGCATGAGATTGAGATTTCATGCAGAGTTTTTTAGTTTCTATAACGTAGGTTCCTTTCATGTCGAAATATATTTTTTCTTCTTTGTCACCATCTGACAAATTTCAACGTACACAGGCTATATAATAAAACCCGGATTGATTCCAGCAGGAAAGAAGGTGGGGCATGTATCATGAGCTGTACATAGACGTATTTTTTCTGGAGAATCTCATGATGGACAGCCTGCTTCTTCTGGCCGTCAACCGCATATTAAAATGCGGAAGCTCTCCCCTGCGCCTCTTTCTGAGCGGGGCTTTGGGAAGCCTGATGACATGCATCGTGATTGTCATCCCGTTTCCCGGTGTGTTAAAACTCATTTTTTTCCATGTTGTCATAAACAGTTTGATGATTTTTGTGGGGCTGAAAGCCGCGAGTGTATCGCTGTTTGCAAAAGCGTTTGTCATGCTGTATGCAGTTTCGATCATGCTGGGCGGAATCATGCTGATGTTCAGACCGTATATACGGTTTGTCAGCCTGTTCTATGCGTCAGCATTCATATCATATTTTCTGTTGATCAAACTGTGGAAGTTCACAGCTCATCTGTTCAGGCGACAAAGTGATATTGTCAGAGTGACACTGTACACAGGAAGCGGGGAAAAGACCATGAATGCACTCTGGGATACAGGGAATATGCTTCGGGATTTTGTCACGGATGATCCGGTAAACATCATAGAGCCGGACTTTCTCCCGGAAGTGACAGACTCGCCGGAGTCAGAGAGAGGTTTTCACATGATCCCGTATCAGTGTGTCAGTGGTGAGCAGATCATGAAAGTGTTTCGTATTGAAAAAATGTGCGTGCACGGGGTAGAAGACCGCTGGATACACAATCCTCTGCTCGGGATAGGGGAAGCGTCCCTTTCCGACAGCAGGGAATATGAGATGATCCTGAATCCGGGGATATTCTCACAATAGCCGGCAGGTGAGCCGGATGAAAGCATAAAGCTCCTGCATACATGAATTGCTGTGCAGGAATATAATAGAGGAGGAGACAAGATGATCGTAAAAGTTGGTGTTCCGCAGCAGTTTAAACTGCGGGTCATACCTGATATCAAAAATCTGATATTCGGGAGCGGAAGGGAAATCCATTACATAGGAGGGACAGAAGTGCTCCCTCCGCCTCTCGAGGGAACAAGGGAGCAGGAAATAATACAAAAGCTGGGGACAGAGTATGACGAAGCGGCAAAAAAGACGCTGATAGAGCACAATCTCCGCCTTGTAGTGTACATTGCGAAAAAGTTTGACAATACAGGCGTGGGCGTAGAGGATTTGATTTCCATAGGGACGATCGGGCTTATCAAGGCGATCAATACGTTTAAACCTACCAAAAAAATCAAACTGGCGACTTATGCCTCCAGATGTATTGAAAATGAGATTTTGATGTACTTAAGGCGCAACAGCAAAACGAAGCTGGAAGTATCTATTGACGAGCCGCTCAATGTGGACTGGGATGGAAATGAGCTTCTGTTATCAGATATTTTGGGAACAGATGAGGACACAATATACCGTGATCTGGAGAATGAGGCAGAGAGAAAACTTCTCGTCCGTGCCTTAAATAAACTGAACAGCAGGGAGAAAATGATTGTCCAGATGCGATTTGGGCTGGATAATCCGGAAGGAAGAGAAAAAACACAGAAAGAAGTGGCGGATATACTGGGGATATCACAGTCGTATATCTCGAGGCTGGAAAAGAAGATTATGCAGAGGCTGAAGAGGGAGATGGTGAGGTACGAGTGAAATTGGCATTTGCGGGAAATATATTCTGCGCGAATCTGTGAGCGCCTTTGGCTCCGCTCCATAGAACAAGAAAAATTTTAAAAATCTGGCAATAGGCTAAAAACAAAACTATGCAATGGGCAACTCGCCTGCGGCTCAAACAATCCCATTGCATAGTTTAACGCATATCTCCAGATTTTTATTTTTCTAAGTTCTATTCCGAAGTCACCTCAGCCATCTCACAGATTCGCGCAGAACGATTTTCAGCAAATTTCAAATAAATCTGGAATTGTCGAGAAGTATGGATGCGGCCGCTTGGAAAAGATATTTTGAGGGGACCGTAAAGCAGCGCCAGTGTTTGGACTGCGTTTTTTGCAGTCCTATGCACTGTTGCGCTGCGTCCGAGCGAAGGCGCGTCCACGAGGAATAACTTTTCCAGACGGCCGCGCTTATTCTATCTCAACAAATTCCGGTTACATATTGTAGTAGTGTGCATAAATTCCGCCTTTTTCCAGCAGGCTGTCATGAGTTCCCCTCTCGGCGATTCCGTCTTCCGTGATGACGATGATTTCATCTGCATTCCGGATAGTAGAAAGCCTGTGGGCAATCGTGATAGTGGTCCGGTTTTTCGAGAGTTCTTCCAGGCTCTGCTGAATCCAGCGTTCACTCTCATTGTCCAGGGCGCTGGTTGCCTCATCCAGAATAAGGATGGGTGGATTTTTCAAGAATACGCGCGCAATGGATATTCGTTGTTTCTGACCTCCGGAGAGACGGGCGCCTCTTTCTCCTACAAAAGTATCATATCCGTCCGGGAGCTCGCTGATAAAGTCATGGATATTGGCGCGCTTTGCTGCTTCAATAATTTCTTCCATTGGTGCGCCCGGTTTTCCGTAGGCGATATTATCCCGGATTGTTCCAGAGAAAAGATATACATCCTGCTGTACCATTCCGATCTGGCTTCGCAGGCTTTTAAGCTCCAGCGTGCGTACATCCTTTCCATCAATGGTGATTTTTCCTCCGGTTACATCATAAAACCGGGGAAGAAGAGAACAGATCGTTGTTTTTCCGCTGCCGGACGGTCCCACCAGTGCAATGGATTTACCCGCCGGGATTTCAAAGGAAACGTGGGAAAGCACCGGGGTGTCATCATCGCTGTAATGGAAAGACACATCCTCATAGCATACTCTGCCCTTTACATCCGTGAGGGGGCGGGCATCCGGAGCGTCCACGATCTCTGGTTCTGTTTCCATTACGTCGAGAAAACGCCGGAAACCTGCCAGACCTTTCTGCATCATTTCAATCAGTTCTACGACAATCTGGATCGGGCTGATGAAAATACCGATATACAGGGCGTACATGGCGAGATCGCCTACATTCATAAGCCGATGTGCGATCAGGTATCCTCCGAACACAAGAGTGACCAGATACATCAGGCCCTGGAAGAACAGATTCCATCCCATGAAGCTTCCCATGCAGTGATAGTTGTTGTGCTTGGAGACAAGGAAAGCATGATTGCTTTTGCGGAATTTATCCCGCTCGATCTCCTCGTTTGCAAAGGACTGAACAACCCGGATTCCGGCAAGTGTATCCTGCAGACTGGAATTGACGTCCCCGATCTTTCTGCGGTTTTCCATGAATGTCTCCTGCATTTTCCGGTTCTGGCGCAGTGAGAATATGAACATGCAGAGGACGAGAAAGATCAGAGGAAGCGCAAGCCTCCAGTTGATCAGGAACAGGAATACAAAGGAACCGATGATCTTGACAACCGAGATGAACAGGTTCTCCGGTCCGTGATGTGCAAACTCCGCGATATCAAATAAGTCGGAGACCAGTTTGCTCATCATCTGGCCGGAATTGTTTTTGCTGTAATATGAAAAAGACAGTTTCTCATAGTGGTCAAAAAGCTGCTGGCGCATGTCCCTTTCCATGTGGGCTCCCATCATATGCCCCTGAAAGCTCACATAATATTTGCACAGACTCTGGATGATGTACATAAGAAGCAGTCCCCCTGCAATCAGGGGAAGGGCGCGCAGAATAACGCTGCTGTCCTTTGTGAAAAGTGTGTTTGTCATAATGCGCAGTATCTGTGGATATGCAAGGTCTACGAGACTGATAAATGCGGCACATAACAGGTCAATAAAAAAGACTGTTTTGTATGGCCCATAATAACTGATAAATTTTTTTAGTGTATGCATAGTATATTTCTCCTTATTAAGTCACAACAATCTTAGCATAGGATTTTCTGCTTGACAAGGATGAGGACGCTGTAATAAGGTAGGTCTGATACAAGTTTCCAAGCGACAGGAGCGTTTTATGAAGATATATCTGGCCCCGCTTGAGGGCATTACCGGATGGATCTACCGCAGCGCTGTACATGAGTGCTTCGGTGGATTCGACAAATATTTTATCCCGTTTATCAGACCGAATCAGAAAGGACACTTCAGTGCCAGGGAAAAAAAGGACATACTGCCGGAACACAATAAAGAGATGCAGGCAGTTCCTCAGATTCTCACGAATTGCTCGGAAGATTTTCTGTATACCGCAGAGAAGCTCCAAGAATATGGGTATGAGGAAATAAATTTGAATCTCGGCTGTCCGTCAAAGACTGTTGTGACAAAGGGAAGAGGCTCGGGATTTCTGAGCGACCCGGATAAGCTGGATCGGTTTCTGGAGGAAGTCTTTGACAGATGTCCGCTGAAAGTTTCGGTTAAGACCAGACTCGGTATGGAGGATGCAGAGGAGTTTCACAGGCTGCTTGCGATTTATAACCGCTATCCTTTAGAGGAGCTGATCATGCACCCGAGAGTTCAGAAAGACTTTTATAAAAATACTCCCAATCTGCAAGTGTTTGGAGAAGCGCTTTTAAAAAGCCGTGCCAGCGTCTGCTATAACGGGGATATCACATCGGTTTCAGATTATTGTAAACTGAAAGACAGGTTTCCTGATCTGGAATGTATCATGACCGGCAGGGGCGTTCTTGCAGATCCGTCATTGGCAAGACAGTTACGGGGAGGGAAAGGCCTGGATAAGGAAGAACTGCGCAGATTTCATGATATTGTGTACGAGGGATACTGTCAGGAAATGTCCGGGGACCGGACAATCCTGTATAAGATGAAAGAACTTTGGTTTTACCTGGCGGGTGTTTTTGCTGATTCTAAAAAGTATGCGAAGAAAATCAAAAAGGCAGAAAGATGCACGGTATATGAACAGATTATAGAAGAATTGTTTGAAGGAACAAATCTTTTGTCCTGACAGAGGGCGGGATGGAAAGGAGAGGAGAACATGTTGGAATGGATACAGGGGCTGGATGGGAATATCCTGCTTTTTATTCAGGAACATATCCGGCAGCCATGGATGGATGGATTCTGGAAAGCTGTCACACACCTGGGAGACGCGGGACTTTTCTGGATCGGTCTGGCGGTTGTGCTCCTGATTTTTAAAAAGACGAGAAAAGCAGGCTTTGCGGCCCTGATTGCGCTTGGGATCGGTGCCCTGATCACGAATGTGGCAGTGAAAAATATTGTGGCGCGTGTCCGTCCTTATGAGGTGCTGCCGGAGCTGGTACGCATCATTGAGAAGCAGCATGATTTTTCCTTTCCGTCTGGTCATACCTGTGCGTCCTTTGCGGCAGCATGTGCGCTGTATCACGCGCTTCCCCGGAGATGGGGGATTCCCTGCCTTGTCCTGGCGGCGCTTATTTCGTTTTCCAGACTTTATGTGGGAGTGCATTATCCCAGTGATGTGCTGGCAGGAGCTCTGATCGGGATATTTGCCGGATGGGCAGGATGGAAACTGTCTCAGAAAATAGCAGCGGCCCTGCATTTAAACAGGACCGCTTAAACTGAGAAATATATTTATTTTATGTTTACGGATTCGTCGGATCAGTCAGAATTGAGTGCTCGTAAACAGCCTCACAGGTGAGCTGGACTCCCAGTTTTTTGAAAATTTTGATATCCACGGATGAAAGCATGACTGATGTGTGCGCCTGGCAGCCTTTCAGCTTTGGAAGCTGAGAGAGGGCGAGGCGTGCTTCTTTATTAGCTGCCGCGCTTGCAGACAGGGCGATCAGCACCTCGTCTGTATGAAGCCGCGGATTTTTGCTCTGCAGATAGTCTACTTTCAGTTTCTGGATCGGCTCAATGGACTCTGGAGATATAATGTGGAGTTCATGGTCGATTCCGGCCAGAACCTTTAATACGTTGAGCAGGAGAGCAGCGGAAGCCCCGAGAAGGTTGGTTGTTTTTCCCGTGATAATTCTGCCGTCTTCCAGTTCCAGGGCTGCAGCAGGACCTTTTGTTTTTTTGGCGCGCTCCAGCGCTTTTACAGCCACCTTTCTGTCGGCTGTCGTAATTCCTGCCATGTTCATAAGAAGTTCGATTTTCTGCGCTTCCTTATCAGAAGACTCACCTTTTACAAGTGCATTGAGCGCGGTGTAATAACGGCGGATGATCTCTTGTTTGGATGCTTCCTGACACGCCTCGTCATCACAGATACAGTTCCCCGCCATGTTCACACCCATGTCAGTAGGAGACTTGTAGGGGCTTTCACCGTAAATTTTCTCAAAGATCGTGTTAAGAACCGGGAAGATTTCAACGTCCCGGTTGTAGTTGACGGTTGTCTCGCCGTATGCTTCCAGGTGGAACGGGTCGATCATGTTCACATCATTCAGATCAGCGGTAGCGGCTTCATAAGCCAGGTTGACCGGATGCTTGAGCGGAAGATTCCAGATGGGGAATGTCTCGAATTTTGCATATCCTGCATGGATTCCGCGTTTGTGCTCATGATAGAGCTGGGAGAGACATGTGGCCATCTTGCCGCTTCCCGGTCCGGGCGCTGTCACGATTACAAGGGGACGGGTAGTGCGGATATAGTCATTTTTCCCGTATCCTTCATCACTGATGATCAGCGGCACGTTTGAGGGATATCCGGGAATTACATAGTGAATATATACAGGGATATTAAGTTTTTCCAGCCTGTTCTTGAAAAGAAGGGCGCTTTCCTGCCCGGAGAACTGCGTGATAGTCACGCTTCCGACATAAAGTCCCTGCTCGCGGTAGGTGTCGATCAGGCGGAGCACATCCGTGTCATAGGTGATTCCCAGGTCTCCGCGGATTTTATTTTTTTCGATATCTTTGGCGCTGATCACGATTACGATCTCTGCCTGGTCGCTGAGCTCTTTTAAAAGACGCAGTTTGCTGTCGGGAGCAAATCCGGGAAGCACGCGGGAGGCGTGATAGTCGTCAAACAGTTTTCCGCCAAATTCGAGATACAGTTTGTTGTCGAATTTGTTGATCCGGTTACGGATATGTTCAGACTGCATTTTCAGATATTTTTCATTGTCAAAGCCGATTCTCATTTTTCTCATACCCCACTTATCTAGTTTTTCTTGTTACATAAGTATATATGAATATTCCGAAAGCATACTCTTTAAAACAGAGCAGGCTAAAGGACATATTTCGTACCCAGTATACTATAAAAAGCCATGGTTTTACAATATTTTCATAATCTTTTTATTGATTTATGCAAAACCTGTACTTATAATGATAATAGTTGATTTTAGGAGGAAAAGAATGGATAACCAGAACAATAAGAAGAATCCCAACAACAACCGGCAGGGCTGGGGAGTTATCCTCATTACAACCCTGCTGGTCACTTTTATGGTGCTGGGATTTTATTCTTTTATGAGAGGCACAGGGCCTGAAGAAATAAGTTATGACAAATTTTTAGATTTAGTCGATGACAAGAAGGTTTCAGAGGTTAATCTGAACAGTAACCGCATCTATATCACGCTGACGGATGAAGCGAGAGAAGAGGAAGCGGAACAAAGGCAGCAGGAGCAGGAACAAAACGGCGGCATGGGCAGTATGTTCGGACAGCTTCGTTTTTGGACGCCGACAGGATCAGGAAGCGAGGGGGAAAGAAACCCGGATTATTATACAGCGTATGTCAGCGACGATACGCTGGTTCACAGGCTTGATAAGGCAGGCGTTGAGTTTAAAGGCGAAGTTCCGGACACAATGGGACAGATGTTCATGGAGCTGTTTCTCACACTGATCCTGCCCATCGGACTGGTGGCGCTTATGCTGTCTTATCTGATGAAACGCATGACTAAGGGCAGCGGCATGATGGGAATCGGCAAGAGCAATGCCAAGATGTATATGGAAAAAGAAACCGGAGTGACATTCCAGGATGTTGCCGGAGAGGACGAAGCGAAAGAGTCCCTCCAGGAAGTGGTTGACTTTTTGCACAATCCGGGTAAATACAGCGGAATCGGTGCAAAACTTCCAAAAGGAGCTCTTCTTGTGGGACCTCCGGGAACGGGAAAGACACTGCTCGCAAAAGCAGTTGCCGGGGAGGCGAAAGTTCCGTTTTTCTCACTGTCCGGTTCAGCATTTGTAGAAATGTATGTGGGCGTGGGAGCCTCCCGTGTGCGTGACTTGTTTAAACAGGCCCAGCAGCAGGCTCCGTGCATCGTGTTTATTGATGAGATTGACGCCATCGGAAAGACACGAGATACAGCCATGGGCGGAAATGATGAGCGGGAACAGACGCTGAATCAGCTTTTGGCGGAGATGGATGGATTTGATACAAACAAAGGACTTCTCGTTCTTGCGGCAACGAACCGACCGGAAATTCTCGACCCGGCGCTTCTTCGTCCGGGACGGTTTGACCGCCGTGTTCCGGTAGAGCTCCCGGATCTGAAAGGACGGGAAGATATCTTAAAGGTACACGCCAAAAAGGTTAAAGTGGCCGACAACATTGATTATAATAAGGTGGCGCGCATGGCTTCCGGTGCTTCCGGCGCGGAACTTGCCAATATTGTCAATGAGGCTGCACTGCGGGCAGTCCGTGACGGCAGACAGTTTGTCACCCAGGCGGATCTGGAGGAAAGCATTGAAGTTGTCATTGCAGGTTATCAGAAGAAGAACGCCATTCTCACCGATAAAGAAAAGAAGATTGTCGCTTATCATGAGGTGGGTCATGCTCTGGTGGCAGCCAGACAGACCAATTCTGCTCCGGTGCAGAAGATTACCATTGTACCAAGGACATCCGGTGCTCTGGGATATACCATGCAGGTGGAAGAAGGAAATCATTATCTCATGAGTAAAGAAGAGATGGAGAACAAAATAGCCACCCTGACCGGCGGACGTGCTGCAGAGGAACTGATCTTTGGGTCAGTGACTACCGGCGCTTCCAACGATATTGAACAGGCAACGAAGCTCGCCCGGGCTATGATCACCCGCTACGGTATGAGCGA
>CALWFY010000051.1 GCA_944377775.1 uncultured Mediterraneibacter sp.
AAGTAATTACTCCGATCATGATCGACGATACAACAAGAGAGATTGCAACAAACGCGATCAGAACATAGCTGATAATATCAATGATATCTGTCACAGAAGACATTAAAGTTCCCACCACATCCGTGTAAGTGATCACCTGCTCTTCTTTGCCCTGTGCCCCCATACGACCGTTATATCCGTCAAGAATACTGATCACCTGTTCCTTGCTCTCAAAATCTTTCGGATAAATATCAATGCCGCTGGGCACTCCAAAGTCTGTATATCCCAGCGTTTTTAGATTTCCCGCATAAGAAGCACTCTCTCCGCCGCTCATGGACATCATAAGTTCCATAAGCTCATCTTGGCTCAGATTCATCTCAAACGCGTCCGCAAACGCATCTGCATCAATGTTCACAGCATTCTGAAGACTCTGGCCTGCCTGGGTCATAGACTGGGACAGAGCGCTTTCCATGCCGGATGCGAGCTGCGCGGCCACCTGCTCCATGGCGGAGGAAACCTGCTCCTCAATGGCCTGCCCCATCGCACTTCCATAGACAGCCATGGTTTCCTGCACATAGGTTCCTACTGCATCTGATATCTGCTGTCCCAGACTCTCCATATCTATAAGTCCTGCCACACCTGCTGCCAGCCGCATCTGCCCGTCTGGAGTACCAAGATATGCTATGAAATGCCTGGACATCGCACTTGGATCAGGACCGTTGCCCGCTGCCGCATACTGCCTGTATCCGGACATGATCTCCGCGGACAAAGTCTGTATCTGATCATCCGCAATCGCGACATTATCCGTAATCCCACCGAATATTTTATCTGCATAGGCATTCAATATCTGAACAGCTTCCGCTGTCTCAAGGTAGGCGTCCACCGTCTGATCAGACGGATTCCCCTGGATATATGCCTGATAGCCCTCGATCAGTTCTTTTCCCATAGCCTTCAGGTCCTCCACCGCAATGGAGACCGTACTTTCAGTCCGGATGATTTCTCCGACATTCTCCTTCAGGATTGCCTGAGCTTCCGGTGTTGTCAGGTAGTTCTCAAATGCTGCTTCCAGCCCCGAGTAATCTGCATCCGGATGGGTATCCACATAATTCTGATACCCTTCCGTAAGACTTGCCAGCAGTTTCTCCATATCTTCGGGTGACGCCGTGATCTCCAGATCACCCATAATATCACTCAAATCCAGCCGCGGCAGAGCCGGAAGACTGACCGTGATATCCCCTAAATCTGTCATGCCTGACAAATCCACAGAACCGCCGGCAGAGCCGAACACTTCTGAAAAGTCAAGAGAATCCGAAAGCCCGGAAAATGCATTTGCATCAAATCCAAATGCTTCCTCAATCTTCTGCTCATCCACAGTAATCATAGACTGCATATCAAACGTGCTCTCACCGTCATCTTCCCCGAAAGGCTCGTTTGTAAATACATTCACTCCCGGATTTGCAGTCTGCTGCTTTACGATTTCTTTCTGTGAAGCCTGCTCCACCACATGTTCTGTCAGAGATGAGGGATAGCCGATTCCTGTCATTAACATGGCTGCAGCGGCATCCTCTGAGGGCTGTACGACCCCGACTACAGTAAGGGTTTCCCCGTTATCCACAAGCCGGTGCATATATTCCTCATCCCCGGTCTTATCTTTCCACACCTGGTACTGACTGTCATACTCATAATAATCCGCGCTGTTTACAAGGCGGAATGTTTTTCCCACAATATCTTCATAAGAGTATTCTCCCATGTCCTCCGGGATAGTGATCGTCTCCTCATTGATAAACTGGTCGATCATCTCCTCCAGTTCGAGAGGATCGCGAAGCCCCAGAGTATACAGCATAAAATCACTTATGCCCCCTCCTGAAGTAAGTACAAGCACACATTCATTGTAATTCCCCGGCCATCTTCCTGCCTTCACATCATATTGATCTTTGTACAGTCCCTCGTCCGAGGGCATTTCATAAAATACATCCGTACTCATCATGGTCGACATCATGCTGTTGGAGCCGGCAGCAGAACCCAGCCCCAGTGATTCAAAAGATCTGTCCGGATGTACCTGCCGGATATCTTTCCCGTTTTCGCTGTAAATCTGCGGGGTGACATCATAAGAGTATTCGATTGCGTTGGTACAATTCTCAATTCCGCTCTCTCCGCTGTCCAAATACTTTTTTAAAGACTCCAGATCGTTGGAATCCATGGTGGAAAACATGTTGGTCATCATCTGGATAACATGAATATCTCCCGATTTCTCCCCACTGTCCCCACCTGATTCGCCGCTTCCCAGCATGGAACTGAAATCAATCCCCGTACTCTGAATCTGCAGCGGGTATTCCGAAAGAGTCTCCTCCTCAATATCCTCGACATATTGATTCACTCCGGTAGAAAGCGACAGGATCAGCGCGATACCAATGATTCCGATGGAACCGGCAAAAGAAGTCAGAAGCGTCCTCGTCTTTTTTGTCCTCAGATTATTAAAACTTAAAGACAGGGCAGTGAAAAAGGACATGGATGCCTTTCCCATGTTTCTGTGCTCCGGAATTGTCATTTCTTCTTCATTGACCGTAAATGTATCACTGTCTGATACAATTCTTCCGTCCTTTAAATTCACAATGCGGGTAGCGTATTCCTGCGCCAGTTCAGGATTGTGGGTCACCATCACCACAAGTCTGTCTCTTGCCACCTCTTTTAACAGTTCCATGACCTGCACACTCGTCTCACTGTCTAGCGCCCCGGTAGGCTCGTCGGCCAGCAGAATATCCGGGTCATTTACAAGCGCACGCGCGATGGCCACCCTCTGCATCTGTCCGCCTGAGAGCTGATTTGGTTTCTTATGCATCTGCTCTTTCAGCCCCACTTGATCAAGAGCCTTCTCTGCCCGTCTCCTCCGCTCCGCTTTTCCGACTCCGGAGATTGTCAGGGCAAGCTCCACATTCGACAGAAGCGTCTGGTGCGGAATCAGATTGTAGCTCTGGAACACAAAGCCGATCGTGTGATTGCGGTAAGAATCCCAATCTCTGTCCTTATATTTTTTCGTGGAAATACTGTTGATGATCAGGTCTCCGCTGTCGTAGCGGTCCAGACCCCCGATAATATTCAAAAGTGTCGTCTTTCCCGACCCGCTGGGACCTAAAATTGCAACAAACTCATTATCCCTTAAATTCAGGCTCACTCTGTCAAGTGCCTTCTGCACCAGACTTCCGGTGCGGTACTCTTTGCAGATGTCTCTGATCTGTAGCATAGCTGTATCCCCTTTCCCTGCGCCAATGTATCTATTTTATCACATAGCGGGAAATTGCACTACCAAAGTCCACACTCTCTTCACAAATAGAATTATGTTTAATAAAAATTTTAGATTTTCCGGACATTTACATGTATTTCATGGTAAAATCATATACAATCAGATTAAAAGGGGAAACATACTATGAAAAACAAACAGACAGCCGGACACCTGTCCGCTCTTATCACGGTTGCGATCTGGGGCACAACCTTTATTTCTACCAAAATACTTCTGGAAGCTTTTCAGCCGGTGGAAATCCTCTTCCTGCGCTTTGTTATCGGCTTCGCCGCACTGTGGCTTGTCAGCCCCCGCAGATTAAAAGGTCTGAGCGTAAAACAGGAGCTCACCTTCGCAGCGGCAGGACTGAGCGGAATCTGTCTGTACTATCTTCTGGAAAACCTGGCTCTGACTTACACACTTGCCTCCAACGTAGGGGTAATCGTATCTGTCGTGCCATTTTTCACAGCTATTGTTTCACGTTTCTTACTGAAGGATGAAGAAAAACTCAACCCCTCTTTTTTCATCGGTTTTCTTTTTGCCATGGCGGGCATCTGCATGATCAGCTTCTCCGGTTCCTCAGTGCGCCTGAATCCGGTCGGGGACCTGCTGGCTCTTGCCGCAGCAGCCGTATGGGCATTTTACGCCGTATTTTCGAAGAAAATCAGTTCCTACGGATACCCTTCCGTCCAGACAACCAGACATTGCTTTTTCTACGGCATCCTTTTCATGCTCCCGGCTCTATTTCTCTTCGATTTGCATCCGGACTTTTTCCGGCTTGCCCGGCCTGTATATCTTGGCAACCTTCTCTTTCTCGCCCTGGGTGCCTCAGCCATCTGCTATGTGACGTGGAATTTCTCTGTAAAAGTCCTGGGCGCTCTTAAGACAAGCGTATATATCTATCTCGGTCCGGTAATTACAGTTGCTGCTTCCGTATTGATTCTGCACGAGCGTCTGACGCTGACCACTGTCACGGGAATGGCTCTGACGCTGGCAGGTCTGGCTGTCTCCGAATTTCACAGATAAGAATCTGTCAAAACATAGCCATCTCCCCGGCTACCAGCCGCGGAAGAAGAATACATACGCCCCCAGTCCTTTTCCAATGGCCACGCTCACAGTAAACGCAGCAATATATCTCACGATCCGTGCACGTCTCATAAATACGGGAAACACATTTAAAATCTCCGCCAGAGCCATGGACCAGCAGCCCACAAATATGCCGGCAAATATCCCGAAGACAGCCAGCAGCCCCGTGCCCGTGAACAGACCTGCCATACCGGCGTCTATCCCCTTTCCAAAGATATAAAACAGGTTCCCGAGAATGCCACCCAAAGCCACAGAGCTCTCATATAAAAGCAGTTTATCCCCTGTGTGGGTACGGTCCGCAAAATCCGCAACCACACCCAATTCAACAATAAAAGAAAAAAGGCCGCCTGCCACAGCCACCCCTGCACTAAGACCGATGACCGCCAGAAGAATCTGCTGTGCCCACATCCAGCTCCTCCCCCTTTCTCGCGGCATCTTCAACCAACGTAGTCTGTATATCGTTTTCATACAGCCGCATCTGCACTTCCATGGGAGTCGGGTCCACGGTAAAACGCTTTTTTCCAAAATGATTAAAGAAGATCAATATCCCCACCGTCAGACCGATTGAATACGTGATTTCCATGACTGTGAATCCATCTGTCCTCTGCCCTGTTACAAGCTCATATATCTGGCCGAACAGCTTTGTCACATCCACATCATTATTAAACGCCATGATGGAAAATGCCGCGCCGCAGAATGTCACCGCCACGACAAATACGGTTTTCAGAAGATGCCATGCAAGGGGCGGGGTCTTCTGGTCCTCATATGTTATAATGATATCCGTCTCACCCATATTCTGAACTTCGATTCCCGGATACTTTTCATGGATACATTCTATGATTCTGAGCACAGACACCACGCATCTTTGCTGCCCCGGCGTTTTAAATTTTACGATCTTTAGCGTCTTGATCTTCGGCAGGACTGTTCTGTCGGAACATTCCATGGTCAGAATATCACCGAGCGTCACATCCGGTTTTGTGACCTCCACGTCCCGGTCTCCCTTGATATAGAGTGTTGTGCTGTTAGATGCCATATTCTGCCTCCTTCGCATCAGCCGTCTTATCTGTCCCGGAATTTTCCCACAGTCCGGTTCTGATAAGAAATCCCTCCGAAGCCTGCTCATTTGGCGCGCTCAGATAATAAAGTATCCCAATTACCACTGCCGCAAGAACAACCACCAGCAGACAAATCCATATCTTCTTCCGCCCGTCTTTCATACCGTTCACCCGTCCTTTCTTCACTGCTGCAGAACCCGCTTTATCTGTCTGCAGTTTTGTATCACAGGACTTAGTGTTCGAAATTCAGGCACAAATTATACATCGTCAGGTCCCCTGCTTTCTCAGGCGGTCAATAATCCGCTTCTCCATGCGCGAAACCTGCACCTGGGATATCCCCATAATCTTGCCCACGTCCGACTGTGTCTTTTCTGCAAAATACCGCAGATAAATCAGACGCCTCTCCTGGGAATCCAATGTCTCCAGAAGTTGTTTTAACACCATGCAGTCAAGAATCTTATCCTCCCGCTTCTCCTTTTCTTCCAGCTTGTCCAGCAGCCGTATCTCGCTCCCCTCTTTCTGATGAATCGGCCGATAGAGAGACTCCACTTCTCCGCCTGCCTCCATCGCCTGAACCAATTCCTCCTTCTCCACCCCCATTTCTACGGAAAGTTCTTCCATCGTGGGCTCCCTCCCGAGTCTGGCAGTCAGCTCTTCCCTTACCTGCAGACTTTTATATGAAAGCTCCTTTAAAGAACGGCTGACCTTGATCATACCGTCATCCCTTAAAAACCGTTTGATTTCTCCTGAGATCATGGGCACTGCATAAGTGGAAAATTTCACATCATAGGATACGTCGAACTTATCAATCGCCTTTAAAAGTCCGATGCTTCCGATCTGGAACAGATCCTCCGCTTCTGTGCCCCTCCCGTAAAATCGTTTCACAACACACCAGATCAACCCCACATTTTCTTCCACAAGCTGCTCTCTCGCCTCTTTATCCCCATCGTGTGATTTCCTGATTAAAGCGATTGTGTGGTCCATATCTCCCTGCCTTTTCCGATTGCCTTTTTCATCTTTACCGTCGTCCCCTTTCCCGGTTCAGACTCCACCTCCACGCTGTCCATAAAAGCCTCCATAAAAGCAAATCCCATACCCGAGCGATCCTGCTCCGGTTTTGTCGTGTACATAGGGCGCATCGCTTCCTCCACATCTTTGATCCCCCGCCCTTTATCACTTACCTCTACCACAAATATATTTTCCTCAATCCGGCATCGGATACGCACTTTATGTATCTCATTCTCATACCCATGGATAATCGCGTTGGTCACTGCCTCTGAAACCGCAGTCTTCACATCTGCGACCTCCTCGACAGTCGGATTCAACTGAGTCAGGAACGACGCCACCGCCACTCTTGCAAACCCTTCATTTGCCGACCGGCTTTCAAACCTGATTTCCATTTCATTTGTATTTTTCATACCGCATCCTCCTCATATATCTGCATTATTTTTGTCACTCCCGACAGCGTCAGTATCTTTTTGATCCTTGCGTTTGCATGAACCGCCCAGACTTCTCCTCCGAGCAGGGAGATTGTCTTATATCTTCCCATGATGACCCCTATTCCCGAACTGTCCATAAAATCCGTTTTCTCAAAATCAAAGATCACATATTTAATATGGTTCCGGTCTATCACTGCATCCGCCTCCTTCTTAATCTCCTCCGCGTTGTGATGATCCACCTCGCAGGGCAGATAAATCGTCAGGCAGTTCTCCTGCACCTGATATTTCATACTACTCCTCCTCACAGGGGCCATGCATTTTCCAAAAGATACCTGTCCCCTTTATTGTTTCAATGATGCAAAAGAAAAGGATATGCACTTTTGCATATCCTTTTCTTTCGTAACTTACTGTTCAATCAGTTCTATCGTATTTATTCCGCTGTATCTTCTGTCTGCCCGATCGCATCCAGACGAGCCTGTGCATTCCCGGCATACTCAGAATCTCCGTAACTCTCCACCACCTGCTGATAATAGGCAGTCGCATTCTCATTGTCACCGTTTCCTTCATACGCCTGTGCCAAATTAAAGAGAGCCTGCCCTCCATTATACCCTTCGTCCATGCGCACAACCTTGTACAGTGCATCAATGGCTCCCTGGTAATCCCCGGCATTCAGAGCTTCCGTTCCTATGTCAAAATTAGCCTCACAGGCGTCCGGATATATATCTGCCGTCAGCTCGTCATACCTTGCCTGAGCGTTGGCTCCCAGTGCATCCCTGCTCACATTGATCAAAGTATCCGCCATAGTGACATCACTGTACTCCTGTGAGTCGTACTGCTCTGAGACTGTCATCAGATTCTCATAACTGTCCCGGGTCAGCTGAGCCTGTTGAGTATCAACTTCTGCGTTCTCGCCCGACGCCCGGTAATTGTCCAGTGTCCTTGTCTGGGCGCTGACCTGCGCTTCCAGTGATTTGATCTGGGCGCTGTAATCCCTCATCTGGTCGTTCATCTGATCAGACCGGGACTGATTGACAGCCGGGGCCACAAGAAACCAGATGATCGCCGCTCCGATGGCTGCACCGATAAAAATATTCGCCACCGCGAGCTGACCTGCCATCTCTTTTAAACGGGAATGCTTCGGCTGTATGATCGTTTCATTGCCGAGATTATATTCAACTGCATCCTCTTTCTTCTTATCCTGCCTGCGGCGTCCTTTCTTTCTCATCAGCTCATGCATATAATGCAGCGTGATCTCATTTGTCGTATCCAGCTTCCTTGCCGTGCGGATCATCTGCCTTGCCTGTGAATACTGCTCTGTATGCAGATAAATCAGTGCAAGAAGCTGATAAGCCTTTAAGAAAGACGGATGCGCGGACACAACCTGTTTCAGCTGGATGACCGCAAGGTCTTCCCCGTTCTGCTGACAGTATGCCAGACACTGATTATATTTTTTGATCGCCAGATTGACGGCCTCAAGCTCCTTTGCAGACGCCTGTACCGTCTTGATATAATAATCTGCTATATTATCCCTTGAGCGCAGATTTTTGCTGATAATCCATTCCACCAGGGCCTCCGGCACTTCACCGACTCCGTAATAGACCAGTCCCAGCAGATTTCTCGCCGCGATATTCTCCCGGTTAAACTGCAGGCTTCTCCGAAGCGATGTGATCGCGCCGGACATATCGCGTATCTGCGCCTTACGCAGGCCGTCGTTATACCAGTAGTTTGACTGATATACGATCTTCTTCATGTAATCCATCTATATCCCCACTATCTTTTTTAAACTTCCGCGTCATGTATCTTACTTTTTCTGCTCCATCACCTGTTTCAAAAGGTCTGTCATATCAGACAGGTCCTCCTGGTAGACCGCATCCTCGATCTCCTCAACCTCAAGGCTTGGCTTGAATTTTTTAAGTTCTTCCTCGTAATCCAGCATCTATACAACCTCCTGAATCAGTTCTTTTATCGCGCCTGTCAGATAAAGAGACCCCAGACAGTAAATCCTCCGTCCGTTCTGATTTTCAAGTGCAAAAGCCAACGCTTCCTGCACGGATGCTCTCACAATAACAGGCTGCTCTGTGTATTGCCTGAAAATCTCCCCCAGTGTTTCTGCCTGCGCTCCCCGCAGACTATCTATGTGCGTCACCACAAACATGTCCGACGCCATCCCCCGGCAGAGACATTCCACCATTTTTCTGTGATCTTTATCTTCTGCAGCGGAAAACAAAACGATATTTTCACGCCCGTCCCGGGGAACACTCTGCACAAATGCTTCCACAGCACTGATGTTATGCGCCCCGTCAACATATACATCCGGCAGGATTTCTTCCATGCGTCCTGCCCATTTTAAATCTTTAAGAGCTGCCCGCCATTTGTCCGGATGTCCCTTTTCTCCGAAGAGATACCGCATCACCTCCATGGCAAGCATGGCGTTGCCCGGCTGGCAGACTCCGGTATTGTTCAACCTCCACGTGGTATTTCCATAATACGCACTGGAACAGGAAAATGCAATATGTTTGTCCTCAATTCCCAGAATTTCGAACGCGTCTTTCCCGATTTTTTTACAGAAACTTCCCTGTTCTTCCGCTATCCGCTCAATAACCCGGTCGCTTCTCTCATCCGTCTGCGCATAAAATACCGGCGCTTTATCCCGGATGATCCCTGCTTTTTCTCCAGCGATCTCCTCCAGGGTATTCCCCAGGTATTCCATATGGTCCAGCCCTATGGAAGTGATCACGCACACAAGCGGATGCCGCGCTGCGCTGGTGGCATCAAGGCGCCCGCCCAGACCAGTCTCTAAAACAGCATATTCCACATCAGCTTCCTCAAAAGCAACAGCAGCCATACCAAATAAAAACTCAAAAAAAGTCGGATGAGGAAGCCCATCTTCTTCCATGAGCTGTACTGCTTTCCTTGTTCTTTCAAACACCCGGCAGAACTGTTCATCACTCAGCTGTACGCCGTTTACCGCAATTCTCTCATTTATCTTCACAAGGTGCGGGGAAGTGAAAAGCCCCGTCCGTTTTCCCTCCGAACGGAGCATCCCGTCAAGATACGCGCACACAGACCCTTTCCCGTTGGTTCCCGCCACGTGGAGCACCCTAATGTGTTCCAGCGGGCTGCCCAGATATTCAAGAAAGGTTCTGGTGTGTTCTGCATCATTTTTCTTTGTAAACCTGGGAATATCCAGTATATATTTTACTGTCTCTTTATATGTCATTGCTCCTGTTCTTCTTCCTGCGTGACAAACGCCTGTCTGCCGTTCTGCGTCGCATCCGGGTCTGCCGGCATTTCAATCAGGTTTCCATCCCTGTATTCATAGGTTTTTGACTCCCTGAATACACTGTTGCTGGACCCTACCTGTGCCACCATGATGGTGTCCCCGTCATTGATCTGCGATTCTTTCAAATCCAGCCTTGTATTATTCAGGAAGCTGGTCGTCTGCTTCTCGCCGTTGATATACACCTTGCTCTGCTTGGTAAAATTCTTTCCGTATATACTGTATGTGCCGTCCATCTGTTCTACCAGTTCCGTAATTTCAACATCTTTTACGCCCATGACCATATGCCCCTCTGTGATCGGACTTCCGCTCTCTCCATAGACGTACTGCTCACCGTACATGATGTCGTACTGCAGAAGCTCCAGGTCTGCCAGATAGTCCTCAGTCTGACGGCGGTTCTGATGATAGTTGAACACCGTGCCCGAGTGAATGTCAAGCCGTTCAAACACATCCGCCATAATCTGGTATGCGGCAATATTGCCGTCTTTCTTCTCAAGACCGATATTGTCCCAGATCACATAATTGGTATTATACAGATATTTGCTCTTTAAATCTTTGGCTTCCAGATTCATGGTCGGAAGATGATCGCCGTAGAACACAAGCACTGTTGGCTCGTTTCTCGCCTCCACGGCCGCGATCAGATCGGCTGCAAATTTGTCCATCTCATGAGCCAGGTTCACATAGTATTCCCATGCGTTCCGCTCTCTTTCATCCTCCACTCCGCTGACGATGATCTCCGGATTTTCCAGCACTTTTTCCGTCGGGTATTCTCCGTGTCCCTGCACGGTAATCGTAAAGACGAAATCCTGCTCTTCCGTGGTATCCATGGACTCCATGATGTTAGGCACGAGAATATCGTCCGTTGCCCAGCCTTCCGGAGTTGTCTGCAGAATGTTCATAAACTCCTTGCTCGTATAATGGTCAAAGCCCATGTTGTTGAATACTTTGGCGCGGCTGTAGAAGTTTCCTCCATTGTTGTGAAGCGCCTCGGCCCCATAGCCCAGCGATTTCAGCGCTGACGCAGCGCTCTCCAGAGTATTTGACTTGGCATAAGTTTTATACGGGTACTCGCCCGGGCCGAAGAAACGCATGCTCATCCCCGTGAGCACCTCAAATTCTGTGTTGGCTGTTCCCGCGCCCACGGACGGCACTTTAAAATATCCGCTGGAATACTCGCTGAACAGTTTTCTCATATTGGGGATCGGATCCTCGGAAAAACGCAGCCACTCCACCTCAGTTGGATCAAAAAATGATTCAAGCTGCACGAACATGATGTTGCGCAGTGCTTCCTCAGTCCGCCCGGTCTCACTCTTCGTAAGCTCTCCGTTCTCACTGATCCTGTCCATTTCCTCCTCACTGTACCCGGACGGCCTGTTGATACCGGTATTAAACAGGCTGGCAGAAAAACAGTAGGGGAATCCATAGTCCTCATACGCAAAAGCAATGTTGCCGAAGTAATTGGATATTACACGCTTATCAAGAGCGGTTTCCGTCAAAAACAGGCATGCGCCAAAAGAAACAACCACACCGCCCAGCGCAATCAGCCTGTGCATTTTCCCGGTAAACTGCCCGCCTCTGCGCCACATGGAGACGATCCAGACGATCAGCGCTGTCACACCGATAATGATCATCACCAGCTCAAACGTATTAAAATAGCTGTTCGTTACAGCCAGCGCTTCCGAAAGCGCTTTCAAATCCTGAGCATTGAAAGGCGTCACCCTCTTTGTCAGAAGGTAACCATTGCAGATTCCCAGAAATACCCAGAACACACTGATCAAAATTCTTGCAAACACTCTCCGGCGCACAAGGTACACAATAGAAAATGTTGCAAATATCATAAATGCATTATACAGAAACACAAGCGGAGTTCCTGTCATGTAACCCCATGCCTCAAAAATGGACATCCGTGAGACCGACTCGATCAGAAAGTTGATCACACAGGCCAGCAGGAAGTGAAAGGGAAGGGAGAGACGGTTCATCCACTTATATATCGGCTGCATTTTCCGTGCAAACGGACTGTTGCGGCGTTTCTCGAGTATCTGCCTCCTTCTTTCCTTCTTCTCCTTAAAATGCCTTTTGATATCCTCTTTTTTCAGATTCTTAAGTTTTATAAAAAATCCTTTGATATCCGGCTTTTTAATATGAATGTGTTTCATCTGTGCCCTCTGTCCTTTCTTCCTGCATCAAAATGATTCTGAAGATTATTTTGAAAGTCCTGACATACGCTCCTCTACCTGGGAGAGCATCTGCGTATATTTCTCCAGTTTTTCCCGTTCTTCCTGAACCTTTGCCTCAGGCGCTCTGCTCACAAATTTCTCATTTGACAACATTCCTTCAGCCCGCCTGATCTCTCCTGTCAGCCTCTCCTTTTCTTTTGTAAGCCTCTCGAGTTCCTGCTCAAAATCTACCAGGTCTTCCAGCGGCAGATACACGACTGCATCAGGAACCACAACAGACACTGCATTGTCTGCCACACCCTCTTTGGTTTTCTGTATAAGAATCTCGTTCGCCATCATCAGAGGCTGAGCGGATGCCTTTACTGCCTCCATGCCTTCACTTAAAACATCATCTTCGCATACGATATATACTTTCGTCTTACGGCTGTTCGGCACGTCCATTTCAGAACGGATGTTGCGAATGCCTTTTGTGACAGCTTTCACATGCTCCATCACGTTCTCATCCACCGGGAAGCTCCACTCGTCTTTATATTCCGGCCACCGTGACATCATCAGAGATTCTTCCTCCGGTACAAGCACACTGTAAATTTCTTCCGTGATGAACGGCATGAACGGATGCAGGAGTTTTAACGCCTGTCCAAGTACAGTCTTTAATACCCAGAGTACGCAGTCTGCCGCAGCCGGGTCTTCCTCTGCGTGATAAATGCGGTATTTTGCCAGCTCCACATACCAGTCACAGAACTCATCCCAGATAAAATCGTACACTTTCTGCACCGCAATGCCCAGTTCAAACTTATCCATGTTCTCTGTGACATCTTTTGCCAGTGTGTTCACCGCAGATAAGATCCAGCGGTCCACAGGAGTCAGAAGCGCATTTTCCGGCTTTTTAACTCCGGTATCTTTCATGTTCATCATAATGAAGCGGGATGCATTCCACACCTTGTTTGCAAAGTTTCGGCTTGCTTCCACCCTCTCATTATAAAAGCGCATATCATTTCCGGGCGCATTGCCTGTCACCAGTGTAAGTCTCAAAGCGTCTGCCCCGTACTTGTCAATGATCTCCAGCGGGTCAATTCCATTGCCAAGGGACTTACTCATCTTCCGTCCCTGGGAGTCTCTTACAAGCCCGTGAATGAGCACTGTGTGGAACGGAGATTTTCCTGTGTGTTCCAATCCGGAGAACACCATACGGATCACCCAGAAAAAGATAATGTCGTATCCTGTTACCAGCACGTCCGTCGGATAGAAATAGTCAAGTTCCTCTGTTTTCTCCGGCCATCCAAGTGTGGAGAAAGGCCACAGCGCAGAAGAAAACCATGTATCCAAAGTGTCTTCATCCTGTGTAAAATGCGTACAGCCGCAGTGCGGGCATTTTTCAGGCGCCTGTCTGTCAACCACAAACTCGCCGCACTCATCACAGTAATATGCAGGAATACGGTGTCCCCACCATATCTGACGGGAGATACACCAGTCCTTGATATTTTCCAGCCAGTGCAGATAAATCTTGTCAAAACGCTCGGGAACAAATTTCAGTTCGCCGGTCTTTAAAGCATTGATAGCCGGTTTCGCCAGTTCTTCCATTTTCACAAACCACTGCTGCTTGATCAGCGGTTCCACTGTTGTGCCGCAGCGGTCGTGTGTTCCAACAGCATGCGTGTGAGGAACGACTTTCACCAGGTATCCCTGCTCCTCAAGGTCAGCCACGATCGCCTTTCTGGCTTCATAGCGCTCCATGCCTGCATACTTTCCGCCCAGCTCGTTGATGGTGGCGTCATCGTTCATGATGTTGATCTCCGGAAGGTTGTGCCGTTTGCCCACCTCAAAGTCATTCGGGTCATGAGCAGGCGTGATCTTAACTGCACCTGTACCAAACTCTTTATCTACATATTCATCCGCCACGATCGGAATCTCCCTGTTCACCAGCGGCAGGATAACATTCTTTCCTACAATGTCTTTGTATCTCTCATCATCCGGATGCACGGCGATGGCTGTATCTCCCAGCATGGTTTCCGGACGTGTAGTCGCGATCTCAAGGAATCGGTCTGTCCCCACGATCGGGTATTTGATGTGCCAGAAATGTCCTTCCTGCTCCTCGTGTTCCACCTCTGCGTCTGAAAGAGATGTTTTGCACTTCGGACACCAGTTGATGATCCTGGAACCTTTATAGATATATCCCTTCTTATACAGATTGATGAACACTTCCTCCACAGCCTTTGAACAGCCTTCGTCCATCGTAAAGCGCTCTCTGTCCCAGTCACAGGAAATACCAAGTTTTTTAAGCTGGTTTTCAATGGTGCCTGCATACTCCTCTTTCCACTGCCATGTTCTCTCTAAAAATCCCTCACGGCCCAGTTCTCTTTTATCAATGCCTTCTTCTTTTAACTGATTTGTTACCTTGACCTCTGTAGAGATGGCGGCGTGATCCGTACCCGGAATCCAGAGCGCGTTATATCCTTCCATTCTCTTATAACGGATCAGGATATCCTGCAGGGTATTATCCAGCGCATGTCCCATATGCAGCTTTCCTGTTATATTCGGAGGCGGCATCACTGTGGTGAACGGTTTTCTGCTTCTGTCCACCTCCGCATGGAAATATTTGTTCTCACACCATTTTTCATACAGTTTTTCTTCGATCGCTTTTGGATCATATGTTTTTGCCAATTCTTTACTCATATTTTTCTCCTCGTTGTCCCTCATACAGTGTTGTAATGACGCTTGCCGGGCTGCCTGCAGCGTTCACGGAATTTTCACAGACAAAAAAGTAACGCCCTTTACAAAATGTAAAGGGCGAAAATTCCGCGGTACCACCTTATTTCATACAAGTTTCCCCTGGCAGGATCTGTTTTTCGCCGGAAAACCTGCATCTCTTAAGTCCTGTAACGTGGACCACTCCGGGATGCCCTACCTGCGCTCCTGTCTAAAATCCGCCCGTTCAGACATCCGGTTCAAAAGCTACCTTCCACTATCCTTTTTCCGAAACTGTCTTTCAGCCATATGACCTTTCGTATCAACCATGTTGTATCACAGCGATCATTGCGGACAGCTCTCTCTGACGGAAGTAATAGTGTACTCCTCTTTCTCGACACCTTTTACAAATTTGTTAACTAAAAATTAACTATCAATACTATAGACGCAAGATACCGATTTGTCAAGATTTTTAGAGAATCTTAAGATATCAGTTCAGCCATACATAAGACGCGAAGGCAGATTATGCTTGCATAAATCTGCAAGCGGACTTATGTATGAGCAGAGTGCCCGCATATGAGTAAAACAGTGGCGTAAGCCACAATTAGCACGAAGTGCGGTTTTACGAATGGCACGGGCTGAACTGATATTCCCAGCCAGCCATACATAAGCCGCGAAAGCAGTTCATGCTTGCATGAAACTGCGAGCGGGCTTATGTATGAGCAGAGTGCCCGCATATGAGTAAAACAGTGGCGTAAGCCACAATTCTCTATGATCGCATATCCTCGATGATTCTCACGATATCATATCCATAGTTATCCCCGGTCGCCCACCCCAGACCCTCCGGATTCTCCTGCTGCCCCAGCCATTCCACATAGGGCGCGGCGCCTTTTTTCACATACTCATAACGGTCGTCCACGCACTCCTGCTCAAGCGGGTCTGCTGTTGCATATGCCTTCAGATGCTGTACTTGTGCGCGAATACCGGTGCGCACATCCGGGTAAGAATTTCCCGGCACGCCTCCTCCGGTAGTCCCCAGGCCTGCAAAATTAAACTGCTCGATACTGGCGTCTCCCCCGTACTGGAGAAAACCTGTCTCCTTCATCGTCTGGGCAAACGCCACCTCCGGGCGCACCCCCTCTGCCAGTGCTTCATCATAGTACATCTGACAGAATGTCTCTATGGAATCCGCTCCGCCTTTTGCCAGTTTCTCGGACGGATATTCCTTCCCGGATTCCTCAAAATAGTCCACCATCTCCTGGACCGTCACCGCGCTTTCCCCCATGATAGGGTACTGTCCGTCCGCTATCGTCTCCTGTTCTTCTGCTTCCCCGCCGGCACTTTCAGCCTGAGCCTCAGTCTGCACCGGCTCTTTTTTTATATTTTCCGCACGGGGCGAGAGCATCCCTGTCACTCCGGCTGCGCCCAGCGTCACCACAAGAAGGAGGGCAAGTCCTGCTTCCATATACAGTTTCATCTTTTTTCCCTGATGGATCATATCTGCTTTCCTCCTGTGATATTATATTGTCTGCCTCCGCTGGATATGCCCCCGCCTCCCGCTTCTCTTAATCCAGATGGAACACTTCGTGCAGGTCTATTGCCACCGGACTGTTATCCGGGTTTGTCTCCATGATATCTGCCATAAAATCCCACCACTTTCTGTTGATGGCAGTATCAGCGCTCTTGTCCCATTTTTCCAGGTCTTCTACTTCAATATAACCGTACAGGACCAGCGTCTCTTTATCCAGGAATATTGTATAGTTCTTTCCGCCATATTCATGGATCATATCTTTCATTTCCGTCCACAGCTCATTGTGACGCTTTTCATATTCTTTTTCCATTCCCGGATAAAGTTTCATCTTAAAGCCTTTTCTTACCATAGTTCATTTCCTCCTGTCTTGTCAATTTATATATATCATACCACTTTCCTTTGAGTACCGAAAGCGTGTACAGAAAGAGCAGACCGGGACACGTGGTCTATTTCTTCCGCCGCTTTTTCCAGTTCTTCTTTTACCTGTCCGTTTTCGTATGCATTTAAGATCGCTTTCACCCAGCGCTCGGCAATCATACGATAATTCTTATATGGCGTTACACGAACACGTCCGTCTTTCTCAGCCAGCTGTCTGGATACTTTGCAGAAATCACCCCACTGCTCGGACACAGCTTTGAATTTTTCATGATCCCACGTGCTTGTGCGGGTCGGATTCATATTTCCTTCCAAAGCAGCCCTTAACAGGAACTATCTTCCTGAAGCCCATTCCATAAATCTCCACGCTGCTTCTATTCATCCCATGTGCGGGGCACTTCAAGCCCCAGCTTTTCAAGCACATCTTTGTTGTAAGCAATATTGTAAGACTCACAGTTTACCGGGATACTCAGAAGCGGTCCTTCT
>CALWFY010000052.1 GCA_944377775.1 uncultured Mediterraneibacter sp.
GGAGGTGCTCCTGTGCAATTAAGTTTAGGCTTATGTATAGTAATTGCCGTGGCCCTCGCGTTGATAGCTGGGATCATCACCCGTTTTGCGACAATCTCCGGTCTGAAGAAGAATGCGGAAAGTAAGATCGGAAATGCGGAAGCAAAAGCAAGGGAGATTATTGACGATGCCGTAAAAACTGCTGAGACAACGAAAAAGGAAGCTCTTTTGGAAGTGAAAGAAGAGTCTATCAGGACCAAAAACGATCTTGAGAAAGAGACTAAGGAAAGAAGAGCGGAACTGCAGCGCTATGAGAAAAGAGTGTTGGCAAAGGAAGAGGCGGTTGACAAGCGTTCTGACGTTCTGGAACACAGGGAGTCAAAGCTGGCATCAAAAGAAGATCAGCTTCGTCAGCGGGAAGCCAGGGTAGAAGAGCTGAGTCAGAAACGTGTACAGGAACTGGAACGAATCTCAGGACTTACCTCCGAACAGGCAAAAGAATATCTGTTGAAAACTGTTGAAGAAGATGTGAAGCATGACACTGCGAAAATGGTCAGAGAGCTGGAAGCTCAGGCAAAAGAGGAGGCGGACAAGAAAGCGAAAGAGTACGTTGTCAACGCGATCCAGAGATGTGCTGCTGACCATGTAGCAGAGACGACAATTTCTGTTGTACAGCTTCCGAGCGACGAGATGAAAGGACGTATCATCGGACGTGAAGGAAGAAATATTCGTACACTGGAGACGCTTACAGGTGTGGAACTGATTATTGACGACACTCCTGAAGCAGTCGTATTATCCGGATTTGATCCGATCCGCCGGGAAGTTGCAAGGATTGCCCTTGAGAGACTGATCGTGGACGGGCGTATTCATCCGGCCAGAATTGAGGAAATGGTGGAAAAGGCGCAGAAAGAAGTCGACACAATGATCAGGGAAGAAGGAGAGGCTGCAGCGCTCGAAGTCGGGGTGCCCGGCATTCATCCGGAGCTGACCAGACTTTTGGGCCGCATGAAGTTCAGAACAAGCTATGGGCAGAATGCCCTGAAACACTCTATAGAAGTGGCACAGCTTGCTGGACTTCTCGCGGGAGAGATCGGCATAGATATCAGAATGGCCAAACGCGCCGGACTTTTGCATGACATAGGCAAATCTATTGACCATGACGTAGAAGGGTCACATATTCAGATAGGTGTGGATTTGTGCAGAAAATACAAAGAATCCGCAACTGTCATTAACGCTGTGGAATCACACCATGGCGATGTAGAACCGCAGACATTGATCGCCTGCGTGGTTCAGGCTGCGGATACAATTTCGGCGGCACGGCCGGGCGCAAGGCGCGAAACCATTGAAACATACACAAACAGATTGAAACAGTTAGAAGAGATTACCAACCAGTTTAAAGGTGTGGATAAATCTTTTGCCATTCAGGCAGGAAGAGAGATTCGTGTTATGGTAGTTCCGGAGCAGGTATCTGATGATGATATGGTGCTTATGGCGAGGGATATTGCAAAACAGATCGAATTCGAACTGGAATATCCCGGACAGATCAAAGTAAATGTAATCCGTGAATCACGGGCGACAGATTACGCAAAGTAGCAATGGATCATAACAACAGATGAAGATCGGCCCTTGTCGTAAGACGAGGGCTTTCTTTTGGATAAAAGCAGGAAAGTTACAAGATGATGAAAGGGTCATTCGGTACATGAGTAAAAATGAGAAAAAACCATTAGTATCACGAGAAGATATAATGAAGATTTTGGATGCTTGCTATGATAAATGTTTACATGGTATTCCTAAAGTTAATCCATCTGTAGAAGAAATGGCTGGTGATTATCTGCGGAAATATAATACCAAAGAACCTGCCTGTAAATCCATGCTTAAAAATCAAATTACAAAATGTGCAACATCGGGCTTTATTACTGGTTATGGGGGATTGTCACTCTTCCTGTGACACTTCCAGCAAATATTACTAGTGTGGTTTATGTCCAAATGCGTATGATTGCCTGTGTTGCATATATGGCTGGATTTGAACTTGATAGTGACGAGACATAAACTTTTGTATATGCTTGCCTTACTGGTGTTGCCGTTAACAAACTGATTAAACAGGCAAGTCTTAAATTTGGAGTAAAATTTGCAAATGGATTGATTAGAAAAATACCGGGCAGAGTATCAAAAATCAATCAAAAAGTTGGATTTCGATTTGTAACTAAGTTTGGAACAAAAGGAATTGTCAATTTAGGGAAACTCGTTCCTGATGTAGGTGCAATTATTGAGGGAGGATTGGACTTAGTGGAAACCAAGATAATTGCACACCGTTCATATAAATGGTTTTTATGCACGATTTTTCAGTAAATGAAAAAGGTGAAAAAGATATTGAAATAACTGAGAATGATTTGGAAGAAAATGTGATGGAATAAAAATGAGTATTTAATTTGTTGAGGAAATTTGCATGTGCAGAAACTGCTAAATATACAGATTGGGAGGAAGATCATGAGTGAGCAGATCAAACGTATCAAAAGAGAACTCAAATTTAAGGGAAAGATCATTGATTTTTATCAGGACACAATGGAGATTGACGGAGACCACACGGTTATCTGGGATTTTATTAAACATAAGGGGGCAGCGGCAGTGGTTCCGGTGACAGAGGATGGGAAAATCCTCATGGTGAGACAATATCGCAACGCCCTTGACCGCTATACACTGGAAATCCCGGCGGGAGCCCTTGACGCAGAAGAAGAGCTGGGCAGAGCGTGCGCTTCCCGGGAGCTTGAGGAGGAGACCGGGTATCGAAGTGAAAATCTTGAGTGGCTTATCACCCTGCGGACTACAGTGGCTTTTTGCGATGAGCGTATCGAGGTGTATGTGGCAAAAGACCTTATCCCCTCAAAACAGAATCTGGGTGAGGATGAGTTTATTGATCTGAAAGCATATACGTTAAAAGAGCTGAAAGAAAAAATATTTACAGGAGAGATCGAAGATGCAAAAACGGTTGCGTCCCTGATGGCTTACGCGGTGAAATACGGAGCAGATTAATCGTGAATAAAAGAAAAACCCTGGCATATAATGAAATATCCGGCGGGCCTGCGGGTATCACAGGCTGCGCGGCGGACGATTCTAAACAATCAGAGGTGGCGTCATGAAGATATTTCACACAAGAAAGCAGTTTCTTGTTTTCTTTATGCCGGGGTTTTTGCTCGGCATTATTTATGTAAATTTTATCGCCGGAAAATATATAGCGGAACCGGGGATATTCAGCGATTATTTTCTGGATCAGTTCCAGTCTGTCCGCGTGGAAGCCGGAGAGTATATCTGGTATCTTCTGAAGATTCGGGCGGTGCCTTTTCTTGCGCTGGCTGCACTTTCTTTTACAAAGCTCAGAAAAGTGTCGGCTGTTTTGTTCCTTGTTTGGACGGGCATATCCGCAGGAATTCTGATCTCGACGGCAATCCTCAATATGGGCATCAGCGGGAGCCTGCTCTGCCTGGTGGGGCTCTTTCCACAGTTTCTGTGTTATATTCCGGCGTACCTGGTACTTCTGTGGCACAGTTATACAGCTCCCCAGAGCCATTGGAACAGGCAGAAGACAGTATTTGTATCACTGGCAATGGCGGTGGGGGTCATTCTGGAGCTGTATGTCAATCCTGCTCTCGTAAAAGCGTTCCTTTCCGTCCTTTGATTTTATGGATAAGAACCGCGGCAGCCAGACCGGATACAATAAACTGGCTGACAAGCAGCCCCCAGAGATATCCCTGTATGCCGAATTCTGGAATAGCGAGAAAGACGCCGGCGATTCGGACGAGCAGACCGGTCATATTGATCAGAAACGTAAATGCTGTGTTTCCCAGGCCGTTGATGGCGCTCATCAAGGCGGTATTGGTGTATAAAAACGGACATATCCATGCCAGGGTGAGAATAAATTTTCCGGCAGAACTGCTGTGGAATAAAACGGTTCCGAGGAAATTGCCGAAGATCAGGAAAAACAGACAGCAGGCGAGCCCCAGGATAAGGCAGCTCCCAACCGCTTTTTTGAGAAGCTGTGCCACCGCGGCGCGGTTTCCCGAGGCGTGTCCTGCACTGACTGCAGGCATGAGCATTGTGCCGACAGAGTTGGTGATGGCCGATGGAAAGAGGATACAGGGCATGGCCATGCCGGTCAGCACTCCGTACATGCTCAGCGCCTCGCTTCCGGTCATGCCGTAAAGTTTCAGGCAGGCGGGGATGGACGCGGCCTCCACGCTCTGAAGAAGAGTGACTGCCGTCCGGTTGGCGGTCAGGGGCATGGAGAGTCCCAGCATACCCCGGAGAGTGCTGGAAAAGGCGGACAGGGAGAATTTGCGAGGGAATGTTTTCTGCATGGAGAGCGAGCGGGCAGAGAATACGGCGGCGGCAAATTCGCCTGCCACGATTCCTGCTGCAGCAAGCTGGATGGACGGGGCGTGCCCTCTCTTCTGCATAAAAAGAAAGAGGAGAACGACAAACAGGATGCGCACGACCTGCTCGATCAGCTGGCTTACCGCAGGAAGTTTTGCCTTCTGCATGCCGAAACTGTAGCCGCAGATACAGCTGTGTATGGCTGCACAGGGCAGGGCGTAGGAAATGATAAGGAGCATCTCGGTACACCGGGAATCTCCTAAAAACTCTTCTGCGATAACCCCGGCGTTTTGCTGGAGCAGGAGAATCTCTGCAAACGAGAGAATGAGAGTGAGGCCAAGAGCGATGCAAAGTACGTTCCCGGCCTCTTTTGTTTTTCCCAATGAAACCTTTTCAGCTACCATGCGGGAGACGGCGGTCTGTATACCGGCAGTGCTGACGGAGAGACACAGCGCATAAACAGGGAAAATAAGCTGATACAGTCCCACATTCTCCTCCCCGAAAGCGTGACTGAGAAAGATACGGAAAAAGAATCCCATAAAACGGGTGATCAGTCCAGCTGCTGTCAGGATCATGGCTCCTTGGAATAACTTGTGTTTTGAGGGCATTTCTGTCACTCCAGTCGGTTTGACATACTTTTTATAGCATATGTTGCCGTGCGGCTTGACAGAACCGGGCAGGAGTGATATCCTACAAAAGTAAATCCTAGTAAAAAACTAGGAAATAAAAAAGAAGGTGAGAAGGTGAAACTGTCTACAAAAGGAAGATACGGGCTGAGGGCGTTGATTGATCTGGCGCAGTACAGCAGTGAGGCTCCTGTGTCCATCACGAGCATTTCGGCACGTCAGGGCATTTCAGAACGTTACCTGGAACAGCTTGTCTCCATGCTGAAAAAGGCAGGGCTGGTAAGCAGTGTAAGGGGAGCCGGGGGCGGATATGTCCTTGCAAAAGATATGAGAGAAATCTCAGTCGGCGATATCTTGAGGGCGCTTGAGGGGAATCTTGAACCTGTGGAGTGCGCCGCACTTGAGCCGGACGGAGAATGTCAGGCATCGGACATATGTGTGACAAAATATGTCTGGCAGAGGATCAATGAGAGTATCAGTCAGACTGTGGACGAGATCATGCTTGATCAGCTTGTTGAGGAGAGCAGGAAAAAGAACTGTGCAGGCGCGGACCGCGCGGCATGTAAAAATTAGATAAGGCTCTGCACAGGGCAGAGAATTTTAAAACATACGGAGGCAGATATGGAAAAACTGATTTATCTTGACAATGCAGCTACGACAAAGACATCCCCTGAAGTTGTCGAGGCGATGCTGCCATATTTTACGGAACATTATGGAAATCCATCCAGCGTATACGGATTTGCTGCGGCAAACAAGGAAGTGATCACAAAACAGAGGGAGATCATTGCGGACGTCCTCGGGGCAAAATCAAACGAGGTTTATTTTACAGCCGGAGGAACAGAGTCTGATAACTGGGCGCTGTGCGCTGCCGCGGAGGCATATGCTTCAAAGGGAAGACATATCATTACCAGCAAAATTGAGCATCATGCTATTCTGCACACATGTGAATACCTAGAGAAGCGGGGATATGAAGTGACATATCTTGATGTGGATGAAAACGGAATCGTACCGCCCAAAGCAGTGGAAGACGCGATCAGAGAAGACACCATCCTGATCTCAATTATGTTTGCAAACAATGAGATCGGAAGTATCCAGCCCATTGCTGAGATCGGGAAGATCGCTCACGAACACGGGATATTATTCCACACGGACGCGGTGCAGGCTTTTACCCAGATTCCGGTCAATGTGGATGAATGTCATATAGATATGCTCAGCGCCAGCGGACATAAATTAAACGGGCCGAAGGGAATCGGTTTCCTCTATATCCGGAAGGGTGTGAGAATCCGATCCTTTATCCATGGCGGTGCACAGGAAAGAAAGCGCCGTGCGGGAACAGAGAATGTGCCTGGAATTGTCGGGCTGGGGAAAGCCGTGACACTTGCCGCATCTTCCATGAAAGAGCGGGGGGAGAAAGAAACAGAGCTTCGGGACTATTTGATCGGCAGAATCGAGAAAGAGATCCCCTACTCCAGGCTGAACGGAGATCGGGTAAAAAGGCTTCCCAACAATGTGAATTTCAGTTTTCGGTTTATTGAGGGAGAGTCACTGCTTATCATGCTGGACATGAAAGGAATCTGTGCTTCCAGCGGTTCTGCATGTACGTCTGGTTCACTGGATCCATCCCACGTACTGCTGGCCATAGGCCTGCCCCATGAGATTGCACATGGGTCGCTCCGTCTGACTCTTGGAGCAGATACGACAAAGGAAGAAGTGGACTATGTAGTGGACTGTTTAAAAGAGATTGTGCCGCAGCTTCGGAGCATGTCTCCGCTGTATGAGGATTTTGTCCGCAGACAGGAGAAAAATAAAGATTAAAACAAGAAAGAGCAGGAGGAATAAAATTATGTACACAGAAAAAGTAATGGATCATTTTCAGCATCCGAGAAACGTAGGAGAGATTGACAATGCCAGCGGCGTCGGAACAGTGGGAAACGCCAAGTGCGGCGATATTATGAGAATCTACCTGGACATTGATGAAAACCAGATCATTCGGGATGTTAAATTTAAAACTTTCGGCTGCGGAGCAGCAGTTGCTACAAGCAGCATGGCTACAGAGCTTGTTAAAGGAAAAAATATTCAGGAGGCTATGCAGGTGACCAACAGGGCGGTTATGGAGGCGCTGGATGGACTTCCGCCGGTGAAAGTGCACTGTTCCCTTTTGGCAGAGGAAGCGATCCACGCTGCACTTTGGGATTATGCGGAGAAGAACCATATCAAGATCGAAGGGCTTGAGAAACCAAAGTCTGATATCCATGAGGATGAAGAAGAGGAAGAGGAATATTAATGAAAAAGGTAGTCGTTGGGATGTCAGGGGGTGTGGACTCATCGGTTGCCGCTTATCTTCTGAAGCAGCAGAGCTATGACGTGATCGGCGTGACCATGAAGATATGGCAGGATGAGGAAGCCTGCTCTGTGGAGGAAAACGGCGGATGCTGCGGATTAAGCGCTGTGGAGGATGCCAGGAGGGTGGCGGCAGCTCTTGATATTCCTTACTATGTGATGAATTTTAAGAGAGAGTTTCAGGAGAATGTGATCAACTATTTTGTGGAAGAATATCTTTGCGGGCGCACTCCCAATCCATGTATTGCCTGCAACAGGTATGTGAAATGGGAGGCGCTTTTAAACCGGAGCCTGTCCATTGGAGCGGATTACATCGCCACAGGTCATTACGCCCAGGTGGAACAGCTTCTTAATGGCAGATATGCCCTGAGACGCTCTGCAGCACTGGCAAAAGACCAGACGTATGCGCTGTACAATCTGACACAGGAACAGCTAAAGCGGACGCTTATGCCGGTGGGTGCATATTCCAAGGATGAGATACGCGCGATGGCACAACAGATCGGGCTTTTGGTGGCGGACAAGCCGGACAGTCAGGATATCTGTTTTGTGCCGGACGGAGATTATGCCAAATTCATTAAGGATACTGTAGAAAAAAAGACAGGAAAAGGGCTTCCGGCCGGGAATTTCGTGACCCCGGACGGCCGCATTCTGGGAGAGCATAAGGGAATTGTCCACTATACGGTTGGGCAGCGCAAAGGTCTGGGGCTTGCTCTCGGATACCCGGCGTTCGTCCTTGAGATTCGCCCGGAGACTAACGAGGTAGTGATCGGAACCTATGAGGAGTCGCTGACACAGACCGTGCGCGCAGACCGTCTCAACTTTATGAGCATCGAAGATTTGACAGAACCAAGGAGAGTGTTTGCCAAAATCCGTTACAATCACAGAGGAGCCTGGTGTATGGTGGAAAAGACCGGTCCGGATGAGGTGACCTGCCATTTTGAAGAGCCACAGAGAGCGGTGACGCCCGGACAGGCCCTGGTCTTTTATGATGGGGATCATGTGATGGGAGGAGGAACCATCTTATGAGCACAGTAAATGCAAAATCTGCAGGAACACCGGGAAGACCAGTGCTGCAGGGTGATTTCCATATACATACGGAGTTTTCCACTGACAGCGAAGCTCCGGTGCGCAGCATGTTGGACGCAGCCATCCGGCGCGGACTTCACACAGTGTGCATCACGGACCACATGGACAGAGATTATCCGCTGGACAAAAGTCTGGGGGAAGAGCCGTTTCAGTTTGACCTGGAACGGTATTTCTGTATTCTTACGGAAATTCAGAAAGAATACAGAGACAGGCTGGATGTGCGGATCGGTGTGGAGATCGGGCTTCAGCCCCATCTGGGGGAGGTGTACAGGGAAATGACGGCCAGGTATCCCTTTGATTTCGTGATCGGTTCTCTTCATCTGGTGCATGGATTGGACCCATACTATGGCGAACTCTTTGAGGGAAGGCCGGATGGGGAAGCATACAGAGAAACTTTTGAAGAGACGCTGAGATGCCTTGAAAACGTGCAGGATTTTGACGTGCTGGGACACTTGGACTATGTGGTGAGGTACGGGAAGCATCAGGCTCTGGAGTATTCTTATGAGAAGTTTGCGGATGAGATTGATGCAGTGCTGAAAAAACTCATTTCCATGGGGAAAGGTCTTGAGGTGAATACGGCCGGCCTGAAGTACGGCCTCGGCTTCTGTCATCCTCATCCGGATGTGCTGAAACGCTACAAAGAGCTGGGAGGGGAGATCGTCACAGTGGGAGCGGACGCGCACAGACCGGAGCATGTGGCATATGAGTTTGAGAGAGCAAAAGCAGTGCTTGCAGCGTGCGGATTCCGCTATTATGCCGAATATAAGGGGCGCAGACCAGTCTTTCGGAACTTACAATAAATTACATTTAGTACTTGAATTTTTGTTTTCGTTTTAGTACAATTATTCTAGTTGATGAATCCTTAACAATGTTTGCGTGGTAGGGATTCATTGTTATGGCTGTAACACAGTCAAATATTTTTCAAATTCTTAGGAGGAATTAATCATGGCAGTAAAAGTAGCGATCAATGGATTTGGACGTATCGGACGTCTCGCTTTCAGACAGATGTTTGGAGCAGAGGGATTTGAGATCGTAGCAATCAACGACCTGACATCCCCGAAAATGCTGGCTCACTTACTGAAATATGACTCAACACAGGGTAAATATGCACTGGCTGATAAAGTTGAGGCAGGAGAGGATTCCATCATCGTTGATGGTAAAGAGATCAAAATCTACGCAAAAGCTGATGCAAAAGAGCTTCCCTGGGGAGAGATCGGCGTAGATGTTGTTCTTGAGTGTACAGGATTCTATACATCCAAGGCAAAAGCTCAGGCACACATCGATGCAGGCGCGAAGAAAGTTATC
>CALWFY010000053.1 GCA_944377775.1 uncultured Mediterraneibacter sp.
CCCTGATCCCCTTGCCTTATTAACGAGGAATGTCTGATGGCTCTTGTCATAAATCACCCAGTTTTCAAGAGGAAACCGGTCAGCAAAATGGTCGGCAACACATGTCAGTATCTGTGCTTTCGGAGTGATCTCCGAAAAGAGAATCCCATTTTCAAGCTCCCTGAACCGGATAAACTCCTGGTACATGTGCGCCTCATTGGACACGCTCCTGCTCATGGCAAACACTTTTGCCACATCAGGATTGCCGAGATGATCCATGATCTTATGGCTGTCACGGATATTTCTTGACTCCTGCATCATATGAAATACTGCTGTTCCCTTATCCTCCTCGTGGGAGAGAAGGGCGTGATAAACATCCCTGTATGTGCTGTACCCCAGATACCGTTTGATCATCCTCTCCAAACGGCCCGCTTTCTGTTCGCATTCTGTCACAGTATGATACTCACAGAACAACTGCTGCTGAACTTTTCCCTTTGTCTCAACCCCCGCATCCTTATCCCTGCTCTCCTTCCACGCATCATGAAGCGCAGAATACAGTCCTGTAATTGTGTCTGTGCATATATATACCTGCTTCACCTGGATTCACCCCGTTCCTGCATTCATATCGTCAAAAAGAGAAAGCTGCTTAAATGTCATTCCGTCCGCGCCCTCCGGAAGCCGCTCTTTTGTATTCAGAAGATTTCTCGTAATATAGTCTTCATCCATCCTGACCGGATACATCATCCTGCCCGAACAGGTAATAAAATAGAGTGCTCTTTTAAGCGCCACGCCCATTTTTTTCAAATCTTCAAACGCAAGCGTTCCCATACGCCTTGCTTTTACGATTCTCCCGGCCGACTTATACCCAATCCCGGGCACGCGCAGCAGGGTATAATAATCCGCTCTGTTTATCTCCACCGGAAACATCTCAAGATGCCTTAATGCCCAGCAGCACTTGGGATCAAGAAACACATTGAAATTCGGATTCTCCTCATCCAGCAGTTCCCCTGCCTCAAAATGATAAAACCGGAGCAGCCAGTCCGCCTGATAAAGGCGGTGTTCTCTCAGCAGAGGAGGCCCCTGCTCCCGGATGGCTGGCAATGCCTTATCCTCATTGACCGGAACAAAGGCGGAAAAGAACACCCTTTTCAGATCAAACTTCTTATACAGCGACTCTGTCACGCTGAGAATCTGATAGTCTGTCTCCGGCGTGGCGCCGATGATCATCTGTGTACTCTGTCCCGCCGGCACAAACTGGGGAGCATTTCGGTACAGCATGATTTCCTGACGGTTTTCCTTTGACTTTTCCTGCACAAACCGCATGGGCGCAAGAATATTCTTTCTGGATTTGTGAGGCGCCAGCAGGCGCAGACTCTCCGCCGTGGGAAGTTCCAGATTCACACTCATACGATCCGCCAGATATCCAGTCAGGCGAATCAGTCTCTGATCCGCTCCGGGTATGGCTTTTACATGGATATAGCCCTGAAAATTACACACATGACGCAGTCTGTACAAAGTGACATAGAGCAGCTCCATCGTATAGTTGGGGCTTTTCAGTATCCCGGAACTTAAAAAAAGGCCCTCGATATAATTTCTCCGGTAAAACTCCATTGTCAGAGTACACACTTCTTCTGGGGTAAATGAAGCCCTCTTCACATCATTTGAAGATCGGTTTATACAATATTTACAGTCATAGATACATTCGTTCGTAAACAGAATCTTGAGCAGGGAGATACATCTGCCGTCCGCCGAAAAGCTGTGGCAGATTCCGGCTTTTACACAGTTTCCCATGCCTGTACCATCCCCTTTTCTCTCTACTCCGCTGGAGGTACAGGACACATCATATTTTGCAGCATCAGATAAAATATTCAGTTTTTCATACAGGGTCATCTCTTTGTGAATCCTGTCCTGCATCGCACATTACCTCTTTTTTAAATTCGAACATTTGTTCTTTTTTATATAATAGCACATACGTTCGATCAATTCAAGAGGGAAATGCACTCAAAAAATAAAAACCCGGAGATATGCATTAAGCTGTGCAACGGGTCTGTCTGAATCTCAGCCAGATTTCCCATAACACAGCTTTTTCAGCATATATCCAGATTTTCAAAAAATCCGATTTATTTTATTATTCACACTCTCTGATGCGCTTTCTGAGCGGAAGAACCATTGCAGGTGACACAGACAGCTCATCCAGTCCCATTTTCAAGAACTCTTCTGTCAGTTCCAGGTCTGCTCCCAGCTCTCCGCAGATACCGATCCATGCGCCTTCTGCGTGTGCATTCTCTGCTGCCATCTTTATCATGGCAAGCACTGCCGGATGATGCGGATCATAGAAAGCATCCAGCTTTGAATTCTGACGGTCAATCGCCAGAGTATACTGGGTAAGATCATTTGTACCCACACTGAAGAAATCAACCTCTTTTGCCAGTTCACGGCTCATCATCACGGAAGCCGGAGTCTCGATCATGATACCAAGCTCCACATCTTCCTTGAACGGGATTCCCTCATTTTTAAGTTCCTCTTTCACCTCTGAGATGATCTTTTTAATCTTACGCACTTCGTCAACCGAGATGATCATGGGGAACATGATGGAAATATTCCCGTATACTGCCGCACGGTACAGCGCTCTTAACTGAGTCTTGAATATCTCAGGACGTGTCAGACAGATACGGATCGCGCGGTATCCAAGTGCTGGGTTTTCCTCTTTGTCAAGCCCGAAATAATCTACCTGCTTGTCAGCGCCGATATCCAGAGTACGGATAATGACTTTCTTTCCCGCCATATTTTCCGCCACCTGCTTGTACACTGCAAACTGCTGCTCCTCTGTCGGGAAGTCCGAGTTCTCCAGATACAGGAATTCACTTCTGAAAAGACCAATACCGCCTGCATCGTTCTTGAGCACGGCGCCCACATCCGATACATTTCCAATATTTGCGTACACATTGATCTTCTGTCCGCTCTTTGTGACATTTTCTTTGCCTTTGAGCTGTTCGAGAAGCGCTTTCTGCTCCATATCTTTTGCGCGTTTTTCCTGCATCACTTTCATCGTCTCTTCATCCGGTTCGATGTAAAGCGTTCCCGTAAATCCGTCGATAACTGCCATTTTTCCATCATATTCCGGAAGAAGGGATTCACCGAGACCGATCACTGCCGGAATATTCATGGTACGAGCCAGAATCGCAGTATGGGAATTGGCTGACCCGTACATTGTGGCAAATCCAAGAACTTTCTCTTTGTCAAGCTGCACGGTCTCACTCGGCGCAAGATCATCTGCCGCAATAATGCGCGGTTCTGTCATCTCCTGCACACCCTCGTCAACACCGCACAGAATATCCAGCACACGCTCAGAAACATCTTTTACGTCGGCTGCACGCCCCTGCATATACGCATCATCCATGGCAGCAAACATCTGTGAAAAATTATCTGCCGTGGTAGCAACTGCAAATTCTGCATTAACCGCCTGGGTGCGAATGATATTCTCGATCGACTCAAGGTAATCCAGGTCTTCAAGCATCATCTGATGTATCTCAAAGATCATGGCATTTGTCTCTCCTACATCCTCCAACGCTTTGTCATACAGACCTTTTAACTGGGATACTGCTATATTTTTTGCATCCTGGAATCTCTGCCATTCTGCATCCACATCATCGACGCGCGTTCTCTTAATAGACTTCTCACTTCTCTTGTAAAACATGATTTTGCCTATAGCCACGCCGCCGAATACACTTTTACCGCTTATCGTAATCATGGTTTCATACTCCTTAACCCGATTTATAAATTCTCCTTGAAGAATGCCTCTAATTCTGCGATTGCTGTATCTTCATCCGCTCCCTCAACGGTAATCGTAACTTCCTCGCCAGTCTTAACGCCAAGTCCCATGACGCCAAAAATCCTCTTCGCATCTGCGGTCTTCTCACCCTTTGTAATCTTCACGGATGACTGGTAACCTGCCGCCTGTTTCACAAGGATTCCTGCCGGTCTTGCGTGGATTCCTTCCGGATCTGTAACCACATATTTAAATTCTTTCATAATGATGTCCTCCTTTAATTTCAAATTCTGTTACCAGTATATACTACATCCGGCTAATTTTCAATTGCTGTTTGAATTATTCCTGTGGAAAAAGCGGGGTAGACAAATACCTTTCTCCTGTATCCGGCAAAAGCGCCACGATCGTCTTCCCCTCGTTCTCCGGTTTCAGCGCTTCCGCCAGCGCAATGTGAAGAGCTGCTCCTGAGGTGATTCCTGTCAGTATCCCTTCTCTTGATGCCAGCAGTCTGGCTGCAGCATAAGCCTCATCTTCTTTTACCCGGCTGACTGCGTCATAAATCTGCGTATCCAGCACCTCGGGAACAAATCCGGCTCCGATTCCCTGAAGCCCGTGAGGTGCCGGCTTCCCTCCTGAGAGTACAGGAGATTTTTCCGGTTCTACAGCGATCACTTTTACTTTGGGATTCTGTTCTTTCAGGTACTGCCCGACACCTGTCACAGAGCCGCCTGTGCCTGCTCCCGCGATAAAAACATCCACGGTCCCTTCTGTATCCTCCCATATTTCAGGCCCTGTTGTCCGATAGTGGGCTGACGGATTTGCTTTGTTTACAAACTGTCCGAGCACAACAGCATTCTCGATCTCTTTTTCCAACTCTTCCGCTTTCTCGATTGCTCCCCTCATGCCTTTTGCGCCCTCGGTCAGCACGATCTGCGCGCCGTATCCAAGCAGCAGTTTCCGCCTCTCGATGCTCATGGTTTCCGGCATGACAAAGATTGCTTTATACCCTTTTGCCGCTGCCACGGAAGCAAGGCCTATCCCGGTATTTCCGCTGGTCGGTTCAATGATGGTCGCTCCTTCGCGGATTCTTCCCGTACGTTCTGCCTCCTCGATCATGCTGAGTGCCACCCGGTCTTTCACGCTTCCCGCCGGATTAAAATACTCCAGCTTGACCAGTACCTTCGCTTTCAGTTCTTTCTCTCTTTCTATATTTTTCACTTCCAGGAGGGGGGTCCTCCCGATCAGTTCTGTAACACTTTGATATACTTTCATTGTTCCGCTTCCTTTCTTTTTACATTTATATATTTCTCCGATATTCCCTGACAAGACTGCCCAGCGTCCTCTCTTCAAGAAAAGAATTCACTTTCCTGTCAATCTCATCCCAGAGAAGAGTTTCCAAAGCTGCCTGTACCGAATCCTGTCTGTCCTCTTCATTCCTGTCCACAATGGAAAACTCACCTTCCAGCACCTCCAAAACATCTCTGACCGTAATTTCATCCATATCGCATGCCAGTTTAAAACCTCCGTTTACTCCTTTCACACCGATAACGATCCCGCCTCTGCGCAGCATTCCAAATACCTGTTCCAGATAATTCAAAGACAGCTTCTGCCGGCGCGCGGTCTGTGCCAGGGACACGATCTCATCTTCCCCGTATGCGGCAATATCCACAAGCCCGCGCAGACCGTATCTTCCTTTTGTAGACAGCTTCATTTTTCACCATCCTTCCAATTCCTACTTTTTTAATATGAATTATGTTATACCAGTTAATTCCTACTATGTCAATATAATTTAAATCTGAATTTACATGTCCGCAGATTTTTTTGCGATATCACTGACAGTGATCTTCCCTGCTGTATCTTTTATGATCTCCCACATTTCAAACCACACACCCCTAGTCGGACATTCCCCGCAGACAATTCCACAGTCCGGCTCCCGGATCAGACATTCCACTGGTGCCAGTTCTCCCTCAGATGCTCTGAGCACCTCCAGAACCGTGATATTCTCTGCGTCCCTGGACAGACAGTAACCGCCCCGAACCCCTCTGGCACCGGATACAATCCCTGCACTGCAGAGCATCTTCACGATCCGCTCCAAATATTTTTCAGACAGTCCCCGCCGCCGGGCAATATTTTTCAGGCTCTCTCTGTGCTCCTGATCTGAATGCACGGCAAGGTCCACCGCTATCTCCAGAGCATACTTTCCTTTTGTAGATATTTTCATGCCGTCCGTCCGCCTTTCATATATTCCAATTTCATTTTAATCAACTGCAGCAATAAATACAACCCCCTGTATTTTTTGTATATTTTTGTGAAACACAAGAGAAATCCGTTGACTTTCATTGGTAAACATGCTACACTGAGCCAGTATTGTTCCTTTCAGGCAGCAGTACAGAAACTTATTTATTTTTCTTAAATGGAGGGCAACACAA